>NZ_JBITZX010000005.1:0-497596 GCF_044547145.1 Streptomyces sp. NPDC052773 | reverse complement strand
CGTTCGTAGCGGCGTATCGGCTCGCCGGTCGGGCGGTCCAGCCAGGCCAGGCGGTTCATGCCGTGGCGGGCCAGGATGCGGTGCACGGTCGAGGCGGGCAGGCCCAGGATCGGTCCGATGCGGGCCGGCCCGAGTTTGCGGGCCTGCCGTAGCTTGCAGACACGGGCCTCCATGGCGGCCGGGGTTCGGTGCGGGGTGGTCAGCGGCCGGCTGGAGCGGTCGGCGAGCCCGCGGTCACCCTCGGCCCGCCACCGTCGCATCCACTTGTGGGCGGTCGCCCGCGAGATGCCCATCTCGGCAGCTACGTGCGCGATGGGACGGCCTGAGCAGACACGCTGAACGAGCAACCGCCTACCGAAGACGGTCAGCCGGGCATTACGGTGGGACACGAAGACCTCCGTGTGGTGCAGTCCTAGACAGCTCCACCACACCGGAGGTCTTCGCCATGATCAAGACCTGCGAGTGTCAACAACGCTCGTGATCAATACACCTAGGGCGTGTTTTAGAACTCGCTGGCCTGCCTGGTTGGCCGTCCGGGGAAGTCGCGGGCGGCCATCCAGATGGTGAGGTCGCGGGCGATGTCGTTGATGCTGGTCGCCGTGGTGACCTCGTGCTCGTTGCGGGTGGTGTCGCGGCGGACGATCTCGTAGCCGCCTTCGTCCAGGACGGCCACGGAGGCGAACCAGACGGGGTCGTCCTCGTCGGGTTGGACGACGACGAAGGTGTTGTCGGAGTCGTTGAGGTCGCTGATCATCATGAACAGCGCGTCCTCGGAGGGGTCGTCGATGCGGTCGCCGTTCTCGCTGTCGGCGCCGTAGTACTGAGCCCCCATCGTTGCCTCCCCCTCGCTGTCGACCCTGGTCGCGGTCAGCATGGCATGAGGAACCGACAGCTCAGGCCGGTCACAGCCATTCGCCGATCGCGGCGATCAGGACGGTGGCTTCGAAGCGGACGGCGAGCTTGTCGAACCGGGTGGCGACCGCACGGTTGCGCTTGAGCCGGTTGATCCCGCACTCGACCGCGTGCCGGGCCTTGTAGTCCTCGCGATTGAAGGCCGGAGGCCGCCCGCCGGCCTTCCCGCGCCGTTTGCGGTGGGCGGCCTGGTCAGCAGGCTCCGGGATCGTGCAGCGGATTCCGCACTTTCGAAGGTAGGCCCGGTTGGCGCGGGAGGAGTACGCCTTGTCGCCCCGCACTCGCAGCGGCCGGACACGGGGACGGCCCGGTCCGGTGCGGGGCACCCGGATGCCTTCCAGGACGGCGGTGAACTGAGGACTGTCACCGCGCTGACCTGCGGTGACCAGCAGAGACAGCGGCCGCTGGCCTTGCTCGCAGGCCAGATGGATTTTGGTGGTGAAGCCTCCCCGGGACCGGCCCAGGCCGTGATCCTCGCGCTCGGTGCGGGTTCCGCCCGGCGGTTCTTTCTGGGCCTGGCCGTCGCGGCGGGCGCCTGCGGCGTGCTGATGGGCCCGGCAGATCGTGGAGTCGACGTTGACCTCCCACGTGATCAGCCCGGCCGCGTCCGCCCGGGCCTGCAGCCGGGTCAGCAGTTCGGGCCAGGTGCCGTCACGCTGCCAGCGGCGGAAGAGTCCGTAGACCGTCTGCCACGGCCCGTACTCCGACGGCAGATCCCTCCACGGAGCACCGGTCCGCACGCGCCACCGGATTCCGTCGATCAGCTTCCGCCGGCCCAACGACGGCCGCCCCAGCACCGCGACCGGCAACAGCGGCTCCAGCACAGCCCACTGATCGTCAGAAAGATCCCCTCGCCCCACACCGAGATCATCGCGATGCGGGACGAGAAGCAGAGCCGACTTTCAAAACACGGCCTAGCCGGCGGGACCGGTCGGTGTGCACGACCAGTCCATGGTCACGACGAACACCTCCAGACCCGTGAACAACTCGTCGAGAACCGTGTTGTACCGCTCCAGGACAACCGGGTACTCGTCTTCGGACTCCGGGTAGCGCTGGAGCCAGGAGGCTGTGGAAACGCACCCAGCGATCCGCGTACGTGCTGCAAAACGTGTGGGCGAGGGGCGGGCTCGACGGCCGTCGTTCCCGCCACAACGCTTCCAGCAGTTTCGGCGCAACGCCAGCCGTCACCCGTCGGCCTTGGCGACACCGATCGGGCAGGACACCCCGGTCCCGCCCAGCCCGCAGTACCCGTTCGGGTTTTTGCTGTCCGAAAGGTACTGCTGGTGGTAGTCCTCGGCCGGGTAGAAGGGGCGGCCGTCCGCGGGGAGGATCTCCGTGGTGATCTCGCCGTAGCCGGAGTCCGAGAGGACCTTCTGGTAGGCCTCGCGGGAGGACTCGGCGGTGGCCGCCTGGGCGGGGGTGTGGGTGTAGATCGCCGAGCGGTACTGGGTGCCGACGTCGTTGCCCTGGCGGAAGCCCTGCGTGGGGTCGTGGGACTCCCAGAAGGTCTTCAGGAGGCGGTCGTAGGAGATCACCGAGGGGTCGTAGACCACGCGGACGACCTCCGTGTGGCCGGTCAGGCCGGAGCAGACCTCCTCGTAGGTGGGGTGCTCGGTGTAGCCGCCCTGGTAGCCGACCAGGGTCGTGTACACGCCCTCCGGGAGCTGCCAGAACTTGCGCTCGGCGCCCCAGAAGCAGCCGAGGCCGAAGTCGGCGATCTCCAGGCCCTCGGGGTAGGGGCCGAGGAGGGGGGTGCCGAGGACCGTGTGGCGCTCGGGGACGGCGAAGGTGGGCTCCGGGCGGCCCTTCAGTGCCTGCTCCGGGGTGGGCAGGACGGGGGTGCGGCCGAACAGCATGGTGGGGCTCCTTCTCGCCGGACGACATCGGGGCGGCACTCGGTGAACGTCCGAGTGCCGCCCCGAATTCCGGTCGTGTGCCGGCCGGTGTCAGTCAGCGGAGGCCACCGCCAGCGCCGACGAGTCGCGGATCCGGCAGTAGTACGCCGACATGCCGTCGCCGCGGTAACGCCAGGGCAGCGCGTTGACGTAGCCGTCCACCAGGCGGAACTGCTCGATCGCCATCTCGTCCCGGTCCTGGAGGGAGAGGTAGTACGCCAGCAGGTGGCGCAGCTCCGGCAGGCGCGGGTGGGCCGGGTCGGCCGCGGCGGCGTCCGCGAGGCCCGCGTCCACCCGGGCCACCATCTCCGGCGTGCGGTCGCCCTCGGCGTCGTCCGATTCGTCGTGCTCGAAGTGGGCGATCAGCGGCAGCACGGTCAGCAGGCTGCCCAGCGGCGCCTTCGCCGCGGCCTGCTCGGCGAACTCCATGGCGAGCCGCTCGGAGCCGCGCCACTTGTCGCACCAGTACTGGAGCGCCGAGAAGTGCGCCTCGTAGTGGTGGGGGGCACGGGCGGTGATCTCCGCCCACAGCTTGTCCATCTCCGCGTGCGGATAGCCGAGCCCGAGCGCCACCCAGATCTCCGTGATGAACGGCGTGGGGTCGTCGGGGTTCAGCGCCGCCGCCCGGGCGATGTCCTCGCGGGCGCCCGCGAGCGTCCGGTGGAAGCCCGCGAACTGCTCGCTCGTCGTGTACTTGGCCCGCTTTCCGCCCCGCAGCTTCCAGGCCAGGATCACCGTGCTGCGGGCGCGCACCACGGCCGCGTCCGGGTCCTCGGGACGCGCGGCCTCCCAGGCGAGCAGCCACTCGTCCTCCTCGGCCGCGATGTCGCCGAGCAGGTACGCGGCCATGGAACGGCGGTCCCAGTCGCGTCCCGTCTCGCGCATCAGACCGGCCGCCGCCTGCCAGTCGCCGCCGCGCACGGCCGCCAGCGCCGTCTCCCAGCCCGCGGGCAGCGGCCCCGCGTGCTCGGTGTTCTGCCGGGTGGCGGGCAGCAACCCGAGCTTCCCGGCCGCCTCGGCGGCGGCGTCCTCGTCATGGCTCGGGGAGAAGAACTCCTTCAGGAACACCCAGGCCAGCCACCCGAAGAAGATCAGCGTGGGGACGGCCAGGATCGCCAGGATCCACAGCACTACGGTCATCGGGAACTGTCCGTTTCTCGGTTCGCGGGGTCGGTCGGGGCGGAGGGCAGCAGGGCGCGCAGCGGGGCGGTGGCCGGGTGGTCGGCGACCGCGGCGGCGACGGCGGGAGCGAGCAGGTCGCTCAGGTCGGTGTCGGTCGCGGGCGCCGGTTCGCCCGGCGCGGGCAGCAGCCGCGCGGTCGCGCTCCGCTCCCAGGAGAACTCCCAGCGCAGCCGCGCGTGGGCGCTGAACTCGGCCAGCGCCATGCGGTGCAGCGACTCGGCCAGCGCGGGCCGGACGAACTCCCGGAAGGCGCGGCCCTTCGCCGCCGCCGCCTCGTCGGACAGCGGCAACCGCCGCGCCAGCTGCCACAGCCGGCCCTCATCGATCAGGTCGAGCAGCGCGGGCAGGGTGGGGCGCGCCTTGGTGTAGAGGGCCAGCGCCCGGTGCAGGGGGGTGTCGAGGCCGGCGAGCTGGGCGGTCATCGAGCCGTCGAGCAGCTCCGGCCAGTCGGCCGTACGCCGCCACCGTCGTACGTCGTCCGACAGGGCCGCGTCCTCCAGGGCCGCGAGGGTGCGGTCGGGGTCGGACAGCAGGCCGAGGGCGGCGCCCCGGCCCTCGTCCGTGCGGTGGTCGGCGGGCAGCGCCTCGACGCGGTGGACGCGGTCGGCGATCGGCGGGTGGGAGTCGTACGGCGAGACGGGCTCGGTCGGGAGTTCGGTGCACAGCCCGGCGAGTTCGAGCTGGCGGGCGCTCAGCATCCGGCCGAAGCCGCCGAACACCTCACCGCGCGGCGGCAGCAGGGCGGCGTTCTCGCCCAGGGTGAGGTAGTGGTGCGTGTAGAAGCCGAACGCGGCGTCGAGGACCGGGATCTCGCGCAGCGCGGAGGCGGTGGCGTCCCGGCCGGCGATGCTGGCGGCAGCGGCGTCGGCGGCGTACTCCTGGCGGCGGGCGCCGGCCAGCGTGGCGCGGAAGTAGAGCTTGGCGTACGCGGTGTAGAGCCGGGCCATCGCGCGGTACGTCAGGCCCGCGTGCCGGGTGTCGACCTCGCTCGTCTTCCTGCCCTTGGCCGCGGCCTTGGCGTTCTTCTTCTCCTGCCGGGCCCGCTCGCGCTCGGCGGTCTTCCCGGCGCGCTCCTCGAACTGGCCGATGGTGCGCAGGATCTGGGCCCGGCCGCGCACGGTGAGGGCGGCGAGGCGGGTGTCGGCGTTGGAGTAGTGGCCCAGTTCGTGGGCGAGGACCGAGCGGAGCTGGGCCTCGGTCAGGCCCTGGAGGAGTGGTACGCCGAGGTAGAGGCGGCGCGGGCCGGGCAGCAGGCCGAGCAGGCGGGCGTCCTCGGTGACGGCCGCGTTGACCTCGGCGGTCAGCACGATGCGGGACGGGGCGCGGGTGCCGGTCCGGTCGGCCAGCTCGCGCACCGTGTGCCACAGCGCGGGTTCGTCGGCCTCCGTGACGGCCAGGCCCGGAGGTTCCTCCGCCTTCGGGGTGCGCAGCATGAACAGGCCGCGGACCAGCGGGATCGCCAGCAGCACGGAGACGAGGTACAGCTTCGCCGCGACGGCCGACGGGGCGTGCAGATACAGCAGGTAGTCGATGCCGGCGAGGGCCGCCAGCAGCAGGACGCCGAGCAGGTAGAAGCCGGCGAGCAGCAGGAGAGCGCGCAGCGCGCGCAAGGTCGCGCCCATCGGGCAGGGTCCCCCCACGGGATGTGCGATTGACGATAGCGGGGTGCGGCGACACGGTGCCGCGGGTGCGCGACGCGGGTGCCGCGGGGCGCGGCGACACGGGTCAGCGCCTGATCGCGGCCGGTGTGAGGTGGGCTCAGTGCCTGTCGTGATCAGTGGTTGTGGGGGGAAGCGGAGTATCGCCTACCGGCGGGTTGACGTGCAAGACGTGTCCATGGCAGGCCGGTTTCCGAGCCGTCTGCCGGCCTGCCACGGGGCCACGCGTGTCTCGGTGCGACCGCGCCTCAGTGCAGGAGCGTCGCCGGGCTGCCGCCGTTCGCCTCGTAGCCCGCCACCGCCAGGGCGCGGTAGACCGCGAACTCCGCCGCCGGGTCCGGGGAGAGGGTCCACGGGAGGGCGCCGACATGGCCGTCGACGTGGACGAGCTGGCTCATGGCCTCCGCCCAGCGCTCGCCGCGCACCAGGAAGAAGATCAGCAGATGGCGCACGTGCGCCAGCATGGGGTCGTCGGCGCGTGCGGAGTGGACCGCGTGCAGCGCGCCGTGGATCGCCTTGGTGACGACCTCGCTCTGGTAGAAACCGCTGACCAGGTTGACCTCGGGCAGATGCTCGAACACCGCGAACAGCGGCAGGGCCGCCAGCAGCGAGCCCTGCGGCGCGCGGGCCGCCGCGGCCTCCGCGAACGAGGCAGCCAGCTCACGCGAGCCGTGCCACTTCTCGCACCAGTAGTGCAGGGCCGCCAGGTGCGCCCCCATGTGGTTCGGAGCCCGGTCGAGGATCTTCAGCCAGAGCTGCTCGAACTCCTCGCGCGGATAGGACAGACCGCGGGCCACCGACAGCTCCACGATGTACGGCACCGGGTCGCCGGGGGCCAGCAGCGCCGCCTCGCCGCACGCCGCCTTCGCCTCCTCCATGATGATCCGGAACTCGTCCGTGCCCGGCGTCGCCGTCCGCCACGCCTGCTGCACCAGGAACTCCGCGTGCACCGCCGCGCCGCCCGCGTCCTTGGGCTGCTCGGCCCGCCACACCCGGAGCCACTGGCCGCCGGGCGTCTCGCCGGCGTTCCCCGGCCGCTGCTGGAGTTCCAGGGACGCGGCGCCCGCGAACGCCTGCACCCGCTGCCAGCGCAGCTCGCCCTCCGCCTCGGTGCCGGCCAGCAGCTGGGCCGCCGCGCGGTAGTCCTGGGTGCGCTGCACCAGGTCCAGGACGTCCAGCAGGTCCTCGTCGGGACCCGGCATCCGGACGTCCAGCTGCTCCTGGCGCACGAAGCCGTAGTTCGCCGGGTCCGCGGCGTCCGGGTGGCCGGGCGCCACCTGCTCGATCATGCCGCGCCGGCGCCTGAGGTAGGGGAGCAGCACGAAGCTCAGCATGAGCAGTGCCATCAGGACCCAGAGAATCTCCATGCCTCCAGCGTTCCAGACGCCTGTGACAATTGGCCAACCCGGTGCGCGACCTGTGGAAAACTCCGCGGTCCGCCGGTTTCCGCGTCCGCGCACTACGCTCGGCCCCATGAGCGACAGGCACATCAGTCAGCACTTCGAGACGCTCGCGATCCACGCGGGCAACACCGCCGACCCCCTGACCGGCGCGGTCGTCCCGCCCATCTACCAGGTGTCGACCTACAAGCAGGACGGCGTCGGCGGCCTGCGCGGCGGCTACGAGTACAGCCGCAGCGCCAACCCCACCAGGACCGCCCTGGAGGAGAACCTCGCCGCCCTCGAGGGCGGTCGCCGCGGCCTCGCGTTCGCGTCCGGACTGGCGGCCGAGGACTGCCTGTTGCGTACGCTGCTCAGCCCCGGCGACCACGTCGTCATCCCGAACGACGCGTACGGCGGCACCTTCCGGCTGTTCGCCAAGGTCGTCGCCCGCTGGGGCGTGGAGTGGTCGGTCGCCGACACCGGCGACCCGGCCGCCGTACGGGCCGCGATCACCCCGAAGACCAAGGCGGTGTGGGTCGAGACGCCCTCCAACCCGCTGCTCGGCATCACCGACATCGCCGCCGTCGCCCAGGTCGCCCGGGACGCGGGCGCGAAGCTCGTCGTCGACAACACCTTCGCCACGCCCTACCTCCAGCAGCCGCTGGCGCTCGGCGCGGACGTCGTCGTGCACTCGCTGACCAAGTACATGGGCGGCCACTCGGACGTCGTCGGCGGCGCGCTGATCACCTCCGATGAGACCCTGGGCGAGGAGCTGGCCTACCACCAGAACGCGATGGGCGCGGTCGCCGGGCCGTTCGATTCCTGGCTGGTGCTGCGCGGCACCAAGACGCTGTCGGTGCGCATGGACCGGCACAGCGAGAACGCCACGCGGATCGCCGACATGCTGACCCGGCACCCGCGCGTGACCCGCGTGCTGTACCCGGGCCTGCCGGACCACCCCGGTCACGAGGTCGCCGCCAAGCAGATGCGGGCGTTCGGCGGCATGGTCTCCTTCCGGGTCGAGGGTGGCGAGGAGGCGGCCGTCGAGGTCTGCAACCGCGCGAAGATCTTCACCCTCGGCGAGTCCCTGGGCGGCGTCGAGTCGCTGATCGAGCACCCCGGCCGGATGACGCACGCCTCCGCGGCGGGTTCCGCGCTGGAGGTTCCCGGCGACCTGGTGCGTCTGTCCGTCGGCATCGAGAACGTCGACGACCTGCTGGAAGACCTTCAGCAGGCCCTCGGCTGACCGGTGTTTCTCACCAGCCCGTGAGCGGTGGGGTCGTCCGCGACGGCGGCTCCACCCACGGGCGGGCGGTCAGCGCCCACACGGTGAACGCCACCACCGCCGCGAGCAGCAGCAGCCGGCCCACGCGGCGGGCGAGCACCCTGCGGCGCAGCATCCGGCCGCCCCGGCGCAGTACCTGCGCGTAGAGATCCGGTGGCACCGTCGGTGCCGCCCGCTCCATGATCCGCCGTACGGCGGCCTCCCGTTCGAGCCGGTTCACCGCTGCCGCCTCATGACGGCACCGTCTTCGCCGCCGCGGGCGCGGGGGTGCGGGGCGGGTGCAGCAGCGTCGCCGTGGCCCGGTCGCAGACCGTGCGGACGCGCTCGCGGGGCAGGCCGAGCAGCGCGGCGGTCTGCTCCTCCGCGACCCCTTCGAAGAGCCTCAGCACCAGGATCAGCCGCTCCTGCGGGCCGAGCGCGGCGAGCACGGTGCCGGGGCCCGGCCGGAACCGGGCGAGGGCCCCGCCGTGATGGTGCCAGGCCTCCCGCGCGAAGCGGGTGGCCAAAAACTGACGGGCCCGGTCGTACGGATCCTCCCCGCGCAGCCGGTCCCAGCACGCGTACGTGTGCGCGAGGGCATAGGTGAGCAGGCGCCGTGCGCGCGGGTTGTCGTCCGGTGTCTCCGCCGTGAGCAACGTGGCGGTGTGCAACAGCCGCCCCGCCGCACCCGCGACGAACGCCCGGAACTCCAGGGCCCGGCGATCGCCCAGGGACGCTTGCCGTCGTCGCACCACGCCTCCCCCCTGAGGGCGACCAAGGACGCGGATCCGAGGACCCGGTCTCATATGAGGCCAGGCGAAGCGTTTCGGTCAAGAGCCGTGCACGGCCTGTGCCGGGCCGGGTGCGACCTGAGTTCGGCTCGGGTACGGACTGAGGGACGGCCCGCTTACGGGCCGGGGCAGGCAGGGGGGCAGCCGGGATCTACGGTCAGCCGGGACCTACGGCCGGCCGGGCGCGGCCAGGGTCGGCAGGGGCGCGGCCGGATTCAGCCGGGGTTGCGGCCAGGGGCAGTCGGGCGTCGCCCGGGTCAGGACGGTGGGGTGGGTTCCGCCACCGGGGCTCCCGCTGCGCTCATGCGGGCCGAGAGGGCCACGTTGAAGCGGGTGAGGAGGGTGCAGAAGGCCTCACGTTCCTCCGGTGCCCAGTCCTGGGTCAGTTCGGCCATCAGCCGGCGCCGCGACGAGCGCACCTCCTCCAGGCGGGACAGGCCGCGGGGGGAGAGCTGGAGCACCACGGCCCGCCCGTCCTCGGGGTGCGAGGTGCGCTTGACCAGGCCGGAGTCGACCAGCGGCGCGACCTGGCGGGTGACCGTCGAGGAGTCGATGCCCATGCTGGAGGCGAGCGCCTTGACGCCCATGGGGCCCTCCTTGTCGAGCCGGTTGAGCAGCAGGTACGCGGCGCGGTCCATGGAGTTGCGCACCTGCCCGACGCCGCCGAGCCGGGTCTGTTCGGCGCGGCGGGCGAACACCGCCACCTCGTGCTGGAGGGCGTCGAGAAGACCGGTGTCACCGACGGTCGTCATGTCCATCGACATTTCAGGTGTTGTGGGCATGGCCGGGGGCTCACTTCATGAATGGGTGCTGGGTTGGGGGACAGGGTACGCGGCCCGGAGGCGGGTCGTACCGGCGCTGCGCAAACCAGTCTCGGAGGTTGGTCACAACCGCGCTTCCCGCCCGTGAACTGCGATGCTGGAGTCATGAGCTACCGCACCGCTGACTCCTTTCGCACCGTCACCCTCGACGATGTACGCGGGGCGCAGAAGATGCTCACGGGGGTCGCGCGGGTGACCGCGATGGAGGGCAGCCGGCACCTGAGCGGGCTCGTCGGCTCACCGGTGCACCTCAAGTGCGAGAACCTCCAGCGGACGGGCTCGTTCAAGCTGCGCGGTGCCTACGTCAGGATCGCCGGGCTGCTGCCCGAGGAGCGGGCCGCCGGAGTGGTCGCCGCGAGCGCCGGCAACCACGCGCAGGGCGTGGCGCTGGCGTCGTCCCTGCTCGGGGTGCGTTCGACGGTGTTCATGCCGAGGGGCGCCCCGCTGCCGAAGATCAGTGCGACGAGGGACTACGGCGCCGAGGTGCGCCTGCACGGTCACGTCGTCGACGAGACGCTGGCCGCCGCCCAGGAGTACGCCGCCGACACCGGCGCGGTCTTCATCCACCCCTTCGACCACCCCGACATCATCGCGGGCCAGGGCACCGTCGGCCTGGAGATCCTGGAGCAGTGCCCGGAGGTGCGCACGATCGTCGTCGGGATCGGCGGCGGCGGGCTCGCGGCGGGCATCGCGATCGCGGTGAAGGCGCTGCGGCCGGACGTGCGGATCGTCGGCGTGCAGGCGGCGGGCGCGGCGGCGTATCCGCCCTCGCTGGCGGCGGGCCGCCCGGTCTCCATCGAGAACCCGGTGACCATGGCCGACGGCATCAAGGTCGGGCGGCCCGGGGACGTGCCCTTCGGGATCGTCGGCGCGCTCGTCGACGAGGTGCGCACGGTCACCGAGGACGAGCTGTCCGCCGCCCTGCTGCTGTGCCTGGAGCGGGCCAAGCTGGTCGTGGAGCCGGCCGGGGCGAGCCCGGTCGCGGCGCTGCTGAGCGACCCCGGCGCCTTCGAGGGGCCGGTGGTGGCGGTGCTGTCGGGCGGCAACGTCGACCCGGTGCTGATGCAGCGCGTCCTGCGCCACGGCATGGCCGCGCAGGGCCGCTACCTGGCGGTACGGCTGCGGCTGACGGACCGGCCCGGTGCCCTCGCGACGCTGCTCGGGGTGCTGTCGGCGGTCGACGCGAACGTCCTCGACGTGAGCCACGTACGCACCGATCCGCGCCTCGGCCTCACCGAGGCGGAGGTGGAGCTGCACCTGGAGACCAAGGGCCCGGCGCACTGTGCCGAGGTCGGCGAGGCGCTGCGCACGGCGGGCTACACGGTCATCGAGTGACGTAGGCCGACGCCCCCGGTGTCACACGACACCGGGGGCGTGAAGCAGTGGCTGCGGCCGGGATCAGCCGCTGTACGGCTCGGCCTTCAGGATCTTCACCGAGGCCTTCTTGCCGTTGGGCAGCTCGTACTGCGCGTCCTCGCCGACCTTCTTGCCGTTGACGCCGGTGCCCAGCGGGGACTGCGGCGAGTACGTCTCGATGGTCTCGCTCGCGTACTCCCGGGAGGCGAGCAGGAACGTCAGCGTGTCGTCCTCGTCGCCGTCGAAGGCGATCGTGACGACCATGCCGGGCGCGACGACACCCTCGGTCGCCGGAGGCTCACCCACCTTGGCGTTCTCGAGGAGCTGGGTCAGCTGGCGCACGCGGAGCTCCTGCTTGCCCTGCTCCTCCTTGGCCGCGTGGTACCCGCCGTTCTCCCGCAGGTCGCCCTCCTCACGCGCCGCGGCGATCTTGGCCGCGATCTCGGTGCGCGCGGGACCAGACAGGTACTCAAGCTCTTCCTTGAGCTTGTCGTACGCCTCCTGGGTCAGCCAGGTGACGTTCTCGCTGGTCTGGGTCACAGGTGCTCCTCGTCGGTACTGGGAATACAAAGCATCGCCCTACCCAGAAGAATGTTCCTTCAGGAGTGGGCGAAACCACGAGCCTAACAATTCAGGGACGGAAGGGGGAGGACATAAGTCACCAAAGCCGCGTCAACGCAGGTCAGCCGGTCGATATTCCGGGTGGTGCGTCGGCGGTGCGCGGTGGTGCGCTCAGTCCGCGTGGCAGCCCAGCAGCTCGGCCGTGGTCCCGGGCGCGGTGGTCCGCAGCGTGACGACCTCGGTGAGGCGGGTGGCGTCCCCGTCGAAGCGGAAGTCCGCCCGGCCCACCTCGGCGCCGTTCTCCGCCTGGGACCGTACCGTGCAGTAGCCGGATGCGCCGGCGTCCTTCTCGACGCGCAGTTCGACCTTCACCGCGTCGTCCTGGAGATCGAAACTGATCACTTCGGCGCTGATCTTGTTCTGGCCGACGTAGTGGTACGCGAAGTACCCGACCAGGACGACGAGCAGCGCTCCCAGGACCCCGCCGATCACCTTGAGCGTGCGGTCCGTGCGCTCGTCGGAGGAACGGCCGTAGCGGCCCTCGCGCAGTGGCGTACGCACCGTACTCATGATCATCCTCTCGGCCGGGCGGGACACCCTGTTCCGAAACGGGCCTTCCGGCCTTACCCCGGAATTATTCACCCTCCGGTTCGGTCACTATAGAAGCCGCCGTTCGCACCCGGTCCACCGGGCGCCGACACAACGACCGAGGAAGAGCCTTGACTGACCAGCTGCGACTGATGGCCGTCCACGCCCACCCCGACGACGAGTCGAGCAAGGGCGCGGCCACCATGGCGAAGTACGTGTCCGAGGGGGTGGACGTGCTGGTGGTGACCTGCACCGGCGGGGAACGCGGCTCCATCCTCAACCCGAAGCTCCAGGGCGACAAGTACATCGAGGAGAACATCCACGAGGTGCGCAAGAAGGAGATGGACGAGGCCCGGGAGATCCTCGGCGTCAAGCAGGAGTGGCTCGGCTTCGTCGACTCCGGCCTGCCGGAGGGCGACCCGCTTCCCCCGCTGCCGGAGGGCTGCTTCGCCCTCGAGGACGTCGACCACGCGGCCGGCGAGCTGGTGAGGAGGATCCGCTCCTTCCGTCCCCAGGTGATCACCACCTACGACGAGAACGGCGGCTATCCGCACCCCGACCACATCATGACCCACAAGATCACGATGGTGGCGTTCGAGGGCGCGGCGGACACCGAGAAGTACCCCGAGGCCGAGTACGGCCCGGCCTACCAGCCGCTGAAGGTCTACTACAACCAGAACTTCAACCGCCCCCGCACCGAGGCCCTGCACCAGGCGATGCTCGACCGCGGCCTGGAGTCCCCCTACGCGGACTGGCTCAAGCGCTGGGACGAGTCCGGCTTCCAGAACCGCACTCTCACCACCCACGTGCCCTGCGCCGACTTCTTCGAGATCCGCGACAAGGCGCTGATCGCGCACCGCACGCAGATCGACCCCGACGGCGGCTGGTTCCGCGTCCCGCTGGAGCTCCAGAAGGAGGTCTGGCCCACCGAGGAGTACGAGCTGGCGAAGTCCCTCGTCGATACCTCCCTCCCCGAGGACGACCTCTTCGCGGGCATCCGGGACAATGCCTGACATGACCCCAAGCACAAGCCTGGCCATGACGCACTTCGTGACCATCGCCAAGGAGTTCGACAAGGACAAGGTCACCCCCGGTGTCCTCGGCTTCATCGTCTTCGCGGTGATGGGCCTGGCCGTCTGGGCCCTGATGAAGTCCATGAACAAGCACATGGGCAAGGTCGACTTCGAGGAGGCCCCGGCCGACGACGCGAAGTCCCCGGCCGCGGCCTCCGAGGCGAAGAAGAGCTGACCCGCGCGGTCAGCGGGCGTCACGCGCCGCCCGCACCGCCACGCCCATCACCTCCCGGGCGTGGCGGCTCGGCACCATGCCCAGGCGCCAGGCCTGCCAGCCCGCCTCCAGGCTGACCCCGCGCTCCAGCAGCAGCCCGTACGCCTCGACGTACCCGTCCAGCTTCTCGTCGCGCGCGGGATGCCCGGCGCGGGCCAGCTGGGCCAGCTCCTCCTGCGCCACCGCCGTCCCCACCTCCACCCCGCCCGGGGCGGCGTACGGCAGCAGGGTGCAGCGCAGGAAGCGCGCCCAGTCCTCGCCCCGCCGGTCGCCGTACGACGCGAACAGGCCCGCCGCCTCGTCGCACAGGGCGAGCGCCTGCGCCGTACGCGCGTTGCCCGCGTCCACCACGGCCAGCTCCAGGCACGTCCACGCCTCGCCGTGGGCGACACCGATGCGCCGGAAGTCGGCGCGGGCGTCCACCAGGAGCTGACGGGCGAAGCCCGAGTTGCGCAGCGAGCCGGTCTGCGCCGCCCGCTGGTCGCGGGTGACCCGCGCTGAGTGGTGCCGGGCGCAGGCCAGGCCGTACACGTCCCGCATCCGGGAGAACATCGTGCGGGACCGCTCCAGCTCGCGTACCGCCCGGTCCAGGTCGCCGGTCTCCTCCAGCGCCTGTCCCAGGTAGTACAGCGTCCACGCCTCCCCGCGCGCGTCCTCGTTCTCCCGGTGCCGCGCCGCCGCCTGCCGCAGCTCCTCCGCCGCCGGGCCGCCGTCCCCGGTCAGCAGCAGGGTCCGCGCCAGCTGGGTCAGCGCCCAGGCCTCGCCGCGGGCGTCGCGGGTGCGGCCGTAGCGCTCCAGGGCCTGCCCCAGCTCCGCGCGGGCGCGCTCCGCGTCGCCGAGGCGGATGTACAGCTGGCCGAGCTGGAAGTGCGCCCACGCCTCGCCGTGCACGGACTCACCCGCGCGGTGCAGCTCCAGCGACCGGGTCAGCAGCTCGAGCGCCTCCGCGAGACGGGCCCGGTCCCGCTCCACCGCCGCCAGCGCGTGCATCGTCCACGCCCGGTCCGTCGCCAGCGCCGGCGCGGCCTGCATGTCCAGCGCCTCCCGCAGCTTCGCCGCCGCCTCGGTCAGGTTGCCCTGGTGATGCAGGGTGATGCCGAGCGAGCACAGCGCCCGCGCGGCGCCCGCGTCGTGGTGGGCCTCCCGGTACAGGTCGACCACCGACGTCAGCGTGGCCCGCGCCCGGTCCAGCTCGCCGAGCTGCCGGGCCGCGATACCGGTGCGCCACTGCACCGAGCGGATCAGCAGCCCCTGGTCCACGGCCTGCGCCAGTTCGCTGATCTCGCCCAGCCGGTACAGGTCGCCGCGCAGCAGGCAGTAGTCGCACAGCGCGCCCAGCAGGTTCAGCACCGCCCCCTGGTCCACGCCCTCCGCGTGCCGCAGGGCCGCCGTGATGAAGCTCGACTCGTCGTCCAGCCAGCGCAGCGCCTCGTCGAGCGAGGTGAAACCGTGCGGGCCGAACCGGTCCGAGCGGGTCGACATGTTGCCGTCCACCAGGCGCAGCACCGAGTCCGCGAGCTCGGCGTAGTTCACGATCAGCCGCTCCTGCGCCGCCGTACGCTCCGCCGGGTCCTCCTCGTCGAGGAGGCGGGCGTGCGCGAAGGCGCGGACCAGGTCGTGCAGGCGGTAGCGGTGGCCGCGGACGTGGTCGATCAGGCCCGCGCGGGACAGCGCCACCAGGTGCCGGGTCGCCTCCGCCTCGTCCGTCGCCAGCAGCGAGGCCGCCGCCGCGGCGCCCAGCGACGCCCGCCCGGCCAGCGCCAGCCGGCGCAGCAGTCTGCGCCCCGGCTCCGGCTGGTCGGTGTAGCGCAGCCACAGCGCCCGCTCCACCGGCCCCACCGGACCGTACGCCTCCAGATCCGCGGCCAGCCGCCGCGGCGACCGGGCGCCGAGCGAGGAGCCCGCGATGCGCAGCGCCAGCGGCAGCCCGCCGCACAGCTCCCGGACCCGGTCCGCGGACTCCGCGTCGTACGGCCCCGGATCCCCCTGCGCCGCCTCGCGCAGCAGCTCCTCCGCACCGGCCGCCTGAAGCGCCGGCACCTCCAGGTGGTGCACCCAGGCCGGGAAGTCCTCCGGCAGGCTCAGCGGCTCGGGCGCGGTGACCAGCACCAGGCTGTCGGAGCGCTCCGGGACCAGCGCGCGCACCTGCTCCGGATCGGAGGCGTCGTCGAGGACGACCGTGACCGGCACCCCCGTCAGATGCTGGTGGTACAGCTCGCCGAGCCGCTTCACCTGCTGGTCCGCCGACGACCGCTCCCGGAACAGCAACTGCTCGCGCGGCGCGCCCAGCCGGTTCAGCAGATGCAGCAGTGCCTCCCGCGTGGACAGCGGCTCCTCCTCCGGGCTGTCCCCGCGCAGATCCACCAGGCACGCCCCGCGGAACTGGTCCCGCAGATCGTGCGCGGCCCGCACCGCCAGCGCCGTACGGCCACTGCCGGGCGCCCCGTGCAGCACCACCACCGTCGGCCGGGTACTCGTACTCGCCCGGGCAGCCTGCACCCACTGCCGGATCCGGGCCAGCTCCTGCCGCCGCCCCGCGAACGCGCCCGCCGGTTCCGGCAGGTGTCCGAACGACTGCTCCAGCGCCGCCCGCCCGCGCGCCGCCGCGCTCTTGTCCGCGCCCAGCAGTTGCGGCCCGCTCTTCTTCGGTCCCGTCGACGCGGCGAGCACCCGCTGCTGATCGAGGAACGGCCGGATCCCGCGTACCTCCAGCGCCGTCAGCCACTGCAGCCGCAGCTGCTCCGGTCCGCCGGGCTGCCCGGCCGCCCCCGCGCGGTGATGCGCGGCCGGCAGATGCGCCCCGGCCACCTTCACGACGGTCGCCGCCGCGCCCGCGAACCCGACGGTGACCCCCGCGCCGAGCGCGGTGCCCGTGCCGGTGCCGAGCGCCAGGTCGGCGACGGCCGCGGCGACGGCGGCGACCACCGCCACCATCAGCGGCGTCCCGGCGCCCTCGCGCGCGTACCGCTGCCCGAACGTCAGCCGCCCGGCCTCCGCCTCGTCCAGCGCCCGGGTGTAGGCGTCGTACTCCTCCCGTGCCGCCCGCGCCATCGCGTCCAGCGACCCGCGCGCCCGCGCCAGCAGCACCTTTCCGTCGGTGCGGCCTCCGGACCGCCGCACCTCCTCCTCCACGGCCCTCACCAGCAGCCGCTCGGCCTCGGCCCGATGACTGTCCCGCATGGCACGTCCCCCTCCGGCGGCAACGGCGTTCCCGGCCAAGTGTGATGCGCATGACGAGTCCAGGGGAGAGGGCGGGACCGCCGGAACCCGGGGCTCCGCATCCGTGCCGTGAGCCGAGGAACGGGTACTGCGGCAGGATGGACACCATGCCGAACCGACTCGCCCACGAGACGTCCCCCTACCTGCTCCAGCACGCGGACAACCCCGTCGACTGGTGGCCCTGGTCCGAGGAGGCGTTCGCCGAGGCGCGGCGCCGGGATGTTCCCGTGCTGCTGAGCGTCGGCTACTCGAGCTGCCACTGGTGCCACGTGATGGCACACGAGTCCTTCGAGGACGAGGCCACGGCCGCCTACCTCAACGAGCACTTCGTCAGCGTCAAGGTCGACCGGGAGGAACGCCCCGACGTGGACGCCGTCTACATGGAGGCCGTGCAGGCGGCCACCGGGCACGGCGGGTGGCCGATGACCGTGTTCCTGACCCCGGAGGCGGAGCCGTTCTACTTCGGCACGTACTTCCCGCCCGCGCCGCGGCACGGGATGCCCTCGTTCCGGCAGGTGCTGGAGGGCGTGCGGCAGGCGTGGGACGACCGGCGCGAGGAGGTCGCCGACGTCGCGGGGAAGATCGTGCGCGATCTCGCCGGGCGGGAGATCGACTACGGCGCCGGCAAGCAGGTGCCCGGGGAGCAGGAGCTGGCGCAGGCGCTGCTGGGGCTGACCCGGGAGTACGACCCGCAGCGCGGCGGCTTCGGCGGCGCGCCCAAGTTCCCGCCGTCGATGGTGATCGAGTTCCTGCTGCGCCACCACGCGCGCACGGGCTCCGAGGGCGCCCTGCAGATGGCGCGGGACACCTGCGAGCGGATGGCCCGGGGCGGGATCTACGACCAGCTCGGGGGCGGCTTCGCCCGCTACTCCGTCGACCGGGAGTGGGTCGTGCCGCACTTCGAGAAGATGCTGTACGACAACGCGCTGCTCTGCCGGGTCTACGCCCACCTGTGGCGGGCCACCGGATCGGACCTCGCCCGCCGCGTCGCCCTGGAAACCGCCGACTTCATGGTGCGCGAACTGCGCACGGCCGAGGGCGGTTTCGCCTCCGCGCTCGACGCCGACAGCGACGACGGGACGGGGCGGCACGTCGAGGGCGCGTACTACGTGTGGACGCCGCAGCAGCTGCGCGACGTCCTCGGGGACGACGACGCCCGGCTCGCCGCGCAGTACTTCGGCGTGACCGAGGAGGGCACCTTCGAGCACGGCTCCTCCGTGCTGCAACTCCCGCAGCACGAGGGCGTCTTCGACGCCGCGCGGATCGACGGCGTGCGGCAGCGGCTGCTGCGGGCCCGCGAGGAGCGGCCCGCACCCGGCCGGGACGACAAGGTCGTCGCCGCCTGGAACGGCCTCGCCATCGCCGCGCTCGCCGAGACCGGCGCCTACTTCGACCGCCCCGACCTCGTCGACGCCGCCCTCGCCGCCGCCGACCTGCTGGTCCGGGTGCACCTCGACGACCGCGCCCACCTCGCCCGCACCAGCAAGGACGGGCGCACCGGCGCCAACGCGGGCGTGCTGGAGGACTACGCGGACGTCGCCGAGGGGTTCCTCGCGCTGGCCTCCGTCACCGGCGAGGGCGTGTGGCTGGACTTCGCCGGGCTGCTGCTCGACCACGTGCTCACCCGGTTCGCCGACGAGAAGACCGGCGCGCTGTTCGACACCGCCGCCGACGCCGAGCGGCTGATCCGCCGGCCGCAGGACCCGACCGACAACGCCGCCCCGTCCGGCTGGACCGCCGCCGCGGGCGCGCTGCTGAGCTACGCCGCGCACACCGGCTCCGAGCCCCACCGCACGGCCGCCGAGCGGGCGCTGGGCGTGGTGAAGGTGCTGGGGCCGCGGGTGCCGCGGTTCATCGGCTGGGGGCTCGCGGTGGCGGAGGCGCTGCTCGACGGGCCGCGGGAGGTGGCGATCGTGGGGCGCGCGGCGGACGACACCGGCGCGCGGGAGCTGCACCGTACGGCGCTGCTCTCCAGTGCGCCTGGTGCCGTCGTCGCCTACGGCCCGGTTGGCGGCGAGGAGTTCCCGCTGCTCGCGGACCGGCCGCTGGTCGGCGGTGAACCGGCCGCGTACGTCTGCCGTAACTTCACCTGTGACGCTCCGACGACCGACCCCGAGCGGCTGCGCGCGGCGCTTTCGTAGCGGTGAGCGCCGCGCTTCCGGGCCGGTGGGCGCGGGGCGCGCAGGGCGGTGAGCGCTGGGCTTCCGGGCCGGAAAGCGCTGTCTGAAATGATCGGAAACTGAGCAGGTGTTCGGTTAGATCCCGCTAGGCACCTCACCGGCCGGAAACACGCTTTTTATCGGAACAGCTCCCACGCTTCACAGTTCCCCCCTAGTCTCTGCACATGCCGTGACGCCCGGCCGCTGCCGGCCGTCATGGCGGGGGGATTTGGGATCTGGGGGGATCTGTTTGCTGACGTCTGTCTTCATCGCTGCCGTCTCGCTCGCCCTGTTCTGGATGGCGGCGTTCACCCTGTGGTGGCAGATGCACGCGTGGCGCACGCCCGAAGTGCTCGCCTCCACCCGGTTCAGCCGGCCCGAAGGGGCCGAGCAGCTGTCCTTCTCGCTGCTGCTTCCCGCGCGGCACGAGCAGGCCGTGCTCGACCACACCATCCAGCGGCTGCTGGAGTCCACACACACCGACTTCGAGATCATCGTGATCGTCGGCCACGACGACCCGGAGACCACCGAGGTCGCCGAGCGCGCCGCCGCACGTGACCCGCGGGTGCGGGTCGTCGTCGACACCCACGAGAAGAAGAACAAGCCGAAGGCCATGAACACGGCGCTGCCGCACTGCCGCGGCGACGTCGTCGGGGTCTTCGACGCCGAGGACCAGGTCCATCCGGAGCTGCTGGCCCACGTCGACCACGCCTTCCGCGCCACCGGCGCGGACGTCGTCCAGGGCGGCGTCCAGCTGATCAACTTCCACTCGAGCTGGTACAGCCTGCGCAACTGCCTGGAGTACTTCTTCTGGTTCCGCTCCCGGCTGCACCTGCACGCCCAGAAGGGGTTCATCCCGCTCGGCGGCAACACCGTCTTCGTCCGCACCGACGTGCTGCGCGAGGCGGACGGCTGGGACCCCAACTGCCTCGCCGAGGACTGCGACCTGGGCGTGCGGCTGTCCAGCGTCGGCAAGAAGGTCGTCGTCGCCTACGACTCCGAGATGGTCACCCGCGAGGAGACACCCGGCTCGCTGATGAGCCTGCTGAAGCAGCGCACCCGCTGGAACCAGGGCTTCCTCCAGGTCTACCGGAAGCGGGACTGGAAGCAGCTGCCCACCTTCGGACAGCGCCTGCTCGCCCGCTACACCCTCATGACGCCGTATCTGCAAGCCGTCTCCGGGGTGGTCATCCCGCTCAACGTCGGGATCGCGCTCTTCCTGGACGTGCCCGTCGGCGTCGCCTTCATCACCTTCCTGCCGGCCGTCACCGCCCTGGTGACCTTCGTCTTCGAGCTGGTCGGACTCCACGACTTCGGCAAGCAGTACGGGCTGCGCGTCCGGTTCGTCCACTATCTGAAGCTCATCGTGGGCGGCCCCTTCTACCAGGTGCTCCTCGCCGGGGCCGCCGTCCGCGCCGTATGGCGGGAACAGCGCGGCCGTAACGACTGGGAGCTGACCAGCCATGTCGGCGCTCATCTCGCGCACGCGAACCGAGAGGACGTTCCTGCGTGACCTCCACCCTTCCCGCGGCGACCGGAATCAAGGTCCCCGCGCAGCGCACCGCTGCGCCCATGACCCGTCCGACCGGTCGGACACAGCCTCCGCAGCGACTGCGCTCCTCCCGCTCCGACCTGGTCCTGTGCGGTGTCCTCCTCGTGGCGATCCTCGTCGTCCAGGGCTGGAACATCGCCGACTACCCCACCCTCAGCGACGACGAGGGCACCTATCTCGCCCAGGCCTGGGCCGTCCAGGAGGGCCGCGGCCTCGCCCACTACACCTACTGGTACGACCATCCGCCGCTCGGCTGGATCCAGCTCGCCGTCCTGACCTGGATACCCGCGCTGATCAGCCCGGACGCGATGACCGTCGGCACCATGCGCGCCGCGATGCTGCTGATCTCCGCGGTCAGCGCGGTCCTCGTCTACGTCCTCGGGCGCCGCCTCGCCCTGCCCCGCTGGGCCGCCGCGCTCGGCATGGCGCTGTTCGGGCTCTCCCCGCTGTCGGTCGTCCTCCAGCGGGAGATCTTTCTCGACAACCTCGCCGTGATGTGGACGCTGCTCGCGTTCACCCTCGCCGCCTCCCCGAGCCGCCACCTCTGGCACCACTTCGGCGCCGGCATCGCCGCCGCGACGGCCGTGCTCACCAAGGAGACGATACTCGTCGTCCTGCCCGCCCTGCTGCTCACCATGTGGCGGCACAGTCACCGCGACACCCGCAAGTTCGCGGTCACCGGCGCGATCACCGCCTGTGTCCTGATCGGCCTGTCGTACCCGCTGTTCGCCCTGCTCAAGGGCGAGTTGCTGCCGGGCACGGGCCATGTGTCGCTGTGGGACGGCATCGTCTACCAGATGAGCCGCCCCGGCTCCGGGTTCATCCTCGACGAGGGCACCGGCTCCCATGGCGTGCTTCAGTCCTGGCTGTACTACGACCGCGTCCTGCCCCTCGGCGGCCTCGCCGGCGCCCTGCTGCTCCTGCTGACCTGGCGCTGGTCGGTCACCGCCCGCGCGCTCGCCGGGCCCGCGCTGACCGTCGCGATCCTCGCCCTGGTCGCCCTGCGCCCGAACGGCTACCTGCCCGCGATGTACATCATCCAGGCGCTGCCGTTCCTCGCCCTGGTCCTCGCGGGCGGCACCGCCAGCGTCGCCCACGCCGTCCTGCACAAGCGGCGCCACGCGGGCCGCCGGCCGCACGCGCGGTACGCGGTCGCCGCCGTCCTCGCCCTCGCCGCGAGCGCCTACGTGCTGCCGCGCTGGTACGACGGCGCCCGCACCGCCGTGACCGCCGACGCCAACGCCCCCTACCGGGCCGCCGCCGAGTGGCTGGCCACCGAGGTGCCCGACCCGGGGGACACCCGGGTCCTGGTCGACGACGCGCTCTGGCTGGACCTCGTCCACCAGGGCTACGAACCCGGCCTCGGCGCCATCTGGTTCTACAAGGCCGACCTCGACCCGGCCGTCACCAGGACCATGCCGCGCGGCTGGCGGGACCTCGACTACGTGGTCGCCTCGCCGACGGTGCGGCGCGACGCGGTCGACCTGCCCAACGTCAAGGCCGCCATCGAGCACTCGACGCCGGTCGCCGTCTTCGGCACCGGCGCGGACCGGATCGAGATCCGGCGCATCCAGACCGCGGGCGCCCCAGGAGGCGAGCGATGAGCCACGAGTCCACCGTCCCCGACGAGACCGTCGCCGCGACCGAGGTCGCCGGGGTCGCCGAGCCGGGCGCCGTCACCATCGTCGTCCCGACCTTCAACGAGTCGGCGAACATACGGCAGCTGCTGCACCAGATCACCGAGTACGTGCCGGCCCGGCTGCCCTGCGAGGTGGTCTTCGTCGACGACTCCACCGACGACACCCCGGAGGTGATCCGAGCCGCCGCCGCGGACTGCCCGTTCCCGGTGACCGTGCTGCACCGCGAGGAGCCCGTGGGCGGGCTCGGCGGCGCGGTCGTCGAGGGCATGAAGGCGGCCGGCTCGGACTGGATCGTCGTCATGGACGGCGACTGCCAGCACCCGCCCTCCCTCGTCCCCGAACTCGTCGCCACCGGCGAACGCGCGGGCGCCGGACTCGTCGTCGCCTCCCGCTACCTCAAGGGCGGCAGCCGCGCCGGGCTGGCCGGCAGCTACCGCGTCGCCGTCTCCCGGGGCGCGACCTGGCTGACCAAGGTCCTCTTCCCGCGCCGGCTGCACGGCATCAGCGACCCCATGAGCGGCTTCTTCGCGATCCGGCGCAGCGACATCACCGCCGAACTGCTCCAGCCGCTCGGCTACAAGATCCTCCTCGAACTCGCGGTGCGCAGCCGCCCCCGCGAGGTCAGCGAGGTCCCGTTCGTCTTCCAGGAGCGGTTCGCCGGGGAGTCCAAGTCCACCGCGCAGGAGGGGATGCGCTTCCTGCGCCATCTCGCCGGGCTGCGCACCGCCGACCCGCTGGCCCGGCTGGTGGTGTTCGGGCTGATCGGGCTGTCGGGTTTCGTGCCGAACCTGGCCGCCCTGTGGGCCATGACCGAGGCGGGCCTGCACTACGTGCCCGCCGAGATCGTCGCCAACCAGTTCGGCGTGGCCTGGAACTTCCTGCTCATCGAGAAGCTGCTGTTCCGCGACCGGCGGCGGCACCGCCACTGGGCCGACCGCACCCTGCGGTTCGCGCTGCTGTCCAACGCCGACCTGGTGCTGCGTATCCCGCTGATCGCGCTGCTGGTGGCGCAGTTCGGGCTCGCCGTGCTGCCGGCCACGGCGCTCGCCCTCGCCATCACCTTCGTCCTGCGCTTCGTCGGCACCGAGGCGCTGGTCTATCTGCCCCGCAGGAGCCGCACAGCCACAAGGAGCACCGCATGAGATCCGGACGGAGAGCGGCCCTCGTGGCCGTCATGGGACTCACCGGGGGCCTGCTGCTCACCACTCCGCAGCCCGCCTCCGCCGCCAACCTGATCAGAAACCCCGGGTTCGAGACCGCCGGCACCGGCGACATGCCGTACTGCTGGCAGAAGTCGGGCTGGGGCGACAACGACTTCACCTTCGAGACCGTCGCCGACGCCCACTCCGGCGGCAAGGCGATGAAGGTGACGCTGACCCGCCGGGCCGACGGCGACCGCAAGGCGCTGATCACCGAGTCCGCGGACTGCGCGCCGGGGGTGACCGCCGGCAAGCAGTACGACCTGTCGCTCTGGTACAAGACGACGACACCGGACGCCAACATCACCCTGTTCCGGCACGACACCACGGCGGGCTGGCAGTACTGGACCGACCTGAAGACGCTCCCGATGGCGGGGGACTGGACCCAGGCGTCCGTCCGCACCCCCGAGGTGCCGCCCGGCACCGACCGCATCAGCTGGGGCGTTTCCGTCTACGGCACCGGCTCGGCCACCACCGACGACTACACGATGGAGCAGGTCGCCGACCCGGTCCCGCCGCCGCGGTGCACCGGCACGGCGGACGAGTGCGCGAACGGGAAGTGGGAGGTGCTGCCCGCGCAGAACCCGGTGCGCTCCATGCACTCGGTGGTCCTGCACAACGGCAAGGTGCTGCTGATCGCGGGCTCCGGCAACGACCCGGAGAAGTTCGAGGCGGGCACCTTCACCTCCGCGGTCTACGACCCCGCGAACGGCAGCTACAAGATCATCCCCACCCCGAAGGACATGTTCTGCGCCGGACACGTCCAGCTCCAGGACGGGCGGGTGCTGGTCATGAGCGGCAACAAGGGCTACCCGACCGCGGACGGGAAGATCGGCTACCAGGGGTACAAGGACTCGTACGTCTTCGACCCCGGGACGGAGACCTACACCAGGACCAGCGACATGAACGACGGGCACTGGTACCCGTCGGCGACCGTCCTGGGCAACGGTGACGTGCTCTCCTTCGGCGGGCTGAAGGAGGACTCCACCGGCTCGGTCACCGCCGAGCGCTGGTCGCAGGCCGAGCAGCGCTGGCTGCCGACCTGGCAGGTCAAGCAGACCTGGTCGTTCTGGGGCCTGTACCCGTCGATGATCCTCATGCAGGACGGCCGGCTCTTCTACTCCGGCAGCCATGTCTTCGGCAACAACATCCCCGGCACCGGCGCCGCGATCTACGACTACGACGCCAACACCATCACCCAGGTCCCCGGCCTGCGGAAGAAGGACGAGCGGGACCAGTCGGCGAGCGTGCTGCTGCCCCCGGCGCAGGACCAGAAGGTCCTCACCATCGGCGGCGGCAACATCGACAGCAACCCGGACGCGAACCGGCTGACCGACGTCATCGACCTGAAGCAGCCGAACCCGTCCTACGTCGCCGGACCGCCGCTGCCGCAGGGCACCGTCGACTTCGGCGACGGCAAGGTCCCGCAGACCGGCGACCAGGGCAAGATGTACGTCTCCGCGGTGCTGCTGCCCGACGGCAAGGTCATGGAGACGGGCGGCGCCCTGCACAACCGCGCCGACCCGGTCTTCGAGACCTCGCTCTACGACCCGCAGACGAACACCTTCGACCCGGTGACCGCCGACCCGGAGGCCCGCGGCTACCACTCCTCCGCGTTCCTGCTCCCCGACGGCCGGGTCATGACCACCGGCGACAACCCGGGCAACGGCAGCTGGAACCACAACGTGTCCGTCTACACCCCGCCGTACCTCCTCAAGGGCCCCCGCCCGACGATCACCTCGCTGATCGACACCGAGTGGACCTACGGCGACACCCAGCGGATCACCGTCGACCGGCCCATCGCCAAGGCGGAGCTGATCCGCCCGGCCGCCGTCACCCACTCCTCCGACCCCAACCAGCGGTTCGTGGACCTGCCGCTCACCGTCGACGGGAACAACGTCGACCTGAACGTGACGAACAACCCCAACGTGGCCCCGCCCGGCTGGTACATGCTCTTCGCGGTCGACGCAAACGGGGTGCCCTCGGTGGCGAAGTGGGTGCACCTCCAGGGGCCGTCCGCGCTCAAGGCCGCCGACGCCTCCCCGCACATCCACTCCTTCGCGGACGACCTCGAAGGCAAGGTGCAGCGCCCCGGCAAGAAGCGCGCCTCCCAGCCGGTCAGCCCCACCGTCTCCGGCTGCGACCGCCACTACGGCTCCGCCAACGTCTGCGTCCCCACCGCCTTCCCGCCCCAGGTGAAGAAGACGACGGCCGCCCGCTGCACCTGGCTGAAGCAGAACGACTACGGCCGCCTGAAGGTCAACGGCGCGGACGACCCGCTCGCCCTGGACCGCGACAAGGACGGCGTGGCCTGCGGAAAGGGGGACTTCAAGCGGCGCTAGCCGCGCTGCGCGAACTCCGCGAGGGCGCGCTCCACGATGGCCTCCAGCTGTTCGTGGTGCGCGCCCTTCCAGTAGGCGCGCCCGCACTCCCGGCACTGCGCGAACACGTCGTACGTCCGCTGGGTGCCGGCCTCCAGCCGGTCGGCGACCTCCTCCTTGGTGGCCTCCTTCAGCAGGCCGTTGCAGGCGGTGCAGCGGGTCCAGGGGCGCAGCTCGGGGCGGAACCGGTCGAGGACGTCCCGCAGTTGCTCGTCGGGGCGGGTGCTGTAGACGAACGCGCCGGCGAAGAGTTCACGGCGGCGCAGCAGCCCCCGGTCGCGGCTGAGCATGACCCGCTGCTCCGCGGCCGAGCGGGCGGCGAGCGCGGCGTCGCCGATGTCCGTCGACTCGTAGGCGGTGTCCACGCCGAGCAGCCGCAGCCGGCGCGCGAGGGTCCCCAGGTGCACGTCGAGCAGGAAGCGCAGGGGAGCGTCCGGGATCCGCTGCGGACGGGGCACGGCCCGTACGCTGACCCGCTCGCCGTCCTTCGGGACGTGACCGGCGGGCACGGGCCGGCCGTCGACGAGGAGTCCACCGACCTCGGTGAGCGGCACCCCGAGCGATTCGACGACATGCCCGAGCGTCGAGACGCCGTCGGTGGCGAGCCGGGTGGCGCCGGAACGCCGGTGCTGCGGCACGAACAGGGCGAGTTCGGGGGCGACTTCGACGTGGATCTCGGGTGCGTTCACACGGCCAAGGATGGCATGGGCGGGAGTGCCGGACCTCAGGGTTTCCGCTGGGGGAGGCCGTGCTCCAGGACGTCCAGGGCGCGGTCGACGAGGGTGGCGAAGTCGTCCCGGTGGCCGTTCTCGGCCCAGTACAGGGATGCCTCCATCAGACCGCCGATCAGGGACATCGCGAACACCCGCACCTCAAGATCACCGGGGTCGCGGCCGGTGCGTTCGGCGATGGCCTGGCAGAGCATGCGGCCGGTGACCGACATGCTCTCCATCATGCGCGAGCGCACCGCCGGCACCTGCACCATCAGGTGGGTGCGCAGCCGCGCGATCTCCGCGTCCTCCTCCACCCCCGTGCGCACGGCTTCCCGCAGCACGTGCCGGATGGCCTGCGGCCAGGGCTCGTCCGCGGTCCGGGCGCGCAGATCGGCCAGCACCAGCGGGTCGTACTCGTCGGTGAGGACGATGTCCTCCTTGGTCGGGAAGTACCGGAAGACGGTCGACGGCGACACTTCGGCGCGCTCGGCGATCTGGTCGATCGTCGTGGCGTCGTACCCCTGCTCCCGGATCAGCTCGTACGTCGCCGAGCGGATCGCCTCCCGCGTCTTGATCTTCTTGCGTTCGCGCAGTCCGATCCGAGGGTGGTCGGCGGGGGAGGTGCTTCGTGCGGCCGTCATGGAGGTCATTGTCGAACATCCTCCCCGGGGGTCGCCATGACCGGTCCCGCGGCGTCCGGGAGCCGCCGGGGCGCCGGGTCCTCCGGCAGGAAGGCCGCCGCGAGCAGTGCGGCGGCCAGGGCCGCGACCCCGCACACCAGCAGGGCGACACCCATGCCGTGGACGTAGGCCTGGTCGGCGGAGGCGGCGAGCGCCGGGGAGTGGGTCCGTCCGGCGATCAGATGCGCGGCGATCACCGCGTCCCCGGCGGCGTCGGCGGCGGCGCCGGGCAGCCCGGCGGTGTCCAGCCGGGCCCGGTAGGCCGCCGCGAGCAGGCTGCCCGGCAGGGCTGGTGTCGGGGCATGAAAAAGGGCCACGGCTCGCAAAGCCGTGGCCCGAAGGTGGCCCGGGGAGGGCCCGACGGGGGGTGGTTCCCTACGCGTGCTGATAGGCCACCAGGGAGATCCCGATGTAGTGGGCGATGAACGCCGCCAGGGTCAGGGCGTGGAAGACCTCGTGGAACCCGAACCAGCGCGGTGACGGGTTCGGGCGCTTGATGCCGTAGACGACTCCGCCCAGGCTGTAGAGGACTCCGCCGACGATCACCAGGACGAGGACGGCGATGCCGCCCGTGCGCATGAAGTCGGGCAGGAAGAACACGGCCGCCCAGCCCATGGCGATGTAGCACGGGGTGTACAGCCAGCGCGGGGCACCGACCCAGAAGACCCGGAAGACGATGCCGGCCAGGGCCGCGGCCCAGATGCCCCACAGCAGCCACCGCCCCTTCGTCCCGGGCAGGAGCAGCAGGGTCAGCGGGGTGTAGGTGCCCGCGATGATCAGGAAGATGTTGGCGTGGTCCAGGCGGCGCAGCACGCCGTCCATCCGAGGGCTCCAGTTGCCCCGGTGGTAGAGGGCGCTCACGCCGAACAGCAGGCACGCCGTCAGGGCGTAGACACCGCACGCTATGCGGCCGCGGGTCGAGCTCGCGAGGGCCGTCAGCACGAGGCCCGCGATCAGCACCGCCGGGAACATGCCGAGGTGCAGCCAGCCCCGCAGCTTCGGCTTGATGGTGTCCGGCAGGGACGGATGCGGCAGATGCAGCCCAGCGGAACCACGGTCGGCGACCGGCGTGTCCGTGGGCGCGTCGGAGGCGGACGCAGTCATGCGAGGCATCGTACCTACGGGGTCGTAAGTGACGGATCAGAGTCTCCTGACAACAGTGCGCGACCGTCGGTGAGGAACACAAAGAAAAGGTCACCCGAACCCAAGGTGGACGTAAAAAATCCCGGCGAAAACCGCAGGACGTGGCGTTCCTCACGGCGCTCAGGTGTGCGGTCCTCTGGACAAATGCGCAGTCGCCTCGGATGATCAAATGAGTGCGGTCGGCACCGGATGAGCGGCTACGAAGCATCCGGGTCGCGGCCCCCACGGGGCAGACAGGACAAAAATCCCTCATTTAGGAGCGATCGTGGCGCGCGACAACGCGGCTCCCAGCACCGTCAGCCCGACCACCCATCAGGAACTGATCTCGTGGGTGAACGAGATCGCGGAACTGACCCAGCCGGACAACGTGGTCTGGTGCGACGGATCCGAGGCCGAGTACGAGCGGCTGTGCGAAGAGCTCGTCCAGAAGGGCACCTTCCGGAAACTCGACCCGATCAAGCGCCCGAACTCCTACTACGCCGCCTCCGACCCCACCGACGTCGCCCGCGTCGAGGACCGGACCTTCATCTGCTCCGAGAAGGAGGAGGACGCCGGCCCCACCAACCACTGGAAGGCCCCCGCCGAGATGCGGGAGATCTTCCAGGGCTCCGGCGGCGAAGGCGGCCTCTTCCGCGGCTCCATGCGCGGCCGCACCATGTACGTCGTGCCCTTCTGCATGGGCCCGCTCGGCTCGCCGCTGTCCGCGATCGGCGTCGAGATCACCGACTCCGCGTACGTGGCCGTCTCGATGCGCACGATGACCCGCATGGGACAGGCCGTCCTCGACGAGCTCGGCTCCGAGGGCTTCTTCGTGAAGGCCGTGCACACCCTCGGCGCCCCCCTGGAGCCCGGCCAGGAGGACGTCCCCTGGCCCTGCAACCAGACCAAGTACATCTCGCACTTCCCGGAGACCCGCGAGATCTGGTCCTACGGCTCCGGCTACGGCGGCAACGCCCTGCTCGGCAAGAAGTGCTACGCCCTGCGCATCGCCTCCGTGATGGCCCGCGACGAGGGCTGGCTCGCCGAGCACATGCTGATCCTCAAGCTCACCCCGCCGCAGGGCGAGTCCAAGTACGTCGCCGCCGCCTTCCCGTCCGCCTGCGGCAAGACCAACCTGGCCATGCTGGAGCCCACGATCTCCGGCTGGACGGTCGAGACCATCGGCGACGACATCGCCTGGATGCGCTTCGGCGAGGACGGCCGCCTGTACGCCATCAACCCCGAGGCCGGCTTCTTCGGCGTCGCGCCCGGCACCGGCGAGCACACCAACGCCAACGCGATGAAGACCCTGTGGGGCAACGCGGTCTTCACCAACGTCGCCCTCACCGACGACAACGACGTGTGGTGGGAGGGCATGACCGAGGAGCCCCCGGCCCACCTCACCGACTGGAAGGGCAACGACTGGACCCCGGCGTCCGAGACCCCGGCGGCCCACCCCAACGCCCGCTTCACCGTCCCCGCCTCGCAGTGCCCGATCATCGCGCCCGAGTGGGAGGACCCCAAGGGCGTGCCGATCTCCGCGATCCTCTTCGGTGGCCGCCGCGCCACCGCCGTCCCCCTGGTGACGGAGTCCTTCGACTGGAACCACGGCGTCTTCCTCGGCGCGAACGTGGCCTCCGAGAAGACCGCCGCCGCCGAGGGCAAGGTCGGCGAGCTGCGCCGCGACCCGTTCGCGATGCTGCCGTTCTGCGGCTACAACATGGGCGACTACATGGCCCACTGGATCGACGTGGCCAAGGACAAGGACCAGTCCAAGCTGCCGAAGATCTACTACGTCAACTGGTTCCGCAAGAACGACGAGGGCAAGTTCGTCTGGCCCGGCTTCGGCGAGAACTCCCGCGTCCTGAAGTGGATCGTGGAGCGCCTGGAGGGCAAGGCCGAGGGCGTCGAGACCCCGATCGGCATCCTGCCGACGAAGGACGCCCTGGACACGAACGGCCTCGACCTGTCCGAGTCCGACCTGGAGTTCCTGCTGACGGTCGACAAGGAGGTGTGGCGCGAGGAGGCCGCCCTGGTCCCCGAGCACCTGAACACCTTCGGCGACCACACGCCCAAGGAGCTGTGGGACGAGTACCGCGCCCTCGTGGAGCGCCTGGGCTGATCCCCCACCCCCAAGACCCCGCGGCCGGTTGAACCGACTGTGCCCTGACCAGCTACATCGTCACGGCCGGCCGCGGTGACCTCGTCACGGCACCGGAGCCCCGCACAACGGCGTGCGGGGCTCCGGTGTTTCCCCTTGCGGCCCGATCTTCACGGCTGTTTCATGCTCTTTACAGGTGTCTCACGACATACCGTGGGGCGCTCTAATTCAGCCTGTGGGGGGCACAGTTGAATACAGCACACCGTTCCCGGAGACTCGCGGCGACCGCTCTCGTCACCGCTCTCGCCGGAACCGGCCTGACCGTCGCCGCCGCGCCCGCGGCCCACGCGGCGGCCTCCGACGTCGTCGCCAAGCTGCCGATCTCCTCGTTCTCGGCACTGGCCGTCGACAACGTGCACCAGCGGGTCTTCGTGGCGGACCGGAACGTCGGTTACTACCTCAACTCCGGCACCATCGCCGTCTACGACTTCGACGGCGAGCGGCTGACCACGATCACCACCAACCAGCAGCACGTCTCCGGCCTCGCGGTCAGCGCCGACGGCGGCAAGTTGTGGGTCGGCCTGCGCGAGCGCGTCGAGACCTACGACACGGTCACCTATCAGCGCACGTCCGCCGCCGTCGCCTCCTCCGACAACTGCGGCCGCGAGGTCGCCGAGTCCGGCGGCCAGCTCTACATGACGGCGCCGCAGGCCCAGTACTCCTCCGACTGCCCCACCGCCACGACCCATCTCGACGGCATCGTGGACGGCCTGTACACCCGCACCGGGTGGAACGACTCCGGCCAGCTGCTGCTGGAGGCGGGCGCCGGGGACCGGATGCTCATGGGCCAGCCGCTCAACGCCAAGGCGTCCAACCCGTTCGTCACCGTGTTCGACACCAGGGACGGCAGCCTGGTCCGCAACGCCGCGCGCCGCTTCGCCGACAGCGACGGCAAGGGCGCCCTGAACCTGAAGGACATGGCGCTCTCCGCCGACGGCGGCAAGGTCGCCCTCGCCGACGCGTCCGCCGGCACCCGCCTGCTGAACACCGGCGACCTGTCGGACGCCGACACCGCCTACCGGCCGCTGCCCGCCGGGGCCACCGCCAGCGCGGTCGCCTTCAGCGGCGACGGCACGTACATCGCGCGGGGCGCCGCCGCCTCGGGCGCGACCCCCGACCTGCTGGTCCAGCCCGCCGACCCGGCCGACGCCACGACCCCGCTGGAGTTCGTCTTCGAGGGCAGCCTCGACGGCGACCGGGTCGTGCCGCGCGGCATGGAGTGGTCCGCGGACGGCTCCCGGCTGTTCACGGTCACCACCAACGCGTCCGGCAACCAGTTCTGGCTGCACGTCATCCAGCCCCCGGCCGTCCAGTACGACGTCCGCTTCACCGGCGACCTCGCCCACAGCCCCGCCCAGGCGGTGGCGGGGGAGCCGCTGGCGGTCCGCGGGCGACTGGAGTACGACGGCCCCGCGCCCGCCCAGCCGCTGAAGGTGACCGCCACCCGCACCGACGCGAACGGCACCCATGAGCTGGGCACCTTCACCGTCCGGGAGGACGGCACCTTCACCGTCCTCGACGAGCCCGACCTCGTCGGCGACGCGGTCTACACGGTGTCCTACCTCGGCGACCTGACCCACCGCCCCGCCACCGACCTCACCCGCACGGTGTCCGTCGGCAAGGCGCCCAGCTCCCTCACGCTCACCGCCCCGGCGGAGGCGACCCTGGACGGCGGCATCGAGATCACCGGCACGTTCACCGCCCAGGGCAAGGCCCTGCCCGAGCGGGCGGTACTGAAGGTGGAGCGCACCGACCGCCTGGGCACCGGCACGCTCACCCCGGTGACGGTCGCCGCGGACGGCACCTTCACCATCAACGACATCCCGCGCACCCGCCGCGAGGTGACCTATACGGTGACCTGGCCGGGCGACACCCTGCACACGGGCTCGACGGCGTCGGCGACGGTGTTCGTACGACGGTGAACTGTCGACCTAAAGGGGTGACGGCCAGGGGCGCGGGGAACTGCGCGACCAGCCACGGACAACGGGCAGCCGCAGACGACAAGGCGCCCTACGGCGAACAACCGCTCAAGCCAACGTGGTGAATTTGTGGCAACCCGGTCCGCGCGTCGCTGCGTGCACGCGGACCGGGGCCGTCAAAGGGAGCCCTTCGAAAAGGAAGGACTCAGCGGGACGCGAGTTCCCGCGGCCCCAGCGCCTCCGCGTGAGCGTCCATCCGCTCGGCCGCGAGGATCGCCGCAGCGGTGTCCGCGCGGGACGCGGCGACGACGAGGGCCCGCCCCGCGAGCGCGTGCGCCCGCTGATGCAGCGCGGCGAGATGCGGCTCGGACACCGTGCTCACCGCGGTGCGGACCGGCTCCCGCCCGCCGCGCAGCCGGGCCACCTGCTCCGCCAGCCGCGTGGCCGCGGTGTCCAGGTCGTCGGACGGGGCCAGCGCGCGCAGCTCGTCGGTGACGGCGAGCAGCGCCGCGAGATGACCCGCGAGCTGGATGTCCAGCTCCTCCTCACGCGACCGGTGGGGGAAGTCCGGGGTGCCGGCCATCGTGTGGACCGACTTGGTGCGGATCGGTTCGTACATGGGATGGCCTCCTGTGCTCTGACAGAAGCCATCCTACATTGGATTCGTTCTAAAGTTGAGCGCGATCCCGAAAAGCCGGGCCGTGAGGTTCCAGGGCGCGCGCGACGGCCCCTACAGCTGGCTGTAGCCGTCGAGGAAGTTCCCGATCCGCCCGATCGCGTCGCGCAGATCGCCCGCCGTCGGCAGCGTCACGACGCGGAAGTGGTCCGGCTCGGGCCAGTTGAAGCCGGTGCCCTGGACGACCATGATCTTCTCCTGCCGCAGCAGGTCCAGCACCATCCGCCGGTCGTCCTTGATCTTGAAGACCTTGGGGTCGAGGCGCGGGAAGAGATACAGCGCGCCCTTCGGGCGGACACAGCTCACGCCCGGGATCTGCGTCAGCATCTCGTACGCGACGTCCAACTGCTCCTTCAGCCGCCCGCCCGGCAGCACCAGGTCGTTGATCGTCTGGCGTCCGCTGAGCGCGGCGACCACCCCGTGCTGGCCCGGCATGTTCGCGCACAGCCGCATGTTCGCCAGGATCGTCAGACCCTCGATGTAGGAGTCGGCGTGGGCGCGCGGGCCGGAGATCGACATCCAGCCGACCCGGTAGCCGGCCACCCGGTACGCCTTCGACATGCCGTTGAAGGTGAGGGTGAGCAGATCGGGGGCGACGGCGGCGGTCGGGGTGTGCGTGGCGCCGTCGTAGAGGATCTTGTCGTAGATCTCGTCCGAGCAGACCAGCAGGTTGTGGCGGCGGGCGATGTCGGTGAGGCCCTTGAGGACGGTCTCGTCGTAGACCGCGCCGGTCGGGTTGTTCGGGTTGATGATGACGATCGCCTTGGTGCGGTCGGTCACCTTGCGCTCGACGTCGGCCAGGTCCGGCATCCAGTCGGACTGCTCGTCGCAGCGGTAGTGCACCGCCGTACCGCCGGACAGGGAGACGGCGGCCGTCCACAGGGGGTAGTCCGGGGCCGGGACCAGCACCTCGTCGCCGTCGTCCAGCAGGCCCTGCATCGCCATGACGATCAGCTCGGAGACGCCGTTGCCGATGAAGACGTGCTCGACGTCGGTTTCGATGCCAATGGTCTGGTTGTGCATGACGACCGCCCGGCGGGCGGCCAGCAGGCCCTTGGCGTCGCCGTAGCCGTGCGCGGAGGACACGTTCCGGAGGATGTCCTCCAGGATCTCGGGCGGGCACTCGAAGCCGAACGCCGCCGGGTTGCCCGTGTTCAGCTTGAGGATGCGGTGACCGGCAGCTTCCAGCCGCATCGCCTCCTCGAGCACCGGGCCCCGGATCTCGTAACAGACGTTGGCGAGCTTGGTCGACTGGATCACCTGCATGTCTGGGAGCTTACGGCCGGGTATCGCTGCGCGGGTCGTGTTTTCCGCCACGTGAGACGGCTGGTTTGGATGGATATGTCTCCGCGCTGTCCCTGGAGACACTCCAGTCCCTAGAATGCGCGGCCATGTCCGAGCCCCCCAGAACGGGTGAACACCACGGTCCGCCGATGGTGTACCAGCCGCAGCCGGAGCACATCCCGGCCTACGAGGAGTACGCCGACCCGGCGGCGGCACACGGCTGGCAGAACACCTACGACGAGACCCGCGAGCTGCCACCGGTCGTGGCGCCGGGGCCCCGGCGTTCGCGGCGCAAGCCCAGTCCCTGGCGGCAGCGGCGAGCGGCCGGCGTCGCGGTGGCCGTGGGCGCGGTGTCCGCGGCGGCGCTGATCGCCGGGTTCTCGTCGTCCGGCGGGGGAGCGCAGAGCGAGAAGGGCCGGACCAGCCCGACGGCCGCCGACCCGGGCTCCGGGACGCCGTCCGACACGGCCCCGGACACCACCCGGGACGCCGCTACCTCCGCCCCGCCCACCGCGGGCGGCGCACGGACCACGCCGGATTCGTCCCCGTCGCCGAGCGCGACCGCGAGCGACGCCGGCACCCCCGAGCCGTCCGCCGACGAGCCCTCCGCCTCCCCGTCCCGCACCTCCGAGCCCTCCGGCACGGCCGCCCCGTCCACCGCCCCGGCCCCGGTCTCCGCCCCCACCGTCACCCCCGCCCCGGACGACGGCCCCGGAAACGCCAACGGCAACCCGGGCCACGGCCAGGGCGGCACCAAGGGTCCCAAGTAGGGCCAAGGGGGGCCCGTACGCCCGGTCGGCGATCGCCTCGTGGCCGCTGAACGATCGTTGATCCCGCCGAACGCCCCGCGCCGCCGAACGTCCCGCACCGCGACCGGCTCGTTCCACGCGGCGACGGCCCTGACCGACGTCCTGGCGCTCCACGCCGCGCCCCTGTCCCTGCTCCGGCCGGGGGTGCTGCTGTCGGCGCCGGCGGGGCCGCTGCGCCCGCAGCTCGGCGGCCCGCCGTTCACCGTCGTCGAACGCGGGCTTCCGGCCACGCCGGAGCGGCCCGCCGAGGCGGCCGAGTACCCGGTGACCGGGGCGCGGGGTCTCGCTCATGCCCCGAACGTGTGGCGGAAAACGGCTCCTTGCCCACCCCTCCCTCCTTCATGAGGATGTGCATGACAAGACAGCGGGCGGCCGGACGACCTCCGGTCGCCTCCGTCGTACAGAGGGGACCCCCACATGAAGAAGCCTCTCCTCGCCACGCTCGCGGCCCTGGTGATCACCGGGGCGGGCGCGGCGCCCGCCGTCGCGGCCACGCCGGACACCGAGACGGCGCCCGCGGTGAAGGCGGTGAACTTCGCCGGCACCGTCGCGCTCAGCAACTGCTCCGGCTCGGTCATCCGCATGCCGGACTCCGCGGCCGACGACCCGGCGCTGGTGCTCACCAACGGCCACTGTCTGGAGTCCGGCTTCCTCGACCCCGGCGAGGTCGTCGTCGACCGGGCCTCCACCCGCTCCTTCGGCCTGCTGAACTCCGCCGGCACCCGGGTGGCGACGCTGCGCGCGAACAAGATCGCCTACGCGACCATGACCGACACCGACGCCGCCGTCTACCAGCTCACCCGCACCTACGCGCAGATCAAGAGCTCCTACGGCATCGACGCGCTCACCCTCAACGACACCCACCCGGTCGCCGGCACCGCCATCAGCGTCGTCTCCGGCTACTGGAAGCGCATCTACAACTGCTCCATAGACGGCTTCGTCCACCAGCTGCGCGAGGGCGACTGGACCTGGAAGGACTCCGTCCGCTACACCTCCACGTGCAACACCATCGGCGGCACCTCCGGCTCCCCGGTCGTCGACCAGTCCACCGGCCGGGTCGTCGCCGTCAACAACACCGGCAACGAGAGCGGCGAGCGCTGCACCCTCAACAACCCGTGCGAGGTGGACGCGAACGGCAACGTCACCGTCCGCCAGGGCATCAACTACGCCCAGCAGACCTACCAGTTCGCCGCCTGCTTCGGCCTCGACAACAAGCTCGACCTCCATGCGAGCGGCTGCACCCTGCCCAAGCCGTGACCGCTCACACGGGCGTCCTGCGCACCGAGCGGCCCGCCAGGACGTCCGTGCGCCGCCCGTCCTCGATCACGAACCGGCCGTCCACCAGAACGTAGGGGATGCCCGTCGGAAGCGCGCGCGGACGGTCGTACGTCGACCCGGCCGCCACCGTGGCCGGGTCGAACAGCACCAGGTCCGCCCGGTGTCCCTCGCGCACCACGCCCCGGTCCGGCAGCCGCAGCCGGGCCGCCGGGCGGGAGGTGAGGTGCGCGACGCACTCCTCCAGGGACAGCACGCCCAGCTCGCGGACGTAGTGGCCGAGGTAGTGCGGGAAGGTGCCGTAGGCGCGCGGATGCGGCTTCGCGCCCTGGAGGATGCCGTCGGAACCGCCGGTGTGGACGCGGTGCCGCATGATCGCCCGGACGTTCTCCTCGTGGCCCACGTGCTGGAGGATCGAGGTGGCCAGACGGTCCTCCAGGAGCAGCCGGCGGGCCGCCGGCCAGCCGTCCACGCGGCGGCCGACCCAGCCGGCGAGGGCCGGGTCGCCGACCCCGGAGATCTCGATCGTGTCCCACTCCACCGGCACCCCGTGGCAGCCGTCCGACCCGGTGACCTCCAGGTCGTGACGGATCCGCTCGGCCGTCGCGGCGTCCGCGAGCCGGGCCAGCACCGCGTCCGGGCCGCCCTCGCTCGCCCAGCTCGGCAGCAGCGCCGCGAGCGTGGTGCTGCCGGGCGTGTAGGGGTAGGTGTCGAGGCTGATGTCCGCGCCCGCCGCCAGCGCCTCGTCGAGCAGCGCCAGCAGCTCGGGCGCGCGGCCCTCGTTCACGCCGAAGTTCATGGTGGCGTGCGCCAGATGCAGCGCGCAGCCCGCCTCCCGGGCGAGGGCCACCATCTCCGCGTACGCCTCCAGCGCCCCCGCCCCGTAGGAGCGGTGGTGCGGGCAGTAGTAGCCGCCGTACGACGCCACCACCCGGCACAGTTCGGTCAGTTCGGCGTCCTTCGCGTACATGCCCGGCGTGTACGTCAGCCCGGACGACATGCCGACCGCGCCCTGCTCCAGGCCCTCCGCGACCAGTCGCCGCATCCGGTCCAGCTCGGCCGGGGTCGCCTCGCGGTCCTCCCAGCCGACGGCGAGCGCGCGGACCGTGCCCTGGGGGATCAGATAGGCCGCGTTGACCGCGATGCCCCCATCCAGCCGGTCCAGGTACTCGCCCACCGACCGCCAGTCGAAGTCGATGTCGTCGCCCGAGCCGTTCCAGCCGGTGATCGCGCGGCGCACCTCGGCGAGCGTACGGTCGTCGACCGGCGCGTACGACAGCCCGTCCTGGCCGATCACCTCCAGCGTCACGCCTTGCGCGGCCTTCGCGCTGTGGTCGGGGTCGCGCAGCAGCGCGAGGTCGCTGTGGGCGTGCATGTCGATGAAGCCGGGGGAGAGGACCAGGCCCTCGGCGTCCAGCTCCCGCACCGCCGACGGGCGCTGGCAGCCCGCCGCCGCGGCCTCCTTGACGATCGACACGATCCGGCCGCCGTCCACCACCACGTCGGCGCGGTAGGACGGCGTGCCGGTGCCGTCGACGACCTCCGCGTCCCGGATGACGAGATCTTCCATCGCCGTGCCCCCTAGAAGAACGTGCGGACGTAGTCGACGACCGTGCCGTCCGCCTCGGCCACCGGGATCAGCTGCCACTTGTCGAACGACGTGCACGGGTGGGACAGCCCGAGGCCGAGCCAGTCGCCGACCTCCAGGTCCGCCTCCGGCGAGGTGCGCAGCCAGGCGTGCTGGTCGGACAGGCCCGTCACCTCGATCCCGGTGGCCGGGCGCTCGACGCCGTCCCGGCGGACCACCCGGGCGACCGGCAGGTCCAGGTCGTAAGCCGCGTCCCGCTTGCCCGCGTTGGCGAAGGCCTGCTCGGCCGTCGGCCGGGACACCACCTGCGCCCACAGCCGGAACGCGGGCTCCAGGGCGCCCTCCTCGGGGACCCGGGTGAACGGGGTCAGCCTGCGGTAGTGGCCGTCGTCGTGGGAGACGTACGCCCCGGAGCGCAGCAGCTTCAGCACGGGCGCGGAGAGTTCGGGGATCGCGGCGAAGGCCTCGGCGACCGTGTCGAACCAGGCGCTGCCGCCCGCGCTCACCACGATCTCGTCCAGCCCCGCGAACCGGCCCGCCTTGTCGAACTCCACGGCCAGCGCCACCAGCCGGTCCAGCCACGCCCGCACCCGCTCCGGCGTCGCCCCCGGCACCTCGCCCTCGTACCCGGCGACCCCCGCCAGCCGCAGCGACCGGGCCGCGGCCACCGCGTCCGCGACCCGCGCGCACTCCGCCTCCGTGCGCACCCCGGTCCGGGCGCCCTCGCCCGCCGCCAGCTCCACGACCACGTCCACCGGACGGGGCGTGCCGGCCTCCGTCAGCGCCGCGTCCATCAGCTCCACACCGCGCACCGAGTCGACGTAGCAGACGAAGCGGAACGCCGGGTCCGCCAGCTCGGCGGCGATCCAGCCGAGGGCCGCCGCGTCCACCAGCTCGTTCGCCAGGAACACCCGCTCCACGCCGAACGCCCGCGCCACCCGCACCTGGTGCGGCACCGCGAGGGTGATGCCCCAGGCGCCGTGCTCGATCTGGCGGGCGAACAGCTGCGGGGCCATGGAGGTCTTGCCGTGCGGGGCGAAGGCCAGGCCGTGGCGTTCGGTGTACTCGGCCATCAGCCGCAGGTTGTGCTCCAGGTGCTCGGCGGACAGCGCCAGGACGGGGGTGGTGAAGCCGCCGGTGAAAAGGTTGCGGCGCTGGGCGGCCAGCTCGCCGACGGTGAGCCCGTCGGCGTCCGGCGGGAGGCCCCGGAAGCGGTGGTCGACGACTGCCTCCGTGAGGCGGGCGAGGGCTTCGCTGCTCATCAAGAGCCTCCTGATCAGGTGCGTTGCATGTTATGCAACGTCCATTGCGTATGTCGCTTACCGCTGTCTAACATCTCGGCCAACGCGGGGTCAACGGATCGGCCACCACCCCGTACGACACCGAGGAGCTACGACGATCGTGACCGCCACCGGACCGTGCAACGCCCCCGGCGTCGTGGACGTCGTCGCGCTCGGCGAGTCCATGGTCACCTTCCTGCCCTCCCGCCCCGGCCGTCTCGCCGACGTGCCGTCCTTCGAGCGGGCGATCGGCGGCGCGGAGTCCAACGTGGCCTGCATGCTGGCCGCCGCCGGGCACTCGGCGCGCTGGGTCAGCCGGGTCGGCGCCGACGGGTTCGGCGACCACCTGGTCGAGACGATCGGGTCGTACGGCGTCGACGTCACCTCCGTGCGGCGGGACCCCGCGCGCCCGACCGGCGTGTACTTCCGCACGGCGGGCGACCGGGCGACGGACGCGCACGAGGTGGCGTACTACCGGGCGGGGTCGGCGGCGTCCGCGATGAGCGCGGACAGCGTCGACCCGACGGCCGTCCGGGCCGCGCGGATCCTGCACCTGTCCGGCATCACGGCCGCGCTCTCCGACGACTGCCGGGACCTGATGCGGGAACTCACCGCGCCCCGCCCCGGCCGCCCCCTCGTCTCCTTCGACGTCAACCACCGCCCCGGCCTGTGGCCGGACCCCGAGGGGCCCGCCCTGCTCAGGGACTTCGCCCGCCGCGCCGACGTGGTCTTCGTCGGCCAGGACGAGGCATGGGGACTGACGGACCCGGAGGCCGTCCGGGCGGCGCTGCCCGAGCCCGAGGTGCTCGTCGTCAAGCAGGGCCCGGCGGGCGCCACCGCGTTCCACGGAGGCAACGCCACCTTCGTGCCCGCCCTCACCGTGGACGTCGTCGCCGCCGTGGGCGCCGGAGACGCCTTCGCCGCCGGGTTCCTCTCCGCCACCCTGCGCGGCCTGCCCGTGCGGGACCGCCTCCGCCACGGTCACCTGTGGGCCGCCGCCGCCCTCACCGCCCCCGGCGACCTCGCCGCACCCCCCGCCCGCGGCCACGCCGACCGGCTCGCCGCCCTCGACGACACCGCGTGGGGGAGACTTCGACTCGGCCCCGGCTGGACAGCCGCCACCCAAGGGGCCGAGGAGGAGGTACGTACGCCATGAGCCAGACCGTCGACCGCGCGCTGAGCATCCTGCCGCTGCTCGCCGAGGGCCCCGCCGACCTCGGACAGGTCGCCGACCGCCTCGGCGTGCACAAGTCCACCGCCCTCAGGCTGCTGCGCACCCTCAACGAACACGGCTTCGTCTACCGCCAGTCCGACCAGCGCTACCGCCTCGGCGCCCGGCTCTTCGCCCTCGCCCAGGAGGCGATGGAGAACCTGGACATCCGGGAGATCGCCCACCCCCACCTCGTCCGCCTCAACGAACAGTGCGGACACACCGTCCACCTCGCCGTCTACGAGGACGACGAGGTCCTCTACATCGACAAGGTGGAGAGCCGCTACCCGGTCCGCATGTACTCCCGGATCGGCAAACCCGTCGCCATCACCGTCGCCGCCGTCGCCAAGCTGCTCCTCGCCGACCTGCCCGAGCCGGAGCGGCGCGCCGTGGCGGAGAAGCTCGACTACCCCCTCTACACGGCCCGTTCGACGCCGAACGCCGAGGCCTTCCTCACGGAGCTGGCCAAGGTGCGCGAACAGGGCTGGGCCACCGACCTCGGCGGCCACGAGGAGTCCATCAACTGCGTCGCCGCACCCATCCGCGGTGCCGACGGCAGGGTCGTCGCCGCGATGTCGGTCTCCGCGCCGAACGTCGTCGTCACCGCCGACGAACTCCTCACCCTGCTCCCGCTGGTGCGCCGTACGGCGGAGGACATCAGCGGCGAGTACTCCGGAAGAACGCCAGTAAGGGACCCCGCATGACGGACAAGATCGCACTCACCCCGAAGACCCACACCACCCCGCCCGCGAAGTTCTCGCACGGCGTGAAGAAGGGCAACATCCTCCAGGTCGCCGGCCAGGTCGGCTTCCTCCCCGCCGAGGAGGGCAAGCCCCCGACGCCCGCCGGCCCCACCCTGCGCGAGCAGACCCTCCAGACCCTCGCCAACGTCAAGGCGATCCTGGAGGAGGGCGGCGCGAGCTGGGACGACGTGATGATGATCCGCGTCTACCTCACGGACGTGGACCACTTCGCCGAGATGAACGAGATCTACAACGCCTACTTCGAGGAGCAGGGCCTCACCCAGCCGCCCGCCGCCCGCACCACGGTCTACGTCGGTCTGCCCGCGGGGCTCCTCATCGAGATCGACGCGCTGGCCGTCCTCGGCTGACCCCTCCTCATCTCCCGCACGCCGTGAACGGCATGGTGTCCGCGCACTCCCGGACGCCATGCCGCGATCCCCCCTGCCCGAAAGCAGTATGTACTTATCCAGAGGACCCCCTGATGTCCCCTTCATCCCCTTCGTCCCCGCCGCACACCGGCGGCCTCCTGCTGCTGATCGACGGCACCGCCGGACTGCTCACCGTCGCCGCCCTCGGCATCGCGCTGCTGCTCTTCCTCATCATCAAGGCGCGCCTCCAGCCGTTCGTCGCCCTGCTCGCCGTCTCCATAGCCGTCGGCCTGATGGCCGGTCTGTCCGTCACCGAACTCTTCGGCACCGTCCAGCGCTCGGACGCCGTCTCCACCATCGAGTCCGGCATGGGCGGCATCCTCGGCCATGTCGCCATCATCATCGGCCTGGGCACCATGCTCGGCGCGATCCTCGAAGTCAGCGGCGGCGCGGAGGTGCTGGCCTCCCGGCTGCTGAACCTGTTCGGGGAGCGGCGCGCCCCGCTCGCCATGGGCCTGACCGGCCTCATCTTCGGCGTCCCCGTCTTCTTCGACGTCGGCATCTTCGTCCTCGCGCCGATCGTCTACGCCGCCGCCAAGCGCAGCGGCAAGTCGATCCTCCTCTACTGCCTGCCGCTGCTCGCCGGCCTGTCCATGACCCACGCCTTCCTGCCCCCGCACCCCGGCCCCGTCGCCGCCGCCGGGCTGCTCCACGTGGACCTCGGCTGGGTCATCCTCATGGGCGTCGTCTGCGGCATCCCGGCGGTCCTGGCCGCCTGGGCGTTCTCCGCGTGGATCGGCCGCCGCATCTTCGTGCCCGTCCCGCAGGACATGGTGGAGGCCGCGGAGGAGGCCAAGCGCGCGGTGCTCGCCGAGCGGGCCGCACCCCGCGAACAGCCGGTCGCGCTCGGCACGGTCCTCGCCATCATCGGCACGCCGCTGATCCTGATCCTCGCCGCCACCTTCTCCTCGATCGCCCTGGAGCCCTCCACCCTCCGCTCGGTCATCGAGTTCTTCGGCCACCCCTTCGTGGCCCTCACCCTCGCCCTGCTCCTCGCGTACTACGTCCTCGGCGTCCGCCGCGGCTGGTCCCGCAAGTCCCTGGAGACCGTGTCGACGTCCTCGCTGAAGCCGGTCGGCAACATCCTGCTCGTGGTCGGCGCGGGCGGGGTCTTCGGCGCCGTCCTCAAGGCCAGCGGCGTCGCCCAGGCCCTGTCGGACACCTTCAACGACGTGGGCCTGCCGGTGCTCGTGCTGTCGTACCTGATCTCCCTGGTGCTGCGCGTCGCCCAGGGCTCGGCCACCGTCGCCATCGTCACCACGGCCGGGATCGTCGCCCCGCTGCTCGCCGACGGCGGCCACTCCCAGGCGTTCGTCGCCCTGGTCATCATGGCCATCTCGGCGGGCTCCATCTTCGCCTCCCACGTCAACGACGGAGGCTTCTGGATCGTCGCCAAGTACTTCGGCATCAGCGAGCGGGACACCCTGAAGACGTGGACCGTGCTGGAGTCGGTGCTGTCGCTGGCCGGGTTCGCGGTGGCGGCGGTGCTCAGCCTGTTCGTCTAAGCGGACACCCCGGGAACAGGCAGGGGAACAGGCCTGCGAAACAGGCCCGGGAACAGGGGTGCGGGTGAGCCTGGCTGTCGCCCGCACAGCTCCGTCGTCCATACTTCCGCCGTGGAGCAGCGCATAGGACCCAGCATTCAGCCCCTGCAAGGCGCCGCGGCCGACCCGGCGTTCGTCCCCGGCATCACGGGCCCGCGCCCCGACGAGCCGGACGAGACGCCCGCGGCGCCGGAGACGGCGCCGGAGACGGCCGTGGCGGAAGAGGAGACGGACGAGGCCGCGGAGGAGGTGACCCCCGAGGAGGAACCCCCCGCCGACGGCCCCGTCTTCGAGGCCGCCGACCGGCGCGCCCGGATCGTCGCCGACGCCCGGGGCATCCGTCTCAGCCTCGACGAGGAGAGCTGCGACTTCCGCTGGGACGAGATCGGCGCGGTGGAGACCGAGACGGCCCGCTTCGGCAAGCGGTTCACCGTCACGGTGCACACCCCTGACCGGCGCTGGTACCCGATCGAGATCGAGGCGCCGGCCAGGGCGCGCTTCGCGGAGTGGGAGTCACAGCTCGACGCGGTGCTGGACGCCTACTTCGAGGACGACGCGAAGGCGGAGGAGAGCGAGGACGCCTAGCAGTACTGGGCTTCCTTGCCGATCGACCGGTACATGCAGTCCGCGTTCTCCAGCAGTTGCAGGACCGCGTCCCGGTTGCGTGAGGTCTCCCGCTCGATCACCTCGTCGGGCGGGTAGAACCCGCCTCCGGAGCTGGACCTCGGGTACATCTCGAAGGTGTATCCGAAGATCTTGTGCACACCCCAGAGGTAGTCGTCGATCGACCCGTCGGTGATGTACAGGTCGCTGGACTGCTCCGGGGTGTAGCCGTTGCTGGCGGCCATCTTCTGCCCGACCGTGGCGAACGCGTTGCGGTCGTCGGCCGTCATGCCCGTGGTGGTGTCGGCGTAGGTGTAGCCGAACGGCCACAGGATCAGCTCGCTGTAGGTGTGGAAGTCGATGCCCGCCCTGATCTGCTGCTTGCCGCCGACGACCCGGCTGCGCACGAAGTCGGAGACGACCTTGACCTCCTTCGCCGACTCCGGCGCCGTACCGCGGTAGGTCTCGGAGGACGGTGAGCCGGAGGAGCCGCCGCAGCAGCCCCAGCGGTAGTTCCAGTTGCGGTTGAGGTCCGTACCGACGTACGAGGAACCGGAGTTGGGCTGCCGGTTCTTGCGCCAGGAGCGGTAGGAGCCGGTGGCGATGTCGTACTCGCCGCCGTCCGGGTTGAGGTCCGGGATGATCCATATCTCGCGGTTGTTCACCATGCTCGTGACGCGCGAGTCGCTGCCGTAGTCGGAGGTCAGCTCGCGCAGCAGGTAGAGCGCCATCTCGACGGTCAGATGCTCGCGGGCGTGCTGGTGGTGGGTGAACAGCACCTCAGGCTCGGACTCGTCCGTGGCCACGTTGTCGCTGATTTTGATGGCGACGATGTTGCGGCCCTGGTAGGAGGTGCCGATGGTGCGCTGGCTCGCGATCGACGGGTGGGCCGCGACGATCGAGTTGATCTCGTTCGTCATCTCCGCGTAGTTGTGGTAGCGCGAGTCGGCCGACGGGAAGTCGTTGATCCGGATGTCGTCCGCCGGGGCCGACCGGTCCGGGACGGCGCCCAACGGGGCGACGTCGTAACCGAGTCGGCGCAGCTCGCGGATCTGGTCCGCGCGGCCGGAGACGACCACGCCGTGCCCGTGGACCTCGTCCACGGAGACGCCGGCCCGCTGCAACGCGGTGCGGTCCTCGGCCGTCGAGTGCAGATGGATCTCGTACTGGCGGATGTCGTCCGCCGAGGCGGCCGGTTTCGCCGCGCTGTCGGCGCCGGCCTCGCCGGCCGTCGCCGAGACGGGGGCCGCGAGGGCGAGGGTGAGCAGACCGGCGAGCGCGGCGGTGCGTCTGCCGCCCCGGGTCCCTCGGCCGGCGCGGGTGGCCTGGCCGGCGCGGGCGCCTCGGCCGCGGATGCGAAGTCGCATGAAGTCTCCTTGGTTCTCCAGGGATTCCGGGGTCTCCGGAAGTGGGGAGTGGAGCTGGGGGTGGTTCTTCCGTGCGACGTACGACCTACTGGTGTGGGTGTGGCGCTCATGGTGAGCGGATGGCATGAGCAGGTCAATAGCATGGCGGAGCCAGACGGCCTGAACCAGGCGGAAAACGGCCGCGCAGTGTACGCGCGGCCCCCGCCCCCGGCGGGCACCCCGGCAAAGTGCACCCGTGGGTGTGAGCGCCGCGTGCATATATGTGCAAGCCGGGGAAGAGTGAAGGCCCGTGCACCGGGAGCCACGGACAGCCGACCCCCGCTCACACCCCAGAGGACTGGCTGATCATGGGCGGATCAGCGCCGAGACGAGACGGTCACCTGCCCGTCGAGACGACCAGCTTCGTCGACCGGCGGGACGAACAGGCCGAGGGCCGCGACCTGCTGGCCCGCGCCCGGCTCGTCACCCTGACCGGACCCGGCGGCGTCGGCAAGACCCGCCTGGCCACCCGGATCGCGGCCCGCGTCGCCCGCGCCTTCCCCGACGGCGTGCGCTTCGTCCACCTCGCCGGCCTGCACGACCCGGCCCTCGTCCCGCTCGCCGCCGCCGACGCCCTCGGCCTGCACGACTACTCCGCCCAGCCCCCGCTCGACGCCCTGGTGGAACAGGTCCGCGCCCGGCGCCTGCTGCTCGTCGTCGACAACTGCGAACACCTGCTCGCCGCCTGCGCCGAACTCGCCGCCGCCCTGCTGCGCGGCACCACCGGCGTCCGCATCCTCGCCACCAGCCGGCACCGCCTCGGCCTCACCGAGGAACACCTCATGGACGTACGGCCGCTGCCCGTCCCCGACCCCGACGGAGACCTCTCCGCCGCCGACGCGAGCCCCGCGCTCACCCTCTTCGCCGACCGCGCCGCCGCCGTCGACCCCGGCTTCCGCCTCACCCCCGCCAACCGCGCCGCCGTCGCCCGCCTGTGCCGCCGCCTCGACGGACTGCCCCTCGCCATCGAACTCGCCGCCGTCCGGATGCGCGTCCTCAGCGTCGAACAGCTCCTCGAACGCCTCGACGACCGCTACCGCCTGCTCTCCGCCGGCAGCCCCGCCGTCCTGCCCCGCCACCAGACCCTGCGCGCCGCCGTCGACTGGAGCCACGACCTGTGCACCGAGCGCGAGCAACTGGTCTGGGCCCGCGCCGCCGTACTCGCCGGCGGCTTCGACCTGGAGACGGCCGAGGCGGTCTGCGCGGACGGCGAACGGGTGCGGGCGTACGACGTCCTCGAAGCCGTCGTCGGACTCGTCGACAAGAGCGTCCTCAGCCGCGAAGCCGGCCCCGACGGCGTCCGCTACCGCCTCCTCGACACCCTGCGCCACTACGGCCTGGAGAAACTCCGCGAACTCCCCGGCGAGGAGAACGCCGCCCGCCGCCGCCAGCGCGACTGGATGCAGGAACGGGCCGCCGCCTGCGAACGCACCTGGTTCGGGCCCGGCCAGCGCGCGACCGTCGCCCGCCTCCGCGCCGACCAGGACAACCTCCGCGCCGCCCTCGACTACAGCCTCACCGCCCCCGGCGAAGCCCTCGCCGGCCTCCGCCTCGCCGGCACCCTCTGGTTCTACTGGCACGCCTGCGGCGCCCCCCGCGAAGGCCGCTACTGGCTCGACCGCGCCCTCGACGCCCATCCCGGACCCACCCGCGAACGCGCCCGCGCCCTGTGGATCTCCGGCCTCCTCGCCGGCTGCCCCGAAGACCTCACCCGCGGCCGCCGCCGCGCCGAGGAGGCCGCCGCCCTCGCCCGCCGGCTCGGCGACGAGGCGGAAGCCGCCCACGCCGAGTACGTCATCGGCGTCATCCGCCTCTTCAGCGGCGACCTGCGCGCCGCCCTCGACCACTTCCGGGCCGGCGTCGCCCGCGGCCCCCTGCCCGGCCAGCACCTCAGCCTCGTCGGCCTCGACCGCGTCGAACTCGCCTGCGCCCTCTCCTTCCTCGGCGAGGCGGACGAGGCCATCGCGCTCTGCGAGGAGACCCGGCGGCTGTGCGAGGAGCACGGCGAGGAATGGGTGCGGTCGTACGTCCTGCGCATGCTGGCCCTCGCCCACACCGTGAAGCGGGACTGGCCGCGCGCCGAACACCACGCCCGCGAGGCGCTGCGCCGCAAACTCGCCGTCCACGACATCGTCGGCATCGGCCTCACCCTCGATCTGCTCGCCCAGATCGCCGGCCACGGCGGCGCCCCCGAACGCGCGGCCGTCCTCCTCGGCGGCGCCGACCGGGTGTGGGCCGACGTCGACCGCGACCGCTGGGGCTCCGCCGCCCTCGACACCGCCCGCCGCTCCACCGAGGCCCGGGCCCGCGAGGCCACCGGCGCCCAGGCCTTCGACCGGGCCTACGCCCAGGGCGCCGCCCTCGCCCTGCCCGACCTGGTCGGCTACGCCCTGGAGGAACACCGGCCCCCCGAACCGCCCGAGCCGGAACGCCCCCCGCAGGGCGTCCGCCTCACCCGCCGCGAGACCGAGGTCGCCGAACTCGTCGCCGAAGGACTCGCCAACCAGCAGATCGCCGACCGCCTGGTGATCGCCCGCCGCACCGCCGAAGGCCATGTCGAACGCATCCTCAGCAAGCTCGGTTTCAGCAACCGCAGCCAGATCGCCGCCTGGGTGACGGCCCAGCGCTGACGACGACCGGCAGCCGCACCCCACCGGCCCCTGTCACCACGGCAGCACCGCATCCCCACCCCGGCGGCATCCCCGTCACCACCGCTCATCCGGACACACCCGTGTCCGCCCCACCACCTCCGAGGGACCCATGACCACCACCCGACCAGCCACCCGGCCGACCCCGCCCGGCCCCTTCGACCACCGCATCGCCGTCCACAGCACCGACGACGAGTTCCTGGCCACCGCCCTGCCCTTCCTCGCCGAAGGCCTCGCCGCCCCCGACGAGCCCCCGCCCGTCGCCATCGCCGCCCCCGCCAAGCTGGACCTGCTGCGCGACGCGCTCCCCGACGCCGACGCGCAGCGCGTCGTCACCGTCCCGCACACCGACTGGTACACCGGCTCCGCCGCCAACGCCATCGCCCGCGCCGCCGGCCACCTCGCCGGCCAGGCCGGCCCCGGCGGCCGTATCCACCTCCTCATGGAACCCGACTGGGCCGGCCGCGCCGGCCGCTCCGCCCGCGAGTCCGCCGAGTGGATCCGCTACGAGGCCCTGGCCAACGTCCTCTTCGCGCCGTACGCCACCACCGCGATGTGCGTCTACGACACCCGCACCGCGGGCCCCGCCGTCATCGCCGCCGCCCGCCGCGCCCACCCCGACACCGAGGTGTACGCCGACCCGCTGCTGGTCGCCGCCGAACTGGACGCCGTACCCCTGCCGCCCGCGCCCCGCGACGCGCACCGGCTGGACGCGCCCGACCCGGACGCCGTCCGCGCCTGGGCGGTCGCCCGGGGCCTGGCCGCCGCGGACGCGGACCTGTTCGCCACGGCGGTGGCGGAGGCCGCCGTGGACCCGGTCACCGGCGTCCTGCTGTGGGGCGAGGCGCCGTCCTGCGTCTGCGAACTGCGCACCACCCGCCGCCTCGACGACCCGCTCGCCGGCTTCGTCCCCCCGCCCGCCCCGGAGCCGCGGCCCGGCCAGGGCCTGTGGTTCGCCCGCCAGGTCTGCGCGTACGTCGACATCCGCGACGACCCTGACGGGGCCTCGGTCCGCCTCCAATACGCGTAGTCCCTGCCGGTGCCGCGCCGCCACGCAGGTATGGAATCGGGTAGTCCTCCCCGTGTGGCGGGCCGGCCCCCGGGACAGCCTGAACCCATGCCGCCACTCACCGGGGGCCTCCTTCCGGCCCCCCACCCCCGGTACGGCGCGTACCCGCAGCCCCCCATGGGCGCGGGACACGCGAGCAGCGAGTACGACCCCCGCCCCTCCGCGGTCGGCGAGGCCCGCGCGGAGGTCCGCAGGCAGCTGGAGGGATGGGGGCTGGCCGAGCGCGACGACCTGGACGACCTGGTGGCCACCGCCGAACTCCTGGTCAGCGAACTGGCCACCAACGCCCTGCTGCACTCGGCGAGCCGCTTCCGGCTGACCCTGTCCGCCGCCCACGGCGTCCTGCGCTGCGAGGTCGCGGACGCGGGCCGCCGGGTCCCGCAGGTGCTCCAGGCGGGGACGTCGGAGAGCGGCCGGGGGATGTTCCTGGTGGACGCGCTCGCCCGGCGCTGGGGCTGCCACCAGGACGGGCCGGGCAAGACCGTGTGGTTCGAGCTCGGCACGTGCGCGTGCGACGGCTGCGGCCGGCGACAGCCGTAGCCCGGCGTACGCCAGGAGCACTCGATCTGTGGAGATCCCGCACGCCCTCTTGCCGCGCGGCCGTTGATCGGCTTTCTTGGCCAGCATGGCGGACACCACGGGAAACACCACGGAACCACAGGTCGGGGGCCCCGACTCCCCACCCCGCAAGTCCAGTTGGAAGTACATCGGCCCCGGGATCGTCGTGGCCGCGACGGGCGTCGGCGCCGGAGACCTGGTGGCGACGCTCATCGCCGGCAGCAGCTTCGGGTACACGCTCCTGTGGGCCGCGGTCGTCGGCTGCCTGGTGAAGATCTCACTGGCGGAGGCGGCCGGCCGCTGGCACCTCTCCACCGGCCGCACCCTCTTCGACGGCTGGGCCAGCCTCGGCCGCTGGACCACCTGGTTCTTCGCCGTCTACCTGGTGATCTGGGGCTTCGTCTACGGCGCGGCGGCGATGTCGTCCAGCGCGCTCCCGCTGCAGGCGCTGTTCCCCGACGTCATGGACCTGAAGTGGTGGGCGGTGGCCTGCGGCCTGGTCGGCCTGGTCTTCGTCTGGTTCAACAAGTACGCGGTGTTCGAGAAGGTCATGACGGTCCTGGTGGGCGTCATGTTCGTGGTGACCGTGTACCTGGCGATCAGGGTCACCCCGAACCTCGGCGACGCCCTGGCCGGCCTGCTCCCGGTCCTCCCGGACGAGAAGGACTCCGTCCTCAACACCCTGGGCCTGATCGGCGGCGTGGGCGGCACGATCACCCTCGCGGCGTACGGCTACTGGGTCAACGCCAAGGGCTGGACGGACGCGAGCTGGATGAAGATCATGCGCCTGGACAACCGGGTCGCCTACGCGACGACCGGCATCTTCGTGATCGCGATGCTCTTCGTCGGCGCGGAACTGCTCCACTCCGCGAACGTGGCGATCGCGAGCGGTGACAAGGGCCTGATCCAGCTCGGCGACATCCTGGAGCAGAAGTACGGCACGGCGACGGCCAAGTTCTTCCTGATCGGCTTCTTCGCCACGTCCTTCACGTCCCTGATCGGCGTGTGGCACGGCGTCAGCCTGATGTTCGCCGACTTCGTCGCGCGCTACCGCAGGGGCGACGCCCCGAAGGCCGAGGCGGTGGCCTCCGGCACCCGCGAACGCTCCTGGCCCTTCCGCGCGTACCTGCTCTGGCTCACCTTCCCCCCGATCGTCCTCCTCTTCCAGGGCCAGCCCTTCCGCCTGATCATCCTCTACGGCGTCCTGGGCGCGGCGTTCCTCCCCTTCCTGGCGGGCACGCTGCTCTGGCTGCTCAACTCGTCCCGCACTCCCCGCGAATGGCGCAACAGCTGGCTCAGCAACGGCATGCTGGCACTGGCGGGCCTGCTGTTCCTGGTGCTGGGCGTGAAGCAGGTCTGGGATCAGCCGTGGTCGGAGTTCTTCTAGCCAGACCCTGGGGTCAGCCCATCGGGCGGTAGTAACCGAGCACCGCGGGCAGCTGGGCGAACCACTCCTGGATCCTCGCCCTGGGCTTGGCCTCGACCACGCACTCGTAGAAGAGGCCGTCCAGGTGGACCACGCCCATCATGAGGTGCTTGCCGGAGGGGCTGGGCCGGTAGTGGACGCTGCGGATCTCCTGCCAGGGGAACTCGGCGGACACACCGTTGACCTCGAAGGTCACGCCCGCGGAGTCGACGACGATGGAGTTGTGCCGGTCCACCGCCATGAACTCCGGTCCCTGGAGGACCGGCTGAGGCGGTGGTACCGGGGCGGCGTAGTGAGGAGGGGGCGGGCCGAAGCCCGCCGGGGGAGCCATCGGCGGAGCTGCCGGCGGAGCCGCCGGTGGAGCCGCCGGCGGGGGCGGGGACGGGCGGCCGTATGCGGGCTGGTGGCCGTAACCGTACGGCGGCGGCTGCGTGGTCATCGTCGCTGGAGTCCCCCGGAAGGTGATGTGCTCCCCGAGGATAGCCGCCTGCTCAGCGCAGCTTGAGCCACTGCGGGCTGAGGGCGATCTGTCGCAGCTGCCCGATCGTCAGAGCGGGGGCCTCGCGGGTCGCGGCCGTGTGCTGGGCGCCGGAGTTGAAGGCGCTGATCACGACGCGGCGGCCGTCGGGGCGCATGGTGTCGACGGTCCACATGACGACCCCCTCGCCGCCCTTCTCGCCCGGCCCCTGCCGGACGGCGACCTTGGTGCCGTCGGCCAGGGTCTCCGCGTCGGCGTACAGCTGATCGGCGACGTCCCGCATGTCCGGCTGCACATTGATCTGCACGAGACTCCGCCCCTTTCCGTCGTCGACGACGACGTACGCGTACTCGGTCTCCTGGCCGCCCTGGGAGACGACCTCGGCCCCGTCCGGCAGCAGCCCGACGAGCGTGTCGCGGACGGCGGCACCGTCGGCGGCCGGGGGCGGGGACGCCGGTGCCTCCGTGCCGGAGGTGGGCTTCGGGTTTCCGGGATCCTCCGGAATGGCGTCCACCACCGCCCGCCAGGCGGACGCGGTGGCCACCTTCTCCAACTGTGCGACGGACAGCGGCGGTTCCGGCCGGGTGACGGGCGCGTCCTTCTCCGCCGCCGCGTTCCACTCGCTGACACTGATGTGCTGCCCTTCGGCGGTGACCAGCTCCGCCTGCCAGCGCTTGGTGTCAACGCGCCGGTCCGGATACTCGTACCCCCGCAAGGTCATGAGGACCGAGCCGTCGGGCAGCCGGCTGGTGCGGCAGCCGTCGTGCGGGATCACGACCTTGTCCGGGCACGTGGTCCACTGACGGGCCGTCTCGCTGCCCGGCTCGACCCGGTCCAGGCCGACGGCGACGGCCCCGGCGCCCCGACCGTCGTCGAACACCACCCGCACGTGCGGCGACGGCCCCTCGTGCGTGCCCTGCCCGGTCGCGTCGCTGACCTTCCCCTCGGGAAGCAGCGACTTGAGCGTGGCTACCAGCTCCTCGCCGCTCACGCCGTCGTCGGGCACGGCCGCGGCGGCGGAAGCCGCGCCCGCCCGCCCGACGGACGCACGACCATCCATATCAGCACCGCTCCCGATCCCCTTCCCGTTGATGACGAGGGTGACGCCCACACCCACGAGCGCGAGGCTCGCCGCGCCGCCGAACACCGCGGCCCGGCGGCGCAGCCGCATCCGGCGTCCGCGCGCCTGCCCCGCGGCGACCAGGGCGGGGCGGTCGGTGTCGAAGGTGTCACCGGTCTCGCGCAGGGCGGCGCCGAGCCGGCTCTCGAAGGGGTCCTGCGTGGGTTCCACGGGCATGGCGAACCACCGTTTCTACGAGTCGTGAGATGAGGAGGTGTCCTGCGGAAGCGGGCTCAGGTCGCGGCGTACTCGGCCAGATCCTCACCGAGCAGTTCCCGCAGCCGCGCGAGCGCGCGCACACAGCGGGTGCGTACGGCGGCCGAGCTGACGTGGAGGACGTCGGCCGTCTCCTGGATGCTGCGGTCCTCCCAGTAGCGCAGCACGACGACGGCCCGGTCCTTGACGGGCAGCCGGGCCAGCGCCTCCAGCAAGGTCAGGCGCAGCGACGCGTCGCCCCCGGCAGTGTCGGCCCGCTCGGGCAGCACATCGGTCGCCCGCTCGGTGCTGCTGCGCCGCCGCCTCTGGGCGAGGAAGGTTCGGGTGAGCACGGTCTGGGCGTACGCGGCGGGGTTCCCGGCCCGGCTGACCCGGTGCCAGCTGACGTACAACCGCCCCAGGGTCTCCTGGACCAGGTCCTCGGCGAGATGGGTGTCCCCGGCGGTGAGCAGACACGCCGACCGGTACAGATGCCCGGCACGCGCCCCCGCGAACTCATCCGCCCACCCCTGCCCCATCCGCGCTCCCCGCCCCTGGTGTGTGGTGCTCTCACTGCTTCGATGCGGTGGAGTGGGGGAAATGTTTCACACAAGATCTGCAAGAGGGCGCCGAGGGCTGACGCTTCACTGGTGGGCCGCCAGGTATGTGCGCACCTTCGTCAGTCGGGGCGCAGGGGCTTGGAACCAGATGCCTGAAGCCGTGGTCCCGAGCGTCACCTCGAAGAGTCCGTCCGTGCGGGCGATCAGCCGGACGTGTCTGGCCTCGGACGCCCCCCAGCCGTTTGCCTGGAACCCCACCACGTCAGCGAATACAAGGTAGAACTCCACGGTGTTGAATTTGTTCCCCGCCCATTCCTCGGGGATCTCGGCAGGCAGGTGCCGTGTCTCGAAACCGAGGGTCACTGACTTGTCGCGCTCATCTAGATGAACGTAGAAAAGATGACAGTCTTCCAGCTTGGGTGGAGCATCGCCGTAGAGTGACCCAAGGTTGTTCTGTGAGGTGAGCAACCGCTCCCACTCAGCGCTCATAGAACGTCTTCTCCTCGGTTCCGGGAAGGGTGGAATACCGTCGCGCATCGACTTTGCTCATGAAGAGGTGCCGTCCATCATCCGAGCCGTCGGCGCCGATGGAGAAGGCGCTGACGTGACCGACGCGTACGGATTCGGCACAGTCGAACCGCAACGAAGTCCCCTTGCCGTCGATCGTCACCCGCATGCGCCGCTCGATGCCCAGTGAAGCCGTCTCGATGTCGCCGACCACCGGCGGGGACCAACCGCTGAGTGCAAGGCGCTCCACAGCTAGGAATTGCAGCTGGCACTGCACGGTGTCCATCCCGGCGTCCGCCCATTCCTGTGGCGGCACCCTGGGGTACGTCGGCATGTCGACGCGCAGCGTCAGAGTAGGACCACGCCAGTTGAGATTGACTGACCGAACCCTCACTCCCCGAAGTTCAGGGGGGTGGCCGTAGAGGGACTCCAGCACCTGCGGATTGGCAAGAAAACGGTCAGCGGTCATAGTAGTAGTGCTCCTCGGCGCATCTGCGCTTTGCGTACCGCAAAGCGGACCCGAGCCGGGCGTCGCAGTCAAGCCACTGCGCGCCCCGCCGTGGCAGGCGGCGGGGCACGCAGGCCCGTAGCGCTGGGAGGGTGTGGTCTACGGCAGCGCGTGCACGTGCGGCCCCACCGCGTTCGACCAGGCGTTGCCCGCCGTCGCGTCCCAGTTCGTGGACCAGGTCATCGCGCCCCGCAGGTCGGGGTACGTCCGCGGGGGCTTGAAGGAGCCGCAGCCCGTGCCCTTGGTCAGGCAGTCCAGGGCGTTGTTGACGACCGAGGGGGAGACGTAGCCGCTGCCCGCCGCGCGGGTCGAGGCGGGGAGGCCCAGGCCCACCTGGGACGGGGACAGGCCGCCTTCCAGCTGGATGCAGGCGAGGGCGGTGAGGAAGTCCACCGAGCCCTGGCTGTAGACCTTGCCGTCGCAGCCCAGCATGGAACCGCTGTTGTAGTACTGCATGTTGACGACCGTGAGGATGTCCTTCACGTTCAGGGCCGTCCGGAAGTAGGAGTTCGACGTCGACTGCATGTCGATCGTCTGCGGCGCCATGGTCAGGATCATCGACGGGCCCGCCTTCGCGGACAGCGACCGGAGCGCCTGCGTCATGTACGTCGCGTTGAGGCCGTTCTCCAGGTCGATGTCGACGCCGTCGAAGCCGTACGTCTGCATCAGCGCGTACACCGAGTTCGCGAAGTTCGTCGCCGACGCCGCGTCGTTCACCGTGACCGTGCCGCGCTCGCCGCCGACGGAGATGATGACCTTCTTGCCGGCCGCCTGCTTCGCCCTGATGTCGGCCTTGAACTGGTCCACGGTGTAGCCGCCCAGCCCCGCTGAGTCCAGGTTGAACGTGACCTGTCCCGGCGTGCCGGTGGCGTCCGCGAAGGCCACCGCGATGATGTCGTAGTGGGACGGGACGTCGGACAGCTTCTGCACCGTGGCGCCGTTGTCGAAGTTCTGCCAGTAGCCGGTCACCGCGTGCTTGGGCAGGGAGCCGCCTCCGCCGCCACCTCCGCTCGGCGCCGTCGTCGCCGTCACGGTCGCCGACTTCGGCGACTCACCCGCCGCGTTCGTCGCCGTGACCTGGAAGGAGTACGACGTGGCGGCCGTGAGGCCGGTCACCGTCGCCGAGGTGCCGGTCACCGCCGTCGCCTTCGTGCCGTCGCGGTAGACGGTGTAGCCGGTCGCGCCCGACACCGTGTTCCAGGTCAGGGAGACGGACGTGGAGGTCGTGCCGGAGACCCGGAGGCCGCCGGGGGCGCCGGGGATCGTGGGGGCCGGGTCGCCGCCTCCGCCGCCGTCGGGGCCGTAGACGGAGATGTCGTCCGCGTAATACGCCGCCTGGCCGTACCAGCCGTGGGTGTACACCGTCACCGAGGTGGTGGACGCCCCGGTGGTGAACGTCGTCCTCAGTTCCTTCCACGTCGTGCTGTCCGGGGTCCAGGTCGACACGTCCGTCGTGCCCGTGCCGGTCGCGCCGAGGTACGCGTAGCCGCCCCGCACCCAGGCACTCAGCGTGTACGTCGAGTGGGGCTTGACGGCGACCGTCTGGGTGCAGCGGGCGTTGTCCTGGCCGGCGGGCGTCGCCTTCAGCGCGGCCGTACCGCCGTGCACGGGGGAGGAGACGGTCGTACCGCTGCCGGCCGAGCAGGTCCAGTCGGCGAGGCCCGCTTCGAAGCCGGCGTTCCTGACGTTGTTGACGTCGGCCGCGGACGCCTGGGTGGCGGTGATGAGGGAGAGGGGCAGGGCGAGGGCGGTGGTGACGGCGCCGGACCAGAGGCGGATGCGCGATGACCGCCTGCTGCGTCTGCGTACGAGGTCCACTGGGGCCTCCGGTGGGGAGTGGGGGTCGTTCGGGACGACGGTGGCCACCGCTGGCCTCAAAGTTGGTCCAGACCAATTAGGTTGTCAAGGGGGCCGGATCGCGAGGGGCGTCACCGGAGGGGGTCGGCCTGTTCACCCGTAGGGGGCGGCCTCGCGCTTTCGTGTGCACAACCTGCCCCGATTTGGCGCGACTTGTGCGAAGGCAGTTGCTCCCGAGCTACACAAACGCTGTTCTCCGGTCACAGAGCCGTGGATACAGTGCTGAGGTAGTCACGCAATGAAGTCACCTCGGTGCGCCGGAGTAACCCCGGTGGACCGACCGGCGTGAGACGGGGAGCTGCGCGTGCCAACTGCCATTGCCGTGACCAGCGCCGACCTGGCGCTGCCACCGCAGGACCAGCGGACCCTGCCCGCCGTCGTCCTGAGCGACCTGGACCGGCGCCCGCTGGAGCAGGTCCTCGCCGAGGTCACCGGCCTCCTGGAGACCCACGGCCATCTCGTCGTCGTGTACTCGGCCGCCGTCCCCGCCGCCGTCGAGCGCCGGCTGCACACCGTGCGCTCCCTGCTGGAGAGCGACCGGATCGCCCTGTTCAAACCGGAGTTGCCGCCGCTCGGCGTCGCCGTCCTCGCCCGGCAGCTGCGCCAGCTCGCCTCCTGTGACCTGAGCCCCGGCGTCCTCGCCTCGGCGGGCCGGCTGCTCACCCACTACGTCCACGCCGGCGCCCTGCTCGGCTCGGTCGCCCGCCTCGACCGCGTCCCCGTCGACCTCAAGGCGCACGCCAAGTCCTGGTTGCCGGGCAGCCAGTTCGCCGTCGTGGCGCATCCGCAGCCGCAGCTCGTGCGGCTCGGCGGATCGGGCGGCGCGGGCCGGCAGGGCGGATCCGGCAACCTCCGCAGCCCCGGCGACCCCCGCAACCCCGGCAGTCCCGGCAGCCCCGCCCCCGCCCTCACCGGCCCCGAGTTCGCCACCTGGATGCTCACCGCCAAGGGGCAGTTGCAGTCCGACTGGGTCACCAACACCCTCGGCCCGGCCTGGAAGGTGCAGGGGCTGCGCGAGACGGCGCTGCCCGCGGAGTCCGCCGCCTGGTGGGGGACCGGAAAGCTGATCGAGTTCTGCTCCTACCTGCCCGACCTGTCCGTCCTCTACCAACTGGTCGGGTCGGTCCGGCAGGGCGTCTGCCACTGGTGCGGCATCGACGTCATCGGCGACCGCTGCGTCTTCTGCTCCGCCACCGCACCGCCCCCGCCCGTCCAGCATCACCAGCTCACCGCCGGATAGAGCACGGCGACCCAGAAGCCCCGACCGCCACCCCCCGATGAGGTTGCCCGCTTCATGAACTCCCGTCAGCGCCGCGGCGTGATACTGCTCCTCCTCTCCGTCCTGTGCGCCCTCGGCGCGTTCGCGGGCGTCCTGTCCGTCGTCAACGACGCGAAGTCCAAGGTCGGCCCCGAGGTGACGGCGTACCGGCTCAGGCAGAAGATCGAGCCGTACACGCCGCTGACCGCCGGGCAGTTCGAAAAGATCTCGATGCCCGAGCGCTGGCTGTCGCCCAACGCGGTCCGCGACCTGTCGGAGATCCGGGGCAAGATCGCCGTCACCACCCTCCGGGAGGGCTCCCTCCTCCAGACCGACATGATCGTGGCGCGGCCCGCCCTCCAGCCGGGCGAACAGGAGGTCGCGATCATGATCGACGCGGCGACCGGCGTCGCCGGGAAGATCACCCCGGGCGCCCGCGTCAACGTCTACGCCACCTTCGAGGGCGCGCGGGAAGGCGACCCGGACCAGTCGAAGATCATCGTCACCGGCGCCCGCGTCCTCGACGTCGGCGAGCTGACCGCCCTCCGGCCGGACGACGGCGACCGCGGCCGCGAGCCCACGGACGCCGTCCCCATCACCTTCGCCCTCTCCGCCCTCGACGCCCAGCGCCTCACCTACGCCGAGTCCTTCGCCGAGCGGGTCCGGCTCGCCCTGGTCGCGCCCGGCGGTGACTCCACGGTCCCCGAGAAGGACCGGACGTACGAACTCGCGAAGGACAAGTGAGAGGCCCGCATGCCCACGAGGATCCTGCCGGCGGTCGGCGACGCGGACGCGGCCCGCTCCGTCACCACCCTGCTCAGCCAGCTCCCGGACGCCGAGCCGGTGGCCCCGGTGGCGGACTCCACCCAGCTCGTCGACACCCTCGCCCGGCTCGCCGCCGAATCCGTCGACGAACTCCCCGAGGTCGTCGTCGTGCACGAGCGGATCGGCCCCGTCCCCGCCCTCGAACTGATCCGCGAGGTCGCCCTGCGCTTCCCCGCGGTCGGCGTCATCCTCGTCACCTCCGACGCGAGCCCCGGCCTCTTCCAGGCGGCCATGGACTCCGGCGCCCGCGGCCTGGTCACCCTCCCGCTCGGCTACGAGGAACTCGCCAGCCGGGTCCAGGCCGTCTCCCAGTGGTCGGTCGGCGTACGCCGTCACCTCGGCCACGGCGGCGACGTGTTCACCGGCGCCGGCGGCACCGTCGTCACCGTCAGCGGGGCGAAGGGCGGCGTCGGCACCACGGTCACCGCCATCCAGCTGGCCCTCGCCGCCCAGGCCTCCGGCCGCGCCACCGCCCTCGTCGACATGGACCTCCAGGCCGGTGACGTCGCCTCCTACCTCGACGTCCAGTTCCGCCGCTCGGTCGTCGACCTCGCCGCCATCACCGACATCTCGCCGCGCGTCCTCGCCGACGCCGTCTTCCGCCACGACACCGGCCTCGCCCTGCTGCTCGCCCCCGGCGAGGGCGAACGCGGCGAGGAGGTCACCGACCGCGCCGCCCGCCAGATCGTCAGCGCCCTGCGCTCCCGCTACGAGACGGTCGTCATCGACTGCGGCGCCCAGCTGACCGGCGCCGGCGCGGCCGCCGTCGAGATGGCCGACACGGCCCTGCTGCTCACCACCCCGGACGTGGTCGCCGTCCGCGGCGCCAAACGCATGGTGCGCATGTGGGACCGGCTCCAGATCCGCAAGGCGGAGGAGACCACCGTCGTCGTCAACCGCCACACGCGCGGTACGGAGATCCAGCCCGCCCTCGTCCGCAAGATCACCGGTACGGCGGTGGCGGCCACCACCGTCCCCGCCCACTTCAAGGAACTCCAGGCCGCCGTGGACGCGGGCCGTCTGCACGAACTGGACAACCGCAGCACCGTGAAGCAGGCCCTGTGGGGGCTCGCCGGCGAACTCGGCCTGGTGAAACCGGCGGCGGGGGACCGCCGGGCGGGCGGACGGCTGCGCGGCGACCGAGGGTCCGTGAGCTTCCGCAGGCGCAGGGACTCTGGGGGATGACCATGCCGCGCACACGGCGCACACGCATACGCCGGCCCCGTGACGGCGGCCAGGTCACGGTCGAGTTCCTCGGCATGACCCCGCTGATCCTGATCACGCTGGTGCTGCTGTGGCAGTTCGTGCTCGTGGGATACACCTTCGTGCTCGCGGGTAACGCTGCCGACGAGGCGGTACGGGCGGCCACCGCGGCGGCACCGGGGGAGCGCCAGGGCGCCTGCGCGGCGGCCGGGCGGGACAAGCTGCCGGGGGCCTGGGAGGGGGGCGCGAGCGTGGACTGCGGGGGCGAGGGCTATGTCACCGCCGAGGTGACGCTGAAGGTGCCGGTCCTCTTCCCCGGCGCGCTCGGCTTCCCCTTCGAGGTACGGGGCCAGGCGGGCGCCGTCGAGGAGGAGCGGGACTGAGATGCCGTACGACGGGAAGGCACGTGATCGCGGCCAGGTCGCCCTCGAATACCTCGGGTTCATCCCGGTGCTGATCCTCGTCGCGCTGGCCGGCGTCCAGCTCGGACTCATCGCGTACGCCGCCCAGCAGGCCGGTACGGCGGCAAGGGCGGGCGCGCGGGCCGCCTCCCTCGACCAGGGCGCCCAGGACGGCTGTGTCCGCGCGGTCAGCGGCTGGCTGGCCGACGGCACCGCGTGCGGGGAGGCGCGCGGAGGCGACGAGGTGACCGTCACCGCCACGGTCGAGATCCCCTCCGTCGTCCCCGGCTGGGACTTCGGCCCCGCCCGCAAGACCGCCACCATGCCGCTCGACTCGACCACCGACGACGACTGACGCGGGAACCGGGAGCACCGACCATGAGCCTGCGCGCACGCATCAACTCCCCCGAGGAACACGGCAGCCGGGGCGAGGACGGCCACCTCGTGGCCTCCTACCGCGCCAAGCTGCTGGAGGAGATCGACCTCGCCGAGATGAGCGCGCTGGCCGCCGCCGAGCGCCGGGCGCGCCTGGAGCGCGTGCTCGGGCACATCATCAGCCGTGAGGGCCCCGTGCTGTCCACGGTCGAGCGCTCCCAGCTGATCCGCCGGGTGGTCGATGAGGCGCTCGGCCTCGGCATCCTCGAACCCCTCCTCGAAGACGCCTCCATCACCGAGATCATGGTCAACGGCCCCGACGCGATCTTCGTCGAGCGCGGCGGCCGGGTGGAACAACTCCCGCTGCGCTTCGCGTCGAACGACCAGCTGATGCAGACGATCGAGCGGATCGTGTCCACCGTCAACCGGCGGGTCGACGAGTCGAACCCCATGGTCGACGCCCGCCTCCCCTCCGGCGAGCGCGTCAACGTCATCATCCCCCCGCTCTCCCTCACCGGCCCGACCCTCACCATCCGCCGCTTCCCGCGCTCCTTCACCCTCCACGAGCTGATCGGCTTCGGCTCCCTCGACGAGCACATGCTGTACCTGCTCGCGGGCCTGGTGCAGGCACGGTTCAACATCATCGTCTCCGGCGCCACCGGCACCGGTAAGACCACCCTGCTCAACGCCCTGTCCGGCCTGATCCCCGAGACCGAGCGCATCATCACCATCGAGGACTCCGCCGAACTCCAGCTCCAGCAGCAGCACGTCATCCGCCTGGAGTCCCGCCCGCCGAACGTCGAGGGCAAGGGCCAGGTCACCATCCGCGACCTGGTCCGCAACTCGCTGCGCATGCGCCCCGACCGCATCGTCGTCGGCGAGGTCCGCGGCGGGGAGTCCCTGGACATGCTCCAGGCCATGTCGACCGGCCACGACGGGTCGCTGGCGACGGTCCACGCCAACAGCGCCGAGGACGCGCTGATGCGGCTGCAGACCCTCGCCTCCATGTCGGACGTCGAGGTCCCCTTCGTGGCGCTCCACGACCAGATCAACAGCGCCGTCGACGTCGTCGTCCAGCTCACCCGCTTCGCCGACGGCGCCCGCCGCGTCACCGAGATCGCCGTCCTCGACAGCCACGGCGGAGAGCCGTACCGCCTGGCCACCGTCGCCCGCTTCGACGCCCGGCCGATGACGCCCGACGGCCGGGTCCACGGCGCCTTCCGGTACTTCCCGCTGCCCCGCCGCACCGCCGACCGCCTCTACATGGCGGGCCAGCCCATCCCGCAGGCCTTCGGCGTCGCCCACACCGAGGACCAGCTCGCCACCAGGACATGGAACTGAGGACGTGGGACTGAGGACGTGGGACTGAGGACATGGGACCGACGACAGGGAACCGAGGGCATGGAACTGAGGACGTGGGACTGAGGACATGGAACTGAACACCCTGGTTTCCCTGACGACCGGCGTCGCCCTGCTGACCTGCGTCCTCGCCGTCGCCGGCGTCCACGCCTACGCCACGGGCCGGGCCCAGCGCCAGGCCCTGGTCGACCGCCTCACGGCCGCCGGACAGGTCCCGCTCACCGGCCGCCGGCGCCGCTTCCACACCCTGGACCGCCGCCTGCGCCGTACGGCGTTCGGCCGGCGCCTGGAACTGCGGCTCGCGGCGACCGGCCTGGACGTCACCCCCGGCGAGTTCTTCGCCGCGATGCTCGCCACCGTCGCGGGCCTGTGGCTGATCGGCCAGGCCACCCTCGCGCCCTTCTTCGGCCCGATCGCGGGCCTGCTCGGCGTATGGGCGGCGATGCAGTTCCTGAACTGGCAGCGCCAGAAACGCATCGAACGGTTCATCAACCAGCTCCCCGAACTGGCCCGCATCCTCGCCAACGCCACCCACGCCGGCCTCGCGCTGCGCACGGCCATCGGCATGGCGGCGGAGGAACTGGAGGCCCCCGCGGGCGAGGAACTGGCCAAGGTGGCGAACCAGCTGGCGGTCGGCGCGTCCATGGACGACGCCCTCGGCGAACTCGCGGAACGGCTCCCCTCCCGCGAACTGGTCGTCCTCGTGACGACCCTCGTGCTCGCCAACCGCGCGGGCGGCCAACTCGTCGGCGCGCTCCGGAACCTGACGGACACCCTGGAGGAGCGCAAGGAGACCCGGCGCGAGATCCGCACCCAGCTCTCCCAGGTGAGCATGACCTCGTACGCCGTCCCGGTCATGGGCATCGGCTCCCTCTTCCTGATGAACGGCGTGAAGGACGGCGCCCTGGACCGGATGACCGGCTCCCCGATCGGCCAGGCCTGTGTGATCATCGCGTTCGCGCTGTACGCGGTCGGCTTCGTCCTGATCCGCCGGATGTCCCGGATCGACGTCTGAGGAGCCCGAGGAAGCAGAGGGATCCGAGGAATCCGAGGAATCCGAGGGAGAGGAAAGGGAGTCCGACATGGCGTTACTGCTGGCTCTGCTGATGGGCCTGGCCGTCTGGGGTGTCTTCGCCGGGATCCGCATGTACCGGGCGGACGCGAAACTGCCCACCGACCTGGCGCTCGCCCTGGAGGTCGGCGCCACCCGCACCGGCGCGGTCGACTCGCTCGTCGACCGCCTCGGCATGCGGTACGCGCCCGCCGTCCTGCGCCTGATGGGCCCCAAGCAGGTCGCCAAGTACCGCCGCAAGATCGACCTGGCGGGCAACCCGGGCGGCCTCACCATCGACCGCTACGCGGCCCGCCGCGCGGTCTACGGCACCCTGGGCGCCGTAGGCGGCCTGATCTTCCTGTTTCAGGGCAACGTCCTCATGACGCTGCTGCTGTTCGCCTTCGGGGCGCTGTGGACGGAGGTCGGGATCTGGTCGGCGATCCGGGTCCGCAAGGACGTCATCGAGCGCACCCTGCCCGACTTCCTGGACGTCCTCGCCGTCGTCGTCAGCGCGGGCCTCGGCTTCCGTCAGGCACTGGACCGCGTGGCGTCGCGCTACGAGGGCCCCTGGGCGGACGAGATCCGCATCACCCTCCGCCAGATGGACCTCGGCATGAGCCGCCGCCAGGCCTTCGCCGAACTGCGCCGGCGCAACGACTCCGAGCAGGTCGCCATGTTCGTGACCGCGCTGCAGCAGGGCGAGGAACTGGGAGCCCCGATCGTCGACACGCTCGTCGCCCTCGCCAAGGACATGCGGCGCACGGACGCGCAGAACGCCCGCCGCAAGGCGGCCCGGGCCGTCCCCAAGGCCACCATGATGATCACTACCTTCATGGTCCCGGCGACGATGCTGCTCCTGGGCGCGGGCCTGCTGCTGGGGTCCGGGACGGACTTCGGCACGATCACGGGTGAGTGAGCTGTGGCGACGATGTCGACGTGGGCGAGGCGGGGCGGGCCGGCGGGGCGGGGAGGCCGTCTGGCGGGGCGGGGAGGCCGTCTGGCGGGGCGCGGAGGCCGTCTGGTGGGGCGGGGCGGCCTGGTGGCACGGACCTTGCTGAAAGCACCGTCAGCCTCCACGCACGCCCCAGCGTCCATGCAGACCCCAGCGTCCATGCAGGCCCCAGCGTCCATGCAGACCCCAGCCTCCACGCACGCCCCAGCCTCCGCGCACCCATCGGTTTCCGCCGAGCCCTCGGCCGCCCCCACCCTCTCCCTCCAGGTCAACGCCCTGCAGGCGCTGTGCCGCCAGGTCTTCGGCTTCCGCCTGGCCATGATCGCCCTGGCGGCACCCGCCGCGCTCCTGAACGCGTCACCGGGCCTGGGTCAGAACCTGGTGGGCGCGGCGGTGGTGGTCACCTTCATGGGGTCGTACGCCCTCTTCCGGGACTGGGAGCGCTTCGGCCCGCTGCTCCTGCGCCACCCCACCCTCCTCGCGGCGGACACCCTGTTCGGCTCGCTGCTCCTGGTCTCGGCGGGCCCGGACACCACACTGGCGTACGTCAGTGTCTGTACGCCCCTCCTCGCCGGCCTCGCCTACAGCTGGCGCGGCGCCGCCTGCTTCGCCTCGCTCCAGTCGCTGATCCTGCTGCTGGTGCAGGCGACGCTGGCCCGGACGGGCGACCGTACGCCTGCGGAGGCCCTGCTGGTCCCCGGCCTGTGCGTGATCGCGGGTGCCGTGGGCTCGACCCTGCGCAACCTCATGCTGCGCTTCGGCGAGGCGACGCGGGCGCTGACGACCGTCCAAGCCCGCCTGGCGGCGACCGAGGCGGTGGCGGAGGAACGCGCGCGCCTGGCCCGCGAACTGCACGACTCGGTGGCCAAGACCCTGCACGGCGTGGCGCTGGCCGCGGAGGGCCTGGCCGCCTCCGCGAGCGCGCCGACCCCGGACGCGGCGGTGCTGCGCCGCCAGGCGGACCTGGTGGCCCGCGCGGCCCGCAGAGCAGCCGCCGAGTCCCGCGAACTCCTCACGGACCTGCGCCGCGCCCCGGACCCGGCGAGCCCGCTGGACCTGGAGGCGGAACTGAGGGCCCGTACGCGCGCTTTCACGACACGGACCGGGGTCCCGGCGACGTACGAACCGACGGCGGACGCCCGCCCCATGCCCCCCGTCCCTCCCACGGTGGCCCGCCAACTGCTCACCATCACGGAGGAGGCCCTGGAGAACGCCCACCGCCACGCGTCCCCCACCTCGGTGCGGGTGACAGCGGGCGTGGGGGACGACCACCTGCTCCTGACCGTGTACGACGACGGCCGCGGCCTCCCCCCGGACACCACCCTCGAACACCTCCGCGGAACCGGCCACTTCGGCCTCCTGGGCATGGTCGAGCGCGCCGCGTCCGTGGGCGCCCGCATCCGCATCGGCCGCGGCGCACACGCGCGGGGCACGGAGGTCCGCGTGGACGTCCCTCTGACGGCGCTGACCGCGCTGACGACCCCGACGACCTCAGGTGACGCAGCATGAACACTGACGAGACGCCGTCCCCCTTCCAGGAACCCGCACCCCCGCCGCCCCTGCGGGTCGTGGTGTGCGACGACAACCCGGTCGTCCGCGCCGGCCTGACCGCCCTCCTCACCGGCCGCCCCGACATCACGGTCGTCGCGGAGGCGGTCGACGGCCGCGAGGCGTACGAGGCGGCGCGCACCCACCACCCCGACGTGATCCTCCTCGACGTCCGCATGCCCGGCGTGGACGGCCTGTCCGCACTCCCGCACCTCGTCCGGCTCGCCCCGGTCCTGATGCTGACCTACAGCCGTAAGTCGGACATCGTCCACGAGGCCCTGCGCCGCGGGGCGGCCGGTTACCTCGTCCACGGCGAGTTCACCACCGACCAACTGGTGACGGCCGTACGGGACACCAGGGAGGGCAGAGCACATTTCACGACGACGGCGGCGGACGCACTGCTGGCCCAACTCCGCGAGGGACCCCCTCCCCCTGCGGATGCAAACACTCCGGATACCCCGGATCACCCCGACGCGCCACCATTTTCCCCCGAACCGCTTTCGCGAATGCAACGGACTATGGCACAGTCGCGGTACCAACTCAGCGCAAGGGAGGCGGAGATCATGGACCTCATCGCGTCCGGCATGAGCAACCAGCAGATCGCCGCCGCCTGCTTCATCAGCGAGAAGACGGTCAAGAACCACATCAACCGCATCTTCGCCAAGCTCCACAGCACCACCCGAGCCGAAGCCACCGCCAAGTGGCTCGGCACGGCCCCCGATTCCCCCGGAGGCCACCGATGACCCCACCCCCTTGGGCCCGCCTTTGGGCCCCCGGACCCTCGACCCCCACCCCCGCCCCGCCCTACCCTCCCGCCACCGACAGCGCGCCTTCCGGAGGGAAACCCCATGCACAAGTGGAACGACGACAAGGGCCAGACCGCGGTGGAGTACCTGGGGATCATCGCGGTGGTGGTGGCGATCGTGCTGGCTATCACGGGGACGGACATCGGGCAGACGATCTTCGATGCGATCACGACCAAGATCGCCGAAGTCACCGGCGGCTGATGCGGCCACGGAGGTACGGCGGAGACTCAGGGCAGGCCTTCCCCATCTACATCACGGTGGTGGCGGGCCTGCTCTTTCTCGCGTTCGCCTACCTTGCGGTCGGCCAGGCCGCGGGAACCCGTAATGAGGCTCAGACGGCGGCTGATGCGGCGGCGCTGGCCGCGGCGCTGGAGGTCCGGGACCAACTGGCGGGGGAGTGGCTGGACAACCTGAAGGACCCGGCCGCGTGGGAGGGCATCTTCAACGGCGAGGTGCAGGTGGCTGACGCCTGCTGGCGAGCCCACCAGCTCGCCGCGCGGAACGACGCCCACGTACAGGGCTGCGGCACTGAGGGGCCGCTCGGCTACCGGGTCGACGTCGAGACCGACGAGCCGGTGGGGGACTCCGTCGTGCCCGGCACGGAAGGCATGTACGCGAAGGCGTCGGCCAAGGCGGTCGTCGAGCCCCGCTGCACCTTCGAGCTGTCGGCGGAGGGCGCGGGCGATGAAGAGCTGCCCCCGCTCGACTGCGAGGGCGAGGAGTGGGACCTGTCCCCGGACGACGACCCCGCCGATCTACCGGCCCCGGAGGACCTCTTCGAGGTCCACCTGGCCGACTGACACGCGAACGACGAGCGAACGAAGGAAGCAGAGGCATGAGCGTTCGGTTCACAGCGAAGGCCCGCAGGGGGATGGCCGCGTTGTCCGTGGTGGCCGGCCTGGCCCTCGGCGTGGCCGGATGCGGCGGCGGAGACGGCGACGACAAGAAACCGGAGAACTCGGCATCAGCCTCCAGGACCGGCGGGTCCCAGCCGAGCGCTCAGGAAGGGCAGGATGAGGCGCCACTGGCCGAGCTGAAGGGCTCGAACGGTCTGTTGCTCCAGATCACCTCGGCGGAACGGGACTCCGGCGGCTTCGTCACCGTCAACGGAGACCTGAAGAACGACGGCGCGAAGAGCGTCGCCATCCCCGCCTCTCTGAGCGGCAACGAGACGGAGATCATCAGAAACGGCAGGTCCCTCGGAGGCGCCACCTTGGTGGACTCCCAGGGCAAGAAGCGTTACTACGTACTGCGCGACACGGACGGCCGCCCGCTCACGACAACGGGTCTGTCGACGATCAGGTCAGGTGAGAGCGTCGCCGTCTTCATGCAGTTCCCGGCGCCCCCGTCCGACACGACCGAAGTGACCTTCCAACTCCCCACATTCGCCAGCGCCACCATCTCCATCTCCGGGTGAGGCCACCGATGACCCCAACCCAACGTCTCCCCCTGGCCCTCGCCACCACCACCCTCCTCCTCACCACCACCCTCTACACCGTGACCACCGCCCACGCCGACGACAACCCCAGCGTCCCGCCCGGCACCGAGGCCACCGCCACGGCCCCGGTCGAACTCGACGCCAACGACCCGGATCTGAAACTCCCCGAGGGCGCCACGCTGGCCGAGCCGAAAGTGCTCGACATCAAGCAGGTCGTGGAGGACGAAAGCGGCGAGGAACGCCGGGAGGACACGAACGCGGACGTGAAGTTCGCCCTCCAGGCAGAGGTGCTGTTCCCGAGGGACAGCGCCAAACTCGGCGCGGAGTCGAAGGCCCGCATCCGGTCGATCGCCGAGGAGATCAAAGCCCAGAACGCCACCCGCATCCGCGTCTTCGGCTTCACGGACAACCTGGGCTCCTCCGCCCACGGCGACGTCCTCTCAAAGCAGCGCGCGAACGCCGTCCACGAAATCCTGTCCACCGAACTCAACGACCCAGGAGTCACCTTCGAAGTCCGCGGCTACGGTGAGGACTACCCCATCGCCTCCAACACCACGGAAGAGGGCCGCAAGAAGAACCGAAGGGTGGAGGTGTCGTTCCCGCGAGGGGAGAGCTAGGAGCGAAGCTCTTCTCAGTCGCCGGACTGGTCGCCCTCGGCGGGGTCGGCAGGTGCCGCGATGACACCTCGCGAGGGCTCATTCGCTTACGCCGGCTGAGGGGCCCACGGACAACACCTGCACCTGGCCCGCCCCCACCGCCCGGCGGAGCGCTCTCCGACCGCGCCCGGTTGACCACCTCGACGAGGCGGAGCGCTTGAGCGGCGTCCCGGCCCTCCAGCATGAACCGGTCCCGGAGCGCCCTCACTGCCCCAGAGAGCGATCTCGACCGATCGCTGCCCGGCGCCCAGAGTCCGGACCCCTTCGATCGCCGCGAGCGGTATCCGCCGACGCGTTCCCTTCTGCTCCAGCAGAACGGCCCTTCCCTCCAGCCAGATCCTGCGCCCCCCCGACCCTGCGTTCCGCCAGCTCGGCACACCCCACCAAGCCCTTGTTGATCCTGCCTCCCGGATAGGTGGCGGAGCGACGACTGTCATCCCGGTTCCTGGGGCGCGACGCTGAAACGCCGACCTGAGTCGCCAGTGGGAGATGGGGCAGCAGGGTACGTCCGCCCTGCCCCGCCAAGCCGGGGTCGAGGGGGCGAGCGGGCGTTCCGGCACGACAGCCGGCGAACGAGCGCTGTTTTCAGAGTGCACACTGGCGAGCTGGCCCGGCTACGTGGACATGCAGAGCGCTTGCCGACGCCTGAGAGATACCCCGCTGCCGTACGGCGGGGGACTGCCGCTTATGTGCCGCTGCGGCTGCGCCTGCCATGCGTCGGATGGGCTGGCAACACCCAACGAGACTCCGCTTGAGCCGCTGGCGGGCTGACGGTTCCGGCGACCCTGCCGCTGCCTCAGTTGTCATGGGGATGCCAGTTCATCGGGCCAAAGACATCACGTCGGTGCGCCGAAGGGTGTGCGCCAGCTATTCCATTTCTCGGGCCCAGGTCTCGGCCGCTGCTCGCCTATTTGGCTCGATAGCAGGCTGACTCAACTGTCACTTCGATCAGCGACGGATCGTCGCCATACTTGCGCTCGTCAAGCAGCCGCACGTCCACCGCAAATTCGTCCTCCTTGGATTGAGCGACAAGCTGTGGACTCTTGGCTGGACTGTTATCCACACCGTCTTTGACGATCTTCCAGCCTCTCTTGGGTAGCTCGTCACGAAGGCGGTCCATGGCCTTTTGCATGTCTGCCACAGGGGCCTGGTAGACGCTCCACGGATGGCGGGCTCGGTAGACCTCCTCCTCCTGATCATAGTCCGCGCACCGCGTAATCATGGCTCCCGTATCGGTCACCTTGCCCTTGAGCGCCATGATTTCCAGAATTCGGCTCGATGCCTGCTCGACCTCTGCCTTGACCACATCCCCGTCACGAACTTTCACGTCAGCCGCCACACTCCCCTGTGAGCACGCGGCCAGCATTGCCCAGGTCGCGACAATGTGAGTAAGTATCGAAATTTTCCTATTCAAGTTCCACCCTATGGTATTTGCCGGTGATCACGGCGGCCTGGTTTCGTAGAGTCAGGGATTCCTCATCCCAGAATCCGCTATGCCCACCCGAGTCGCTTTTCATGACATTGCCGCCGAACGATTCGTCCGTGGGAAAGGTCCAATTGTCGCCGAGCCCCACCAGCCGACCGCCTTGGCGTACCGCCTGGTCATCCCATGGGCCGCCCATCGCCCAGACGTGTTGCGCGCCGATGCCGAAGTCACCCGCGTGATCCGCTTGGACGCCCGGGCTCCCCGCAAAGACGTAGTCATTGACTGCCTCCGGGTCTCTCCAGGTCCCGGACTGTGCCGAGACGCCGACAACAGTGCTGCCATAACTGTGCCCGATGACGGTGGTGTGGGCCGTGTTTCCAACTGCGTTCTCGTGGGCTGTCCTGTTGCCCGGGAGGTAGTCGTACAGGCGCGGACCGCCCTCTTCCGCGTATCGGCCGCTCACTGCTTGTGGGATGGTGTCGGGAGCGTTGTAGTCGAGCCAGGTGATCGTGGAGATGCTCTTACCTGGCGAGAGCTTGGGTCGCTGCACCCCAGGCCGATGGACCGCCAGCATGGCCGGCTGTTGTCGATGGACTGGGTGAGGGGTGTGACCCGCTCATGGCCGGTGTCAGGACCCGTATCCCCATCGATCCAGTCACGAGGCTCAGCGGCGGAGTCTCGCCGGATCGGTACGGAAGATGGAGTCGGCTCCCTGTCTGAAGTGGTCATCGGAGTGGCCAGTGATGCCCGGGACAGACAGAAGCGACGACCGTCCCGGCAAACGCCGAGCTCAGGCGGGCATCGGTATGAGTGGAAGCGCGGTGCGGAGGTTGGCCCTGATGGTTCGCGGAGAGCCCGTGGCCTGATGGCTGAATGTTCACTCTGTGACGCATGACCCGAACCGGCTGTCACAGCCGATCACTAGAGTAATGGGCGCGGTCTCGTCTGATCCGGAGGCCGGACGGGGAAACGGGGAGGCGCCAGTGCTGCCGAGCGACAGTGGCGGTTCGGGGAGCGCGTCGACGGGCGCGACGGGTTCGTCCTGGCTGTCCGGCATCTTCGACACGGCGAGGGACGCGGTCCAGGACCTGTCCACCGAGCTGTCGTCGTTCACAAAATTCCGGCAGCGGGTCGACGAACTGATCCGCGACCTGAAGGAGTCGCCGGCCGGTCCCACCAAGGTGGGTCAGGAGCAGCTCGCACGCAAGCAGTTCGGCGGCGGCGACGGATCCTGGGTCGAGGCGGCGGGCCTGCACACGTCGTACGAGAAGGTCATCACCGACCTGGAGAGCTTCTCCAAGCTGCTCTCGGACTGCATGGAGGCCATGTCCATCGCGGTCCTGGCCTCCCACAAGGGCTACGAGAACATCGACCTGGACGTCCGCAACCGCATGGCCGCGATCACCGCCGAGACGACGGAGCACTACGGCGGCCCGTACGACCCGGAGCGTGCGAAGCATCACGGCGCCACGGGCGGCGCCACCGAAACCGGCGGTCAGAAGCCGCCGAGCGGCGACGCCGGCGGCACGATCTGACCCAGAGGGCGATGGGCACGGTACGAGAACGGGGAGGGGGAGACGGCTGATGGCAGGCAAGGGACCTGGTGGATCCGGTGGCGGCACGCCCTTCGAGGGCATGAGCCACGAGCAGATGCTCGCGTGGCTGGACCAGGCCGACAGCGGGACGGTCCAGGCCGCCGCCGAGAAGCTGGCCTCCGCGGCGGAGGAGATCCGCAAGATCGCGGAGGAGCTGAGGATCCGCCCGCAGTGGGTGGAGTGGAAGGGCCAGGGCGCGGACGCCTTCCGCACCTGGGCCGGCGACCTCGCCAACTCCGCACTGCGCCTCGCCGACTTCGGCGGCGACTCCGGCAAGTGGCTCTCCCAGGCCTCCAGCGCGATCGCCACCGCCCAGGCGTCCATCCCACGCGACGCGTCGAGCGCCTCCGCCAATCTCGCGGCGGCCCAGGCCCACCACAACGACCCCGACGCCGACGCGGTCGCCGCCAAGTCCGCCGCCGAACTCGCGGCGCTGAAGGCGCACAAGGAGAAGGTCCGCCAGGAGGCGGTAGCCGAGATGCGGAAGCTGGCGCAGGCGTATGACCTGTCGGCGACGCAGATGGACAGCTTGGAGCGGCCGAAGTTTCCGCCGCCGCCCAAGGCGATCGTGCCGTCGAAGCCCGGACACGACGATGCTGGCCAGAGCTTGGCCCTTCCGGGCACTGGCTCGGAAGGTGGGAGGGGCGGCGCATTTACTCTTGCTGCTGCGACCGCCGCGGGTGGTGACGCCGTGGAGCGAGCCGTTGCTGACGGGACACCCAGTGGCGTGTCGGTTCATCAGCCTCGCCCTGTGGAGGCTGAGCGCCCGACGCACGTCACAATCGACTCGGTCAGCACGCTCCCGGAAACTCTCCGCCCCTCCACAGGACCGGCGCCCACACCGGGGCCGACCACACCGCCTCGTCCGGAGATGGCCGTACCGCCGTCCGCGTCAGGAATGATCCCGCCAATTTCCGGCAGCGGTGCGCGCCGTGTGGCCACGGTCCAAGGGAGGGATAGGGCGATCACCGGCGGACGCACACCGTTTCCGTCTGGGCAGGGAGGCACGGGGCTGCCCAGCAGCCGTGGAATCCCGGGGAGTGGTCAGCTCCCCGCCGGACCGACACCCGGGCCGACTGCCGGTAGGAACATTCCCGGTCAGACCACGGGCCGCAGTGTTCCCTTTGCCGCCGGGGCAACGCCCGTAGCTCCCGCTCAGCCCGGTGTCACGGGCGGACGGCCGATGGGGCCCGGCGCCATGGGTGGTCGGCCGGCAGGCCGCGGTGTCACAGGTGGACGGCCAACGGATACCGGTGTTACGGGCGGACGCCCCCTCAATCAGAGCACCGTCGGCGGACATCCGGCTGCCACGCCCACCACGGGCAAGCCATCGGGGCGCCTGCCAGGTGGGACGGTCGTCGGAGTCGGCCCTGCTGTGGACCGTGGTTCGGCCGGCCGTGTCCCCACGGCAGGGCCGACAGGGCTTCCGACGGTTGCCCGCTCCGATGGCGCAGCGAACACTGGCCGCCTTCTGCCCACCGCGCAGAGCGGTGTAGTCGGTGGTACCCCACAGCAGGCCGGCCGTCCACCCGTGTGGCCAGGCACCTCGGTACCCACCGCTCCGACGCGTGACGGGGTCTCGGGGGGCCTGCCGAGCACGGGTGCCGCCCACACCGCGGGTCGAGGCGCTTCCGAGCCGGCGCATGGCGCTCAACAGAGTCGAAGGCAGCCAAGCGATCGCCGAAGCGCGCGGACTGCCGATTGAGGACACAGAGGAAAGGGTCGTACATGCCCACCAACAGGACCACGCACCCCCGGCTTCGTGCCGCGGCCTGCTTGATCGCAGGTTTCCTGCTGGTGGGCGGCACAGCCAACCAGGCGCACGCCGACTCCACCCGTTCTCAGCAGTGGCACCTGGACGCCATGCGAGCTGAGGAGATGTGGCAGGTCACCACAGGTAAGGGCATCACCGTGGCCGTCCTCGACTCCGGTGTGGACCCCGACAACCCGGACTTGCGAGGCCGAGTACTCAAGGGCAGAGACTTCGCGCCTGCCGACCGCCCGGGGGACGAGCACACCGACTACGACGAAGAACTGGGCCACGGCACGGGAATGGCAGGCCTCATCGCCGGGACAGGCGCATACGGCGGTGGCAAAGGCGCCTTCGGTCTAGCGCCCGGAGCCAAGATCCTTCCCGTCCGACTGCCTGCGACGGCTGACTACAACGCGAAGAAGTTCAACGAGAAGGTGGCAGAGGCGATCCGCTACGCGGCGGATGCCGGCGCCCGGGTGATCAACCTGTCGGTGGGCCTCCCCCGGTCGCCGCAGCTGACTTCCGCCGTGCGGTACGCCTTGAAGAAGGGCTCACTGGTCTTCGCGGCCGTCGGTAACAACGGTGACAAGAACAACGATCGCGAATACCCGGCAGCAGAACCCGGAGTCGTCGGTGTCGCCGCCGTCGGCAAGGACCTCCACCGCACTTCGTTCTCGCAGTACGGTCCCCAAGTGGACATGGCCGCCCCGGGCGAGGACATGGTCCACGCCTGCGGGACCGAAACGGGTCTGTGCAAGACCAGCGGCACCAGCGACGCCACCGCCCTCGCCTCCGCCAGCGCCGCCCTCATCTGGTCCAAGCACCCGACCTGGACCAACAACCAGGTACTCCGGGTCATGCTGAACACCATCGGCGCCCCCACGGACGGCGCCAAGCGCAACGACTCCATCGGCTACGGCATCGTCCGCCCCCGCATCGCCTTGCAGAACCCCGGCGACCCCGGCCCCGCGGATGACTACCCGCTGCCCGACCTCCCGGCGGCGGCTTCCTCGCCGTCCCCGGCGGCCAGCGCCCCCGCATCACCGGAAGCGGGCTCAGCGGCGGAGGACCACGACACGACCGGAGCGAACGCCACGGGGGCACAGGACGACGACAGCACACTGCGGGTGGCCCTGGGCGTCGGGGCCGCCGTCGTGCTCGCAGCCGCCGGTGCAGCGGTCGTCGTCGCCCGCACACGCCGCAGGGCCACCCCACCACCGCCGCCCGGCTCGCCCCTGCGGCAGACCGCGTACGGAGGTGGGCAGTTCACCCAGCCTGGTCCGGACGGCGGTACGCCACACGGCAGCCCGTATAGCCGCCGAGAGTCGCCCTGACGCAATGCCATGGGCCTTCATCCACGACGCCCGCCCGTGCTTGCGCGGGCCATGGCGGCATGGCCCCGCGCCCCCGCAGCAGTACCAGGCTTGTGTTTGTTCGCAATGAGTTGACACGGGGAGGAAACGCCTATGGCGTGGGAAGAGTGGGAACAGCTCAAGGCATCGGCGGCGGAGCATCGTCCCACACGGATGCAGCTCAATCAGTACCCCGCCGACCAAGGGAGCACCCAGGGAGACCTCAAGGTCGGCAACCAGGATCTGGAAGCCGTGGGGAAGGCAGCCCGCGACCTGTTCAACGACTTCACCACCTACAGCGGGCACGCACGAGTTGCCTCCGAGACGGCCGCGGGCGGCCTCAAGGGTGAGGGGTTTGCTCTCGGCGGCGCACTCGAGCATGTGACGGCGCGCTGGAGCGAGCAGACCAAGACACTCCTGGACGCCTGTGCCCACATCTCGAACCACCTGCGGTTCACGAAGAACCAGCACGCTGCCGACGACACCTACATCGCCGGCGCAGTCAGCAGCATCGCCACGCTCGACGAGGGTTTCGACGACCGGAAGGGCCACTGACGCCGATGGACCTCGATGCCCTGCGCTACGGCAACTTCTCCCAGCTCGGTGAAGCGATCACCGACTGGGAACAGATGACGAAGAAACTTGCCGATCTGAAGAAGGATGCCGAGGACAACTTCAAAGCCAAGGCCGACAAGGCCCAGTGGACGGGCGTCAACGCCACTGTCAGCCGTGAGTTCATCACGAAGACCGCCGCTGAGTTCGCTGACGCGCATGCCCAGGCGAACACGGTCGCCAAGATCCTCAAGGACACCCGACAGGAACTCATTGACTACCGGACCCAACTCAACGACGCCATCGACCGCGCCGCTAAGAAGCACCTGACCGTTGCGGACACAGGGAACGGCTCGTTCACGGTCGTGGCCAACACCCGTCCCGACTGGGCGTCCGACCCGAGCGGCGAGCAAGGTGCAGTCAGCCAGAAGGAGGTTGACGATACTCGCGACGAGATCCAGCGCATCCTGAGCAAGGCCACTCAGAGCGACTCCACCGCAGCGAAGGCACTGCGCCTCATCGTGGATCAGGCCAAGTACGGGTTCTCTGGTGCCAGTTATGACAGCCGGGATTCAGCGGCCAAGGCCATTTCAGAGGCTGACAGGATGGCCAAGATCCTCGCGAAGGATCCTCGCGACGTTACGAGCACAGAACTCGCTTCGCTCAACAGCGCCCTGGTCAAATACAAGAATGATCCGCTTTTCGCAGAGGAGTTCGCTGCGCAGGTAGGGCCGAAGAAGGCGCTTACTTTCTGGGCTGGTATTGCTGACCCGTACCAGGGGGAATTCAACCACGACCCCGCGCGGGACAAGCAGGCCAAGCAGCTTCAGAAGAACCTCGGAATCATTCTGGGTCAAGCCACACTCTCCGACAGTGACCAGATGGCGAACTGGAAGGACCAGATGATCAAATTGGGTCCGAACCAGCTCGGGATTGGCGATGCCGGCAATCCCACCGGCTACGCTGTCATGAGTAATCTCATGCGCTTCGGTGACTACGACGACGATTTCCTCTACCGATACGGTGACGAACTCCTCGCGTACGACAAGCAGGTCAACGGACGGGCCACCACTCCGTGGGTCAACAACTGGAACACGGGAGATCTCAACCTGTGGGGCAACAAGAATGACCGTGGCCGGGACCCCGTGACGGGCTTCCTAGAGGCGTTGGGTCACAACCCTGGCGCTTCGGAGAAGTTCTTCGCCCGCCCGGACTTCTCGGATACTTCCATGCCGACGCTGGAAAGAGACACGGTGAACGCCGAATCCGAGGTCAACGAGCATCTCAAGTATCTGACCAGTGAACGTCTCTGGCTACCCGATACCGCGATGGACGGTAAAGATGGCTACGTCGCCGGGCGCGACGCATTCGGTCACGCGCTGGAGGCAGCGACGACTGGATACCCGTACGACGCCGACGCAAAGGATACCGTGGCAGGTGACCGCCGTACGGCGAACACCGCAGCTGTTTTTGAACAGGTTGCGTACCTCTACGGAGGCGAGAACGGCCCCAAGTTGCTGCACACGCAGCCTGAACTCGCTGACAGTTTGGGGAAGATCGGCGGTGCATACATCGACGACATCGACTACGAGCTTTCCGGCATCAACGATCACGGAAAGGACGCGGGCAACTTCCCGGCTCGTTACGACGGTCGGGCAAGCATTGGAAATCAAGGGGCCATCGATTTCCTGAGTGTCCTCGGCCAAAATGAGGACTCACACAAAATTGTCACCGCGGCGCAGCACATGTACACCCTGAGCCTCTTGGATGCCAACCCGGCCACCAGTGAAGAAAACATGAACCGCGCTAGAGACGCTATGTCAGTCGGTGCGGAAGCCCGAGGAATTCTTGATCACTCTCGCGTGCAGCAGGCAGCCACGACTTACGGTGAGGAATCCGAGGAAGCAAACAAGGAACTCGCCCGCTCGTCCGACTGGAAGAAGCTGATGGCGGGTGCAGTGGTGGCCGGCGGAGTCGCCGCTGTTCCTCTTCCTGGCTCCACTGCTGCTGCCCTGGTGATTGCTCCTGTCGCTGCGGATCAGATCGTCAACGCAGCTAATACACTGCTCGGTCACGAAATCGATAAGGCAACGGAAGAAGCAGCAGCCGATCCCAGTGGTCCTTCGCAGATGGCCAGCAGGGATTTCTATCTCGAAGGAACGGAAGACTTGGGAGAGACCTACAAAGCATACTTCGAGGGTCATCCGAAGGCTGCCGACAAGGCGGATGATCAGGATTGGGTGGAAGGGATCAAGGGCAGCTACATGGGTACGGGGACGCTGGAGAACGACTACCGAGGTCGACCCTCCTACAAGGAGTGAGTAATGATGCTTCCGACAGCACGGGGCAGAGTTCCGAGGCCGGCTGCCCTATTTGCAGCGGCTGCGATGCTGATGGGCGGTTGCAGTAGTGGCTCCCACACCAGTGATGCTGAGAGTGAAAAGGCAGGGACACCTGCAAGTAACCTGTGTGATGGGTCGCTTGACGCTGCAGCGGCGGATGCTCTGCAGCGCCTGGCGGGCGCGGAAAGGTTTGAAGAGGCCACCGGAGTGAATCAGGCAGGCCGGTCGAACAAATTCTCCGTGAGTAGGTCGGTCAAGCACCTCCATGACGAATACCGGAACCAGAGTGAGTGTTCGATTTATCAGGTAGGTGACGACAAGCCGCTGTTTCAGGTCCGTTTCTCGGCGTCTGCGTCCCACCCCTCAGGAAATGGGGATTCGGGTGAGAGGAAAACTCGATACCCGATCGGTGTCTTTGCGCAGGTAGGCAGCAACGGAGCTGACCTCTTCTTTCATTGCCCGACCGACGCGCCGGCCAAGGATGCATACATCGGAGATACGGACTATGTGAAGGCCGAGATGTATAGAGACACATACCGGTTGCGGGGGGATACCGAAGCAAGAGACGTCATGGTCATCCTCAACTCAATGGCAAGGGCGGTGGCCGAGGCCGCGGGCTGTGCGTCGCAGGCCGGTTTGCCGACTCGAGTACCGGATGCTGTATGAGCTCGGTCCGTCGAGGCACCGGTGCTTCCGGTGGGGCGCGGGCCCTGATATGCGCCGCCTGCGGTGCCCACAGGGGAGCGGGTGGTTACGGCAAGGACGCGGGTAGGCCGTGGCGGTCCACGACGCCTGTCTGCGTCGGAGGGGGATCATGGGGTGAGTGAGGCAGACGGGATGTCTGCGGCGTCCGGTCGGCTGCGCCGAGCGCTGCCGCAGAGCAGGCGCGGCCGGTTGTCGCTGGTATCCGCGCTGGTGCTCGCGCTCGCGGGCACCGGGTTCGGGACGTGGGCGGCGGACACCTGGCCGTGGCCGAAGGACCGGTACTGCTGGGGCGCATGGGAGCAGGACAGCGGCCCGGACTTTCTCGGCGAAGAGGCCTTCGGAGACGATGACGACGGGATACGCACCAGCACGGAGACGGTTCCCACTCCCGAGCGCCCGACCGGCAGGTGCGAGGTCGCCATCGCCGGCGACTACGAAAGCAGTTACGACGGCGGCAAGGTCACCATCGACCAGCAGGTGTCCGTCGAGTACGGGCCGGTCCCCGAGGCCGCGGAGGCCCGGCTCGCGATGATCCATGACGGTTTTCTGGGCGGGGACATGGTCCCGCTCCCGGACGGCCTGCCGGGCACGGTGAACGGGCGCGGTGGCCTGCTGGTGCTCCCGAAGTCCTGCGATACGCAGGACGGCCGGCCGACCGTCGTCACCATGTACGCGTCCGGCACGTATACCAGCGCTTCGAACACCCAGAGCGATCCAGCCGATCTGGGCGGCGCCCGTCAGGCGGCGGTGCTGCTCGTCGAGGCGGCCAACCGTGGGATGGCGGCGGCCGGTTGCGCGCCGGACGAGCCGCTGAGGATCAGCTCGCCGGTCTACGACCTGCCGGGAGAGTGGGAGCTTGTCTTCAGGACCTCGGACGACGTCTGCGGCATCCGCGGCCTGCGCCCCGACAGGGAGGACCTCGAGGACCAGATCGGCGTGGTCACCCGTGACCTGCAGACGTGCAGCGTCCGCGGCGATCGCGACGACGTGCCGTACCTGCGGCTGGCGATGGTCGCGCAGCCCCGGCTGGCCGCGGTGTTCGACGGCATCGCGGGCGAACGCCCCGTGGCCCCCGGCTGGCGCGGCACGGGCACCATCGGTGAGAAGCACGCGATCGTACGAGCCGACTGCGCCGGCCGGCCCGCCACCTTCCTGATGGGCGCCTCCACCGACGCAGGCCATCTCGCCGCCTTCGTCAACGCGGCCGCCGCTCGCCTGGGCTGTGCCCCCATAGCCCCCAAGGGAGCCGCCCGGTGAGCAGTACTGCTGACGAGCCGAGCCGGGACGAGCGGCCCCTGCCCGCCGAGCGGGAGCTGCTCAGCGAGCGGCGCCTGCGCTGGTGGCACTGGCGCAGACTGCTTCGTGGCCGGGTCCGGCCGCTGCTGGCCGCAGGTCTCGCCGGGGTGCTGCTCGGCGTCGGCGGCACGGCCTGGCAGACGCAGGCCGGGCCGTTCGCGTCGGACGAGGTGTGCTGGGGCGCGTTGTCCCGCGACGACCTCGCGCCGATGTTCCGCGAGCCCGAGGACGTCAAGGCGGTCGAGGCGCCCGTACTGCACGGTAAGCGCTTGGACGGTCCCACCGGCAATTGCCAGTTGACCAACAGCGATGGCGACGAATGGGCGCTCACCGCCCGGGTGCACCGGCTGGACGATCGGGCCGGCGACGATGGCACGTGGGCTGATGAGTTCCTCTCCGCCCGTCTCACCCCGCTCGGCGGCGGGCTCCTGGGCATGGCCTCGGACAACCGCGCCTGGCTCGCCATCCCGGACGGCTGCCTGGGCCGGCCCGGCGACTTGGACGGGCCGACCGTCGTCGATATCGCCCGGGGCGGCTGGATCGGTGACCTGGAGCCGCGTACCGAGGAGCGGGACTGGATGGCCCGCATGGTCGTGAAGCTCGTCAACAAGGTCAGCGCGGACCTGGGCTGCACCGGCACGATCGCCGATCCGGTCGAACGCCTGCCGAAGGCCGCCCGCTACACCCGCACGGAGAAGCCGGACGCGCTCTGCGGCATCAAGGGACTGTCCCTGGGCAAGAAACGCAAGCCGGACTACTACCCCGTGATCACCAACGGGCGCGGCCCGGTGCGCACCTGCGACCGGGGCATCACCGGCTCGCAGCCGAAACAGCGCCTGATGACCGTCGAGGACCCGCGACTGGCCGCGATCTTCGGGAGGATGGCGCTCGACGAGGGCGACCGGGTGAGCTCCGACGCCGGCCTCGGGGGCATAGGCCCCAACCTCGGCGTCTTCCGGGCCCGTTGCCAGACAGGCACGACGGTGTTCCTCGTACAGGTCAACGACAGCGGGATGAGCGCGGACGTACGCACCCTCTTCCCCCGCTACGTCGAGGCCGAGGCCGCCCGCCTCGGCTGCGGCCCGCTGAAGCTGAAACTGCCACAGCCTGGAGGGAGCCGCTGACTCCCCACCCGGCCGCCGTGCCGCTGCCCTGCCCACCCACCCTCGCGTGAGGGCTTCGGTCATACGGCGTCCCCGGGAGCACCCGGCCGTCCAGGCGGAGCGTGACGTTACCCATCGCTCCCTGCCTTCTCTTCCTGTCCCCGAGCCACGATCCTCACCGCCACCCCCGCGCTCAACCCCCACCCCGCCATCACCCCCGCCCCCGCCTCCACCACATGCCGAGCCCGCAGCCGGGGCAGCCCCAGCCGCCCCGGCTGCATCGTGCGTACGGCGATGACCCGGAGCCGGCGGTCGAGGTAGGCGACATCGATGGGGATGCGCATGCCGAAGGTGTGGATGCTGCCGGCGGGGGAGAGGAGCAGCGCGCCGTGCACCGTGTCCCGGCCGAGCAGGCCTTTTGTGCGGGCCCGGTAGGACGTCGCGATCTCCAGGGGGACTCGGATCTCGCCCGTGGCCCCGTGGACCACCAGCGTCCCCCGCCCGTCGCGCCACCGCCGACCCATGCGAGCCCACCTTCCGTTCCGGCACGTTCCGGTGGATCAGACTGCCAGCATGCGCAAGAGCCTGCTCCAGATGTCCGTCGCCCTCGTTGGATGAATGGAAGGCCCGGGCCAGGACATCAGCCGGCACCGCGTCGACGAGGTGCTGCGCCAGAGGCCGACAACCAGCGGGTGACGTAAAGGAGTTGTCCGTGTCCACCGCTCCGGCTAGGAAGTGTTCATGACTGGACTCGGCGCAGTGTTCCGCCCGCAACTTCCGCCCGAGCGACTGCGTGCCCTCGCGCGCCTCGCCGACGACGCCGGACTCGACGAGCTGTGGCTGTGGGAGGACTGCTTCCTGGAGGGCGGGATCTCCACGGCCGCCGCCGCGCTCGCCTGGACCGAGCGGATGAAGGTGGGGGTCGGGCTGCTGCCCGTGCCGTTGCGGAATGTGGCGGTCACGGCGATGGAGGCGGCGTCCCTGCACCGGATGTTCCCCGGCCGCGCGATCCTGGGCGTGGGACACGGCGTACAGGACTGGATGGGGCAGGTCGGAGCCCGGGCGGAGTCGCCGGTGACCCTGCTGCGGGAGTACCTGGTCGCGCTGCGGGCCCTGCTGCGCGGGGAGCGGGTCACCACCGAGGGGCGGTACGTACGGCTCGACGACGTCGCCCTCGACTGGCCGCCCCTCGCACCGGCCCCGGTGCTCGCCGGAGTCACCGGTCCTCGCTCGCTGCGGCTGTCGGGAGAGGCCGCCGACGGGACCATCCTGACCGCGTCCACCCCGCCGGACGGCGTACGGCGGGCCCGGCAGCTCATCGAGGAGGGGCGCGCGACGGCCGGCCGTGACGGGACCGAGCCGCCGCATCACGTCGTCGTCTATCTGCTGACCGCCACCGGTCCCGGCGCCTCCGACCGGCTGCGTGCCGAGCTGGCCGCCGAAGGCCTCGCCGATGTCCCCGACCTCGGCGTCGCGGGGGACGCGGCGGACGTCGCCGAGGCCGTACGGCGGCTGGCCGAGGCCGGTGCCGACACCGTCGTCCTCCAGCCGACCGCCGACGAGCCCGACCCCGAGGGGTTCATCCGGTTCGCGGCGGAGCGGGTCCGGCCGCTGGTCGACTGAGCGGCGGGAGCCGCGGCAGAAACCCGTTGGTCGCCCGCGCGGGAGTCGGCGACGATCAGTCCATGGACAGCGCGCACACCCGCACCTTCCAGGAACTGATCGTCGAAGGTGCCTCCGTCCCCACCGAGGGCTGGGACTTCTCCTGGTTCGAGGGCCGGGCCACCGAGGCACGGCCCTCCTGGCGGTACGCCGAGTCGCTGGCCGGACGGCTGGGCGCGGCGCGTGCCGTGCTGGACGTCCAGACCGGGGGAGGTGAGGTCCTGGACTTCGCGCTCGGCCGGGCGCCCTCCGCCCCCGCCCTCGTCGCCGCCACCGAGGGCTGGCCGCCGAACGTCGCCAAGGCCACCGCCCTGCTCGCGCCGCGCGGCGTCGTGGTCGTCGCCGCCCCCGAGGACGCTCCGCTGCCGTTCGCGGACGGCGCCTTCGACCTGGTCGCGAGCCGGCACCCCGTCACGCCCCACTGGGCCGAGATCGCGCGGGTGCTCCGGCCCGGCGGCACGTACTTCGCCCAGCACGTCGGGCCGAGCAGCGTCTTCGAGCTCGTGGAGTACTTCCTGGGGCCCCAGCCCGAGGAGGTACGCCGGGGGCGTGACCCGGAGCGGGAGCGCGCCGACGCCGAGGCGGCGGGCCTCGAGGTCGTGGACCTGCGGGCGGAGCGGCTGCGGATGGAGTTCCACGACATCGCCGCCGTCGTGCACTTCCTGCGGAAGGTGGTCTGGATGGTGCCCGGCTTCACCGTCGAGGCGTACGAGCCGCAGCTGCGCGCGTTGCACGAGCGGATCCGGGCGGAGGGGGCGTTCGTCGCCCACAGCACCCGGCATCTGTTCGAGGCGCGGAAGCCCACCCTCTAGCCTCCGTCACACAGCTGTCGCAGTCACCACATCCGTCTCTTCATTCACACTGTTTTCACATCGTTATGGGAAACGACTCGTTTGCGCCTCCCCCTCACGTAAGTTCAGGTCAGGTAATTCGCGTCAGCAAAGCTGCGCGGGCGGCATCGCGCAGTGGAGGGGGCTGCGCGGCGCCCCGCCCCGCCTCCGCTTTCGCCCCGGCCGACGCGCGTCAAGCGGACGCCGACATGCCGGTGTCGCCCGCACGGGGGATGCCGCGCGGGTCTGCGGAGGGCTGTGAACCGGCCACTCACCCCCTGTGAACGGGGCTTTCCGCGCCCAGCGCGGCGTCGCCGGGCAACTTCGGAGAGTAGTTGTGGCGCGCCGATGTGCGCGCCAACCCTTACGAAGGGTTATGGTGGAAACCCCCCCTCGGGCCGGTCCGTCTCCCCCCCACGGACCGGCCCGTTTTTCTTTCCCCGGCAGTCCGCGGAACCAGCACCCGAAACCGCCCGCTCCGGCCGGCGGCGCCGACGCCCAAAAGCCGCCCGCCCCGGCCCGCGGCCCCGGCGCCCAGAACCGATGGCTCCCGTGCCGGCAGCCGTCCGCCCCGCCCGCCGCCGGCCCTGGCGCCCGGAACCGACGGCTCCCGTCCCCCGGAACCGCCCGCCCCCGCCCCCACACCCGGCCACCCCCCACCGCAGGGGTAGGCTTCGCCCCGGGGACCGCCATACGGACAGGGGCGCACCCGAATCCGCGCCCGGCCCAGGCGCCGCCGGCGCGCCGTGCCCGTCCCCTGTCCGATCCGCACCGGAGGGGCTGACAATCACGTGAACCTGCGCGACAAGCTGCGCGGCCTGCTGGTCAGGCTCTACGCACGCCGGGTGGAAGGCCACCTGGACCACGCTCAGGTGCCCAAGCACATCGGCGTGATCATGGACGGCAACCGCCGCTGGGCGAAGGCGGCGGGCTCCAGCACCGTGCACGGCCACCGGGCCGGCGCCGACAAGATCGAGGAGTTCCTCGGCTGGTGCACCGAGACGGACGTCGAGGTCGTCACCCTCTGGCTGCTGTCGACGGACAACTTCGACCGGCCGCAGGAGGAACTCGTCCCGCTGCTCGGCATCATCGAGGACGTCGTGCGCACCCTCGCCGCCGACGGTCGCTGGCGGGTGCACCACGTGGGCACCATGGACCTGCTGCCGGCGGGCATGCAGACCACCCTGAAGGAGGCCGAGGAGGCCACCGCCCGCATCGACGGGATACTGGTCAACGTCGCCATCGGCTACGGCGGCCGGCAGGAGATCGCCGACGCGGTCCGCTCGATGCTGCACGAGGCCGCCGAGCAGGGGACCTCCCTGAAGGAGCTGGCCGAGGCCGTCGACATCGACATGATCGGGCGGCACCTGTACACCGGCGACCAGCCCGACCCCGACCTGGTGATCCGCACCAGCGGCGAGCAGCGGCTGTCCGGATTCATGCTGTGGCAGACGGCCCATTCGGAGTACTACTTCTGCGACGTCTTCTGGCCGGCTTTCCGCAAGGTGGACTTCCTGCGCGCCCTGCGTGACTACGCGGCACGCCACCGCCGTTACGGCGGCTGACGCACAAACGTCCCTCCGAGGGGCGTACGGGTACCCCTTCCGGCGTGGGGCAAACGGCGGCAAGACGGCGCATGTCACGTGGAGTTCACCGGCGCGCCGTCATATGCCGTGGCATGGCATCGCCTGTTCGAGGGCATAGACCAGACAGGTCGACGCCCGAACCACGGGTGTCGGATCTCAGCGGGCGGCACGGGGTCGTCCGCCCGGGAGGCCCTTTGCACCAGCCCCACCGTGCGGTCTCGGCACGGAAGCAGCGGCGGAGGGCCGGTTTTCGGCCCGTGGTGCACGAGGGCCGGCGACCGGCCTGGATTTCCTCCGCCTCCCGGCCCAGCTTCCACTCCGTCGCTCCCCGACCTCATCCGAGGGGGTACGTCCTTCCGTGGTGACCAGCGCACAGCGCCACAAGCCAGACCGGCGCACCTATGTTCTCGACACCAGCGTCCTGCTGGCCGACCCGAACGCCCTGAGCCGCTTCGACGAGCACGAGGTCGTGCTCCCCGTCGTCGTGGTCACGGAGCTGGAGGCCAAGCGGCACCATCCCGAACTCGGGTACTTCGCCCGGCAGGCCCTGCGCCTGCTCGACGACCTCCGGGTGCGGTACGGCCGTCTCGACGCCCCCATCCCCACCGGGGATCTCGGCGGTACCGTCCGTGTCGAGCTCAACCACTCGGACCCCAGCGTGCTGCCCAGCGGCTACCGCCTGGGGGACAACGACTCCCGCATCCTCGCGGTCGCCCGCAATCTGCAGGCCGAGGGGTTCGACGTCACCGTCGTGTCGAAGGACCTGCCGCTGAGGATCAAGGCGTCCTCCGTCGGGCTCCTCGCCGAGGAGTACCGCGCCGAACTCGCCATCACGGACGCCTCCGGCTGGACCGGGATGTCCGAACTGACCCTGTCGGGCGAGCAGGTCGACATCCTGTTCGAAGAGGGGCACATCCACGTCCCCGAGGCCGCCGGCCTGCCCGTGCACACCGGCCTGACCATCCAGTCCGAGCGCGGCAAGGCGCTCGGCCGGGTGACGCCGGAGGGCAATGTGCGGCTGGTGCGCGGCGACCGGGAGGCGTTCGGCATCAAGGGGCGCAGCGCCGAGCAGCGCATCGCGCTCGACCTGCTGCTCGACCCGGACGTCGGGATCGTCTCGATGGGCGGCCGGGCCGGCACCGGCAAGTCGGCGCTGGCGCTGTGCGCGGGCCTGGAGGCGGTGCTGGAGCGCCGTCAGCACGAGAAGGTGATGGTCTTCCGTCCGCTGTACGCGGTCGGCGGGCAGGAGCTCGGCTATCTGCCCGGCACCGAGGCGGAGAAGATGAGCCCCTGGGCGCAGGCCGTCTTCGACACCCTCTCGGCGGTCACCAGCCGCGAGGTCATCGAGGAGGTCACCGCGCGCGGCATGCTGGAGGTGCTGCCGCTCACCCACATCCGCGGGCGTTCGCTGCACGACGCGTTCGTGATCGTGGACGAGGCCCAGTCGCTGGAGCGGAACGTCCTGCTGACCGTTCTGTCCCGGATCGGGGCGAATTCCCGGGTGGTGCTCACCCACGACGTGGCCCAGCGGGACAACCTCCGGGTCGGACGCTACGACGGTGTCGTGGCCGTCGTGGAGAAGCTGAAGGGACATCCGCTGTTCGCGCATGTCACCCTGACCCGGTCCGAGAGGTCCCAGATCGCCGCACTTGTGACCGAAATGCTGGAGGAAGGGCAGATCTGAGTTTCTTCCGACCTTCTGATCCGTCCGCCCCATCTCGGGGCGATTGAAGGCGAGTTGGCGCCGTCCGGAAAGGCGAAGAGCCTAGCCGGGCGGCGCCTTCGCTTGTGCGGAAACGATGAAATCCCGGCACCCAAACGGGATGTGAGCTTTCACACGCAACTGGGAATTGCCTTGCGGCGTCGCCTTGCGGCAGAGTCTCACTCCTGTCAGGCCCCGCATACGACACACCTGTACCCGTGGGGGTACCGCCCACGCCCTTAAGGCAGTGGGGGAGGTACGGCACAACTTCAGAACCACCCGCTAACTCCATAGCAACCGTCGTATGCCGCCCGCGCACCATGCGGCGCTCCCCGCGAGGGAGTTGCCCACCGGGCCCGCGCCTCCCGTGACCCCGTAGTTGGGGAGGCCAGTGCCAGGGGCACGATTGCGTCCGCCAGGGTCACCGAAGCGGGCGATGCTGGAAGGAAACCGTGTGAGCCGGATTTCGGTCCGGGGATTCGCAGTGGCCTCGGCCACCGCGGTCACCGCAGTCGGAAGCGTCGTCGGCGTTGCCTCGGGCAGCACCGCGCAGAACAACGACGCCGAGGCGGCGGCAACCGACCTGACGCTTCTCGCGGACATCCCCGCGGGCCAGCAGGCCCAGGTGCAGACCGCGTCCCTGACGCAGCAGGCCGACGTACAGGCCATCGCCGCGGACGCGACCGCGAAGAAGGACGCCGAGGAGGCGGCCCGCAAGAAGGCCGCCGAGACCGCGATCGCGAAGAAGGAAGCCGCCGAGAAGGCGGCGCAGGAGGCGAAGGAAGCCAAGGAGCGGGAAGAGGCCGAGCAGAAGGCCAGCCGCGACGCCGCCCGCGCCGACGCCTCGTCCTTCGCCGTCCAGAGCTCGTACTCCATCGCGCAGATCCAGTCGATGGCCCGTCAGATGGTGCCGGGCGACCAGTGGACCTGCTTCAGCAACATCGTGGACCACGAGTCGGACTGGAACTACCGCGCGGTCAACCCCTCTTCCGGCGCCTACGGCCTCTTCCAGGCGCTGCCCGGGTCCAAGATGGCGTCCGCCGGCGCCGACTGGCAGACCAATCCGGCCACCCAGATCAAGTGGGGCCTGAACTACATGAACGAGCGCTACGGCAGCCCCTGCGGCGCCTGGTCGTTCTGGCAGGCCAACCACTGGTACTAGGCCGCGGCCCGTACCCCGCCCGGCTCCGCGCAGCCCCTCGCCGTTCTACGGTGAGGGGCTGTCGCCATGTACGGTCTGTCGGGACGACTCCAGGGAGGAGTGGTGGGGACCGACGGGGGAAGGGGCGGAACATGTCGCGAGTGCCAGGATGGCTGGGCCGGTTGGGCGCCGGCCTGAACCGCATGGGCAGACAGTGGGAGGAACGCCGGGCGGAGGCGGAGCAGAAGCACGCGGACGCCGAGCGTGAGCCGGCCGGGTCGCCCGCGCAGGTGCCACCGCCTCCCGGCTACGCCCCGGCCGTCGCGCCCCGCCCCGATCCGGCGCAGGCCGTGCCGTGGGGCGTCCGGGTCGCCGCCGAGGCCGGCTGGCGGCTGCTGGTGCTGGCCGGCACGGTCTGGGTGCTCATGCGGGTCATCAGCGCCGTCCAGCTGGTGGTGCTGGCGTTCGTCGCCGCGCTGCTGATGACGGCGCTGCTCCAGCCGACCGTCGTCCGGCTGCGGCGTCTCGGGGTGCCGCGCGGGCTCGCCACCGCGCTGGCCGCGCTGCTCGGGTTCGTGGTGATGGGCCTGGTCGGCTGGTTCGTGACCTGGCAGGTCATGGAGAACATCGACGACCTCTCCGACCAGGTCCAGGGCGGCATCGACGAGCTGCGCCGCTGGCTGCTGGCCAGCCCGTTCCACGTCACCGACAAGCAGATCAACGACATCGCGGAGAACCTGCGCGAGGCGGTCGGCGCCAACACCGAGCAGATCACCAGCGCGGGCCTGGAGGGTGTGACGGTCGTCGTCGAGGCGCTCACCGGCATCCTGCTCGCCGTCTTCTCGACGCTGTTCCTGCTCTACGACGGCCGGCGCATCTGGGAGTGGACGCTGAAGCTGGTCCCGGCCGCCGCCCGGCCGGGGGTGGCGGGCGCGGGGCCCCGGGCGTGGCGGACGCTGACCGCGTATGTGCGCGGCACGGTGATAGTGGCCCTGATCGACGCGATCTTCATCGGCCTGGGCATCTACTTCCTGGACGTGCCGATGGCCGTCCCGCTGGCCGTCTTCATCTTCCTGTTCGCGTTCATCCCGCTGGTCGGCGCGGTCGTGTCCGGGGCCCTGGCGGTGGTCGTCGCGCTGGTGACCCAGGGCGTGTTCACGGCCGTGATGACGCTGGCCGTGGTGCTCGCCGTACAGCAGATCGAGGGGCACATCCTCCAGCCGTTCATCCTCGGCCGGGCCGTGCGGGTGCATCCGCTCGCCGTGGTGCTGTCCGTCGCGGCGGGCGGCATGGTGGCCGGGATCGGCGGCGCGGTGGTCGCCGTACCGCTGGTGGCGGTGACGAACACGGTCGTCGGCTATCTGCGGGCATACGCACAGGAGTCCGCGCTACGGCACTCCCCGCCGCCCCACGGGGCCACGGCGAGCGACGCGGCCTCCGGCCTGCCGCCCTCGGAGCCGGACGCCTGACGGGTCCCGCGCACGCCGAAGGCCCCGTCCACCGGTGGGTGGACGGGGCCTTCGGCGCTTCGTCAGCGGGTCGGCCGGGTCACTCGGCCAGGACCGCCTCGGCGTCCAGGGTGACGCCGACCGCCTGGATCACGGAGGCGATCTTGAAGGCCTCCTGGATCACGTCGCGGTCGAGGCCCGCCTTGCGCAGCACCTGCTCGTGCGAGTCCAGGCACATGCCGCAGCCGTTGATCGCGGACACGGCGAACGACCACAGCTCGAAGTCGACCTTGTCGACGCCGGGGTTGCCGATGACGTTCATCCGCAGACCGGCGCGCAGGTTGCCGTACTCGTGGTCCGACAGCAGGTGGCGGGTGCGGTAGAAGACGTTGTTCATCGCCATGATGGCCGCCGCGGACTTGGCCGCGGAGTAGGCCTCCGGCGTGAGGTTCGCCTTCGCCTCCGGCTCCAGCTCACGCAGCACGATCGGGGAGCGCGAGGCGATGGCGGTCGCCAGCACGGTGCCCCACAGCTGCTGGGCGGGAAGCTCGGAGTTGCCGATGACCGAGCCCAGGTTGAGCTTCAGGTCCTTGGCGTAGTCCGGTATACGGGACTTCAGCGCGTCCAGCGACATGCGTCACTCACCAGCCAGCAGCGCGACCGGGTCCAGGGTCTCGTCGCCCTTGTTCCAGTTGCAGGGGCACAGCTCGTCCGTCTGCAGGGCGTCGAGGACCCGCAGGACCTCCTTGGGGTTACGGCCGACGGAGCCGGCGGTCACCATGGTGAACTGGATCTCGTTGTTCTGGTCCACGATGAAGACCGCGCGCTTGGCGAAGCCCTCCTCGTCCTCGATGCCGAGGGCACGCATCAGCTCGTGCTTGGAGTCGGCCATCATCGGGAACGGCAGGTCGCGCAGGTCGTCGTGGTCCTTGCGCCAGGCGTGGTGGACGAACTCGGAGTCGCCGGAGAAGCCGAGGACCTGAGCGTCACGGTCGGCGAACTCGTCGTTCAGCTTGCCGAAGGCCGCGATCTCGGTCGGGCACACGAAGGTGAAGTCCTTGGGCCAGGCGAAGATCACCTTCCACTTGCCCTCGTAGGTCTTGTGGTTGATCTTCTCGAACTCCTTGCCCTTCTCCAGCGAGACGCAGGCGGTCAGTTCGAACTCGGGGAACTTGTCACCGACAGTGAGCACTAGCTCTCCTTGCAGCGCAGCGAAGAAACACCCGCTTTTGACGGGTGTTTCCCATGGGTTGGACGTGCATGATCGTGGCACAGCGCGCATTGATTAGTGAAATAGCTACACTCGGTCGTGTTGATCGGAGGTAGCTATTAGTGACTGTAGGTAACGTGAACCCCATGGGTCATGCCGGCAAGCGCCGCCAGCCCAGTCTCGCCCAGCTCCGGGCCTTCGCCGCCGTCGCCGAGCATCTGCACTTCCGCGACGCCGCAGCGGCGATCGGCATGAGCCAGCCCGCGCTCTCCGGCGCCGTCTCCGCCCTGGAGGAGGTGCTGGGAGTCACCCTCCTCGAGCGTACGACCCGCAAGGTGCTGCTCTCGCCCGCCGGCGAGCGCCTCGCCGTCCGCGCGAAAGCGGTCCTGGAGGAAGTGGGCGCGCTGATGGAGGAGGCCGAGGCGGTGCGGGCGCCGTTCACCGGGGCGCTGCGGCTCGGCGTGATCCCGACCGTCGCGCCGTATCTGCTGCCGACCGTGCTGCGCCTGGTCCACGAGCGCTACCCCGACCTCGACCTCCAGGTCCACGAGGAGCAGACCGCCAACCTCCTCGACGGCCTCACCACCGGCCGGCTCGACCTGCTGCTGCTCGCGGTTCCGCTGGGCGTGCCGGGGGTGGTGGAACTGCCGCTGTTCGACGAGGACTTCGTCCTGGTCACGCCCCTCGACCACGCGCTCGGCGGCCGTGAGGGCATCCCGCGCGAGGCCCTGAAGGAGCTGAACCTGCTGCTGCTGGACGAGGGCCACTGCCTGCGCGACCAGGCCCTCGACATCTGCCGCGAGGCCGGCCGCGAGGACGCCCCCGTGACCACCACCGCGGCCGGCCTGTCCACCCTGGTCCAGCTGGTCGCCGGCGGCCTCGGCTGCACCCTGCTGCCACGCACCGCCCTCAAGGTGGAGACCAGCCGCAGCAACCAGCTCCTCACCGGCTACTTCGCCGACCCCGCCCCCACCCGCCGCATCGCCCTCGCCATGCGAGCGGGCGCGGCACGCGGCGCGGAGTACACGGAACTCGCCTCCGCCCTGCGCGACGCCTTGCGCCCGCTACCGGTACGAGTGCTGGACGAACCAACCTGACGCGCCCCACCCAGGGCGCTGAAGGAGGCGGCCGGGGAGGCCCCACCCAGAGCGCCGGCGGACCCGGGCCAAGGCACCCCGCCCAGGGGCGCGGGGAACTGCGCGATCAACCCCCACCGGCCCGCAGCCGCCCACGGCCCGAGCCACCCCTCTCAGTAGGCACTGGGGCGGCCCGGCGGAGCTACTCCGTGCGCAGGCCCTCCGGACGCATCAGCCGGATCAGCGGCGGCAGGCTGAGCAGAGTCACGGCGAGGACCACGCCCGCGCCCATCCCCGTCATCGCCAGCACGCTCGCCCAGTCCACCCGCACCGCGGTGTCCGTCATCTTCAGCAGCACCGTGCCCAGCGTCAGCCCCACCACGCAGGCCAGCGCGAGACCGAGCGCGATCGGCACCGCCGTCTGCCACAGCACCGACAGACTCAGCGTCCGGCGCCGCGTGCCGAAGGCGACCAGCGAGGACAGCAGCTTGCGGCGTTCACGCAACTGCTCCAGCTGGGAGACGAGCAGACTCGCCCCGATCAGCAGCAGCACACACGTCGCGCCGACGAACAGGCCGGTGCGAATGGCCGCGAACCGGTTGCTCTGCTTGGCGGCCACCCAGGTCATCGGCTCCACGAACGGGTCGATGTCCGCGGCGGTGTTGCGCACGTACTCCCGGGCGTCCGGCACGGACTCGTCCAGCCGCAGATAGAGCTGGCCGGGCACGGCCGCCGCGGCCTCGCGGGGCAGGGCGCTCGGGGTGAGCAGGATGCCGCCGCGCCGGGTGCCGGTGGGGTCCGGGACCGAGCGGGCCCGCTTGATGTCCTCCGGCACGGGCCAGGCGACCGGCTTCGACTCGTCGCCGGACGGGGTGGAGCCGATGTACAGCGTGCCGCCGGGCCGGGCCAGGGCCGGCCCGGCGGTGTCGTACTCGGCGCCCTCCAGGACGAACACGTCGCCGTCCCGGCAGGAGGGCAGCGCGGCCAGCTCCCGCAGGGATCCGCAGTCGCCGACGGCCACCTGCGTGAACCGCTCCGGGTCCTCGGCCCGGTCGCCGAACACGCCCTCGGAGAAGCCGTAGACCCGGGTGACGCCCTCGGTCGCCTCGAAGCGGGCGCGGGCGGCGTCGAGCGAGAGGCCCGCCGGGACGCCGACCTGCATCTGGGCGCGGGTGAGGTCCTGCCCGGTGTTCTTCGTGTAGTCGTCCTCGACGCCCGCGAACAGCATCTGCAGCGCGATCGCCCCGGCCACCGCCACAGCGATGCCGTTGACCATGCGGGCCGCGGAGCCGCTGCTCAACTGGAGCCGCCGTACGGCGAGCTGCCAGGACACCGCACCCGCGCCGAGCCGGGCGACGACCGCCTCGACGATCCACGGCAGCAGCGCGGTCACGCCGACCAGGAGCAGCAGCACACCGCCGGTGACGAGGTACTGGTTGAACTCGCCCTCGTCCCGGCCGTTGCCGATCATCGGGTACAGCATCGCGAGACCCGCCAGCGGCAGCAGCAGCCGCCACCACAGCCGGCGCCGCGCGGGCCGTGCCGTGCGCACCACCCCGAGGGGTTCGATCACCACTCCGCGCAGCGCGACCTGGGTGACCAGCACGGCCGCGGCGGGCACCGCGACGGCGACCAGCAGTGCCAGCAGCGGCGAGGGGTCCAGGTAGCTCGGGAACGCGCTGAACCGGAAGACCTCCACCGATCCGGCCCACTGACGGCCGATCAGGAAGAACCCGGTGCCGAAGACCAGCCCGAGCAGCGCCCCGGCCATCGCCTCGCCCGCGGCCACCCGCCGGGTCATCCGGCTGTCGGAGCCGACCAGCCGCAGCGCCGCGAGCCGCCGGTCGCGGCGCTCGCCGCCGAACCGCACGGCCGTGGCGACGAACACGCCGACCGGCATCAGCAGCACCACGAAGACGACCAGCACCAGCAGGAGCAGCACCGGGTCCATCCGCTCCGACGAGGGCAGCGGATCACCGAACCGCTCGATCCGGGACGCCCCGTCGTCCAGCCGTGCCGCGAGCCCCTCGCCGCCCCGGTAGAAGGCGAGTTCCTGCGAGCCGATCAGCCCGCTCTCCCCGATGGTGCCGACGATCCGCTGCGGCAGCCGGTCGCGCAGCAGCTTCCCCTCGTCCGACTCCAGCAGCCGCTTCAGGGCGGGGGAGACGACCATCTCGTCCACGCCGGGGAGCCTGTCGAGGCCGGGCGGCACGGGAGCGTGCGGCCCCTCCGGCTCCAGCACCCGTCCCCGGATGTCCTTGTCGCGGAAGGATGTACCGGCGTCGGCGACCAGCAGGGTGTCGTCGCCCTTCTCCGGCTCGGTCTGGCTGAACAGGAGGTCCGAGCGGGCGCTCTCCCGGTCGTGCCGTGCCTCCAGCGCGTTCGGGATCGCGGTCGTGAGCAGCAGCAGCGCCACCCCGAGGCCGACTCCGACGGCGGTCAGCAGGGTGCGGATCCACCCCTCCCGCCCGCCGGCGAACGCGAACCGGAACCCGAGGCCCAGGTCCCTCGTCCACTGCCGCAGGTTCATACGATCCGCTCCATGTCCCGCGACCTGCCGTCCCGTACGACGATCTCGCGGTCGGACCAGGCGGCCACCCGCGCCTCGTGGGTGACCAGCACGACCGCCGCGTCGGTGGACCGGGCCGCGTCCGTCAGCAGCTCCATCACGCGCTCGCCGTTGAGGGAGTCGAGGGCGCCGGTCGGCTCGTCGGCGAACAGCACCCTGGGGCTCGTGACCAGCGCCCGCGCCACCGCGACGCGCTGCCCCTGACCGCCGGAGACCTCGCCGGGCCGCTTCTTCGCGATGTCCTCGACCTCCAGCCGGGCCATCCACTCCCGGGCCGTGCGCTCGGCGGTCTTGCGGGGCGTGCCGTTCAGCCGCAGCGGCAGTGCCACGTTCTCCACACAGCTCAGCTCCGGCACCAACTGCCCGAACTGGAAGACGAACCCGAACTCGCTGCGCCGCAGCGCGCTGCGCCCGGCGTCGCTCATGGTGGCCAGCTCGCGTCCGGCGTACGTGATCGATCCCGCGTCGGGGGTGACGATCCCGGCGAGGCAGTGCAGCAAGGTGGACTTGCCGGACCCGGAGGGGCCCATGACGGCGACGACCTCGCCGGGGTGGATGGAGAACTCGGCGCCGTCCAGCGCCGTCGTCGGCCCGTACGTCTTGCGCAGCCCCTCGGCCACGAGCAGGGCACCGGCGGGGGCGCTCACTCGGACACCACCGCCGCGGCCAGCTTGTCGAGACGCGCGGCGGTCAGCTCCAGCCAGCGCAGGTCGGCCTCCAGGTGGAACAGCGCGTGGTCGCAGATGAGCTGGTCGGCGAGGTCGCCCTTGCGCTTGCGGTCGGTGAGGATCCGCATCATGCGCAGGTGTTCGGCGCGCTGGCCGTCGAGGATGTCGGCCGCGTTCCGGTGGGTGAGCAGCGCGAGGACGACCTTGGTGTAGAGGGTCGACTGGAGGTACGGCTCGGGCTTCTCCGGGGTGGCGAGCCACCGTTCGACGTCGGTGATCCCGGCGTCGGTGATCGCGTACCGCTTGCGCTCGGGGCCGCCGCCGGGCTCGATGCCGTCGACTTCGACGAGCCCGTTCTTCAGCAGGCGGGACATCGTCGAGTAGACCTGGCCGTAGTGGAGCGGCCGGTCCTGACCGAATTTCGCGTCGAAGGCGCGCTTGAGGTCGTAGCCGTGGCGGGGGCCGGACTCGAGCAGGCCGAGAAGGGTGTGACCGATGGACATGGCCGCCACTCTACACACCATGTATACGTCGCGTGTATACGCCTTGTGTCTACAACTTGTGTCTACACCTTGTGTCTACGCCTTGGCCTGCTCGTCGTCCGGGCCGTCCCCCGGCCTCTTGGGCGGCCGGCCCCGGCGCGGGATCGGTCCCGCCTCGCCGGGCAGCCGGCCGGCCTCGGCCAGCGCCCGGCGCAGCAGGAACTCGATCTGCGCGTTGGCCGAGCGCAGCTCGTCGCTCGCCCAGCGGGCCAGCGCCTCGTACACCAGCGGGTCGAGCCGCAGCAGCACCTGCTTGCGCTGCTGCTGCGGCCGGCGCCGGGGAGTGGGTCCGTCCGGAGAGTCCGTCACTGGTAGAGCGTCCCGGTGTTGAGGACCGGCTGCGCGGCGCGATCCCCGCACAGCACCACCATCAGGTTGGACACCATCGCCGCCTTCCGTTCGGAGTCGAGTTCCACGATGTCCCGCTCGGCGATCCGGTCCAGCGCCGCCTCGACCATGCCGACCGCGCCGTCCACGATCTGCCGCCGCGCCGCGACCACCGCGCCGGCCTGCTGCCGCTGGAGCATCGCCGAGGCGATCTCGGGGGCGTAGGCGAGGTGCGTGAAGCGGGACTCGACGATCTTCACGCCGGCCGCCTCGACGCGGGCGTGCAGTTCGAGGGCCAGCTTCTCGGTGATCTCCTCGGCGTTGCCGCGCAGCGAGAGGGCGTCCTCGTCGTGGGCGTCGTACGGGTACTCGATGGCGATGTGCCGGACGGCCGCCTCGGTCTGGGTGGCGACGAACTCGATGTAGTCGTCCACCTCGAAGGTGGCCTGCGCGGTGTCCTCGACCTTCCACACCACGACCGCGGCCAGCTCGATCGGGTTGCCGTAGGCGTCGTTGACCTTCAGGACGGCGGTCTCGTGGTTGCGGACCCGCGTCGAGATCTTGGTGCGGGAGGTCAGCGGGTTCACCCAGCGCAGGCCGTCCTGCCGGATCGTGCCCCGGTACCGCCCGAAGAGCTGGACCACGCGGGCCTCGCCCGGCGCCACCATGTTCAGCCCGGACATGGCGATGAAGGAGGCGAGGCCGAGCACGATGCCTCCGATGACCAGCGCGGCCTTGGCGCCGGTCGTCGGGACGGCCGTGGCGGAGAGCACCAGGCCGATGCCGGTGAGCACCCCGAGCAGGCCCAGCAGCAGGGCGAGCCCGCCGCCGATGCTGTGCGCGGTGAACTCCCGGACGCGGGGCTCGGGCATCTCGGGCAGGTCGGCGACGGCCGCGGTCTCGTTTCTGGCCATGGGTGGTCCCCCGTTCTCGTACTGCGTGGCTGCGCAGCGGTGGCTGCGACTGCATAGCTTCGGTCTAGCTAAGTGATAACAGATTACCCCGTCACGGCAACCACAACCCCCTCCCGAGCGTCGGTTCCGTTGGGACGGGTGCTGATTGTCACGTCCAGAAAAGACCGGATCGAACCGACTTGGTCACATAGAGCGGTGTTAGCTTTCAGAGCTGACCTGACGCACGCGACTTGTGTGACAACCGAGAACGAAGCGGAGCAGACGCAGTCATGGGACGAGCGGAAGAGAGACGAGCGCGACAGCGCGGTGGCCGCCGCGCGGCGCCCCGGCGCCGCCGTTCGTCGGGGGCGGCTGGCGCGACCGGCAAGAGCGGCATACGCCGGCTGTTCACCTGGAAGAAGATCCTCGGCACGTTCCTCGGGGTGTGCCTGCTCGGCATCGGCGCGTTCGTCGTGCTCTACCTGATGATCGACATCCCGAAGGGGAACGCCCTCGCCAAGGAGCAGGGCAACGTCTACAAGTACAGCAACGGCAGCACCCTCGCCCGCAAGGGCCTCAACCGTGAGGTCGTCGACCTCGCCGAGGTGCCCAAGCCCGTCCAGAAGGCCTTCGTCGCCGCCGAGAACAAGTCCTTCTACAGCGACTCCGGCGTCGACCTGAAGGGCACCGCCCGCGGTGTCCTCAACACCCTCTCCGGCAAGGGCAAGCAGGGCGGCTCGACGATCACCCAGCAGTACGTCAAGAACTACTACCTCACCCAGGAACAGACGGTCAGCCGCAAGCTCAAGGAACTGGTCATCTCCCTGAAGGTGGACCGCCGGATGTCGAAGGACGAGATCCTCGCGGGCTACATGAACACCAGCTTCTACGGCCGCGACGCCTACGGCATCCAGGCCGCCGCCCAGTCCTACTACCGCGTCGACGCCGCCGACCTCAAGCTCGAACAGGGCGCCTACCTGGCCGCCCTGCTCCAGGCGCCCAACTCCTACGACTGGTCGACCGCCTCGCCGACCGGCAAGAAGCTGGTCCGCGAGCGCTGGGACTACGTCCTCGACAACATGGTCGAGGAGGGCTGGCTCGACGCAGGCGAGCGCGCCGCCATGAAGTTCCCGGTGCCCGAGGACCCCAAGGCCGCCCCCGGCATGGAGGGCCAGAACGGCTACATCGTCGAGGAGGCCAACCGGGAACTCGCCCGGCAGCTGGTCGCCCAGGGCGCCGCCGCCGACATGGAAGAGGCCCTGACCAAGATCAAGCGCGGTGGCTGGACCATCACGGTCAACATCGACAGCAAGAAGCAGAAGCTGCTGGAGAAGGCCGTCAAGGACCAGCTCACCAGCAGGCTCGACCCGAAGAAACGGGACGTCGACGCGGACGTCCAGGCCGGCGCCGTATCCGTCGACCCGAAGACCGGCAAGGTCCTCGCCATGTACGGCGGCACGGACTACGTCGAGCACTACACCAACAACGCCACCCGCGACGACTACCAGCCCGCCTCCACCTTCAAGCCGATGATCCTGGCCGCCGCCCTGGAGGAGGGCGCCACCACCCAGGACGGCACGCCCATCGCCGCCAACACGATCTACGACGGCGACAGCAAGCGCCCGGTCGTGGACAACGGCACCCGGGTCGGCTTCGCCCCGGAGAACGAGGACGACGTCGACTACGGCGACATCACCGTCCAGACGGCGATGAACAAGTCCGTCAACTCCGTCTTCGCGCAGATGGGCGTGGACGTCGGCATGCAGAAGGTGCTCGACGTCGCGGGCGAGCTGGGCATGGACACCGAGGGCCTGGAGGCCGTACCGGCCCAGACCCTCGGCTCGATGGGCGCGAGCCCGCTGGAGATGGCCGGCGCCTACGCCACCCTCGCCAACCACGGCAGGCAGGTCACCCCGGCCCTGCTGAAGTCCGCCGAGCACCGGGCCACCACGGTCGAGCTGCCCGACCCGGTCGGCGAGCAGGTCATCAGCCGCGAGGCCGCCGACACCGTCACCTCGGTCCTCACCGGCGTGGTCGACGACGGTACGGCCCGCCGCTCGGTCCGCGAGAACCCGCTGCGCAACGGCCAGCAGGTCGCCGGCAAGACCGGTACCTCCGACGACAACAAGTCGGCCTGGTTCACCGGCTACACCCCGAACCTGGTCACCTCGGTCGGCCTGTTCGGCGAGGACGACAAGGCCCCGCACCCGCAGGTCCCGATGTACAAGGCGGGCGGCGAGCCCCGGATCAACGGCGGTGGCTTCCCGGCGCAGATCTGGGCCCAGTACACCTTCGGCGCGATGGGCAAGGTCACCAGGTTCGACCTGAACACCACCCAGGGCGCCGCGGTGCAGCCCACCCGGACCGCGACGCCCACCCCGACGCCGACCGAGGAACCGACCACGGAGTCCCCGTCGCCGTCCGCGAGCGTGTCGGAGTCCCCGACGGAGTCTCCCTCGCCGACCCCGAGCCAGACGCCCACCCCGACCCCGACGCCGACCCCGACGAGGACGACGCCCACGACGACTCCGCCGGCGAACGGCGGGGGCGGCAACGGTGGCGGCGGAGGCATCCCGGACAACCCGTTCGACCCGGAAGAAGACGAGGATCAGTAGACAGCCCGCACCCGCCGGACGACGAACGTCGTCACGGCGGGTGCGCGCTGGGGGGTGTCTCGTCGATCAGGCCGGATCAGCGAGCGGCGTCTGGTGCCGTGCATCGCAAGGCGGAGGAGGGAGTCGATGCGATGGGGGTGCCCCCGCGCGAGCGCAGCCGAGCGTGGGGGAGTTGGCGACCGACGACAACGCGGCGAGGCACGGTGCCAGGCGCCGGGAGCCCGGCATGATCGACGAGACACCCCCTAGGTGCGGTTCAGCTCGAACCAGACGACTTTCCCGGTGCTCAGCCGAGTGGCTCCCCACCGCCGGGCCATCCGGTTGACGAGATACAGCCCTCGCCCGCCCTCGTCGGTGGCCCGGGCCTGCCGCAGCCGCGGCAGCTGCGGCACGTCGTCCCCGACCTCGCACCGCAGCACATCGGTCCGCAGCAGCCGCAGCGTGATCGGTCGCGAGGCATACCGCACCGCGTTGGTGACGACCTCGCTGACCAGCAGCTCCACCGAGTCGGTCAGTTCCTCCAGCTCCCACCGGGCCAGCGCCCGCCGGGCCAGCCGCCGGGCCCGGCCGGGCGCGGCGTCCTCCGGGTCCAGGTACCAGTAGGCGACATCACTCGGCGCGATCCCGTCGAACCGCGCCGCGAGCAGCGCGATGTCGTCGTCCCGGTCGCCCGGCCCGAGCATGTCCAGCACCTCGTCGCACAGCGCCTCCAGCGGCGGCGGGTGATCGGGCCCCGTGAGCTGCGCGGTCGCGGCGAGCTTCTCGCGCAGCTGCTCTATGCCGGTCCACACGTCCCGCAGCCGGGACTCCACCAGACCGTCGGTGTAGAGCAGCAGCGTCGCCCCGGCGGGCGCGTCCAGCTCCACGGCCTCGAAGTCGACGCCGCCCACGCCGATCGGGGCGCCCGCGGGCACCCGCAGCACCTCGGCGCGCCCGCCCAGGTGCAGCAGCACGGGCGGGGGATGGCCGGCGTTGGCGATGGTGATGCGGTGCGAGACCGGGTCGTAGACGGCGTACAGGCAGGTCGCCATCCGGTCGGTGCCCAGCCGCTGGGCCTGCTCGTCGAGGTGGTGCAGCACCTCCTGCGGCGGCAGGTCAAGCCCGGCGAGGGTCTGCGCGGTCGTCCGCAGCTGGCCCATGATCGCGGCGGAGGTCATGGAGTGGCCCATGACGTCACCCACCACGAGCGCCACGCGGCTGCCGGGCAGCGGGATCGCGTCGTACCAGTCACCGCCCACCCGCGCGGTCTCCGCTGCGGGCAGATAGCGCGAGGCGAGCCGCACGCCGGTCGGCTGCGGCAGCGTCTCCGGGAGCATGGTGCGCTGCAACTCGTCGGCGATGTACGCCTCACGGCCGTACAGCACCGCCTTGTCGATGCCGAGCGCGCTGTGCGTGGCGAGCTGCGCGGCCACGAGGAGGTCGTCGGCCTCGAAGGCGACGCGCTCGGGCCCGCGCAGGAAGACGGCCGCGCCGATCACCCGGCGGCGCCCGCGCAGCGGCGCGAGGATGGCCCGCTGGCCGCCCGGGACGAGCGACTCGCCGTCCTCGCCGAGAAGTTCGGGCAGCGCGGCACGGGCGGCGGGCGCGTCCGCGAACACCGGACGGACGCCGCGCAGCACCTCGTTGAGGGCGCCGCCGGGGCGGACCTCGCACAGTTCGGCGGTGAGCGCGGACAGTTCGGACGGCTCAGGCTGGAACACGGGCAGGAAACCGCCCTCGGTGTCCCGCTCTTCCGGGATCCGGTCGGTGCGGCGCAGCCGCAGCACAACCGGGCCGGTGGGCCGCTCGTCGCCGACCGGCAGCGGGTCGCGCAGATAGACCAGGATCGCGTCGGAGAAGGTCGGCACGGTCGCCCGGCACAGCCCCATGACGATCTCGTCCAGGTCGATGCCGCGGGCGATCCGCCGGGTCGCGGCGCCCACGAAGCGCAGCCGGTCGCCGTCCCGGCGCATCGGGGTGGGCCGGCCGGGCGGCAGGCCCTGGCCGGTGCGGCGCTCCTGCTCCAGGCCGGGCGGCTGCACCGGGATGGCGTCCGGCGCCGGCGTGGGACGGGGCCGGTGTTCCCCCACGCCCGGCTTCGCCCGCGCGGGAGGTGCCCCCACCGTCTCGTCGGCGGCCGGCTGGGAGTGCTCGGGGCCGGTGCCGTCGGGGACGGGGGCCACCGGCTGACCCGGCGGGCCCGCGGGCGTCTCACCGGCGCCGCGGGCCTGGGCCTGGGCGGCCTGCGGCTGGGGTAACCCGGTGCCGCCGGGGGCGCCGCGCTGTGGCCCCGGGGCACGCAGGAGCGCCCCGCGGGGATCCACGGGGTCGGTGCCCGCCTGGGGGCGCTCGAAGGAGGTCGGCTGCTCCGTCACGCGTGTCGCATCCATCCGTCCGGGGCTGCGCGCCGCGCGTTCCGCGTGCGCCGCTGCAGTTCGTCCCGCAGGAAGGCCGATACCCCGAATACGCGCCTGGGGAACGGATTTCCCGCGTGGTCAGAGGTTGTTCCCGTACCACCCGCGGACCGGCCGCGGCCCGCACGGCCAGTGCGCTCGTACCCCTCGCTCACGTCCTGCCGCCCCTCGGTGACATGTGGTCAGGCCCGTTGCGCGCCCCGGGATTTGCCGCCGCGCGCCCTTGCGGAGGACGATCCTACGTTTCTTGCCCGGGGGCGCATCAAGGGTCTCATGAGGACAGATGCGCGGGCGTGCGATCCCAGTCGTCCGGGAGGACGGGGACGGACCAGGACGGATCCGGGCGCCAGTGCTGCCAGCCGTCCGAGAACGGCGGGCCCCAGGCGCGGATCACCTCCACCGCGTCCCGCCCCGCCGCGCGGACCCGTTCGGCGAGCCGGGCGTCCACCAGGCCGTCCCGCTGGGCCTGCGCGAACTCGTCCTCGTCGCGCCAGTGCCAACTGCGGTCCGGGTGCACGGAGATGTCCAGGAAATGGTCCGTGGAGTCCACGCCGCCGTCCCAACGAGCCAGCGGTTCCTCCAGGTTGACGTACCAGTTCTTGAACCGCCAGCCCGGCTCCCAGAACAGCCACACCGACCACGGCTCACCGGGCCGGGCCAGCTTCAGCACCCCGGTGCCGAACCAGCGGTCGCGCTGCACGGTGCGCGGCTTGGTGTAGCGGGTCTCCAGCGGCTCCAGATGCACGGGAGTGCCGTCGGCGAGCACCGGCTTCACACACTCGGTGCCGGGCGCCATCCAGACGGCCAGCACCTCCTCGTCGTCGCGGACGACGGTGACGGGGCGCGCGATGTGGAAGCGGTCGCCGGCGTTCTCCCGGTACCGCCACAGGATCTGACTCCCGGGCGCCCAGAAGTCCGTCGTCCCGCCCGCTTCCACTTCTCTCACCGCTCCGTCGTCTGCCATGCACAGATATTAGGTGTCACTGTCATACGACGCTGCGGTACGCGTCACGGTTCACACGTGCGGAACCGCTGGTTACGGATGTGTCATCCGCAGCACGTCGAGGGCCTCGTCGAGCTGTTCGACGGTGAGGTCGCCCCGCTCGACGTACCCGCTCTCGAGCACCACCTGCCGGATGGTCTTCCGCTCCGCGAGCGCCTTCTTGGCGACCTTGGCGGCCTCTTCGTAGCCGATGTACTTGTTGAGCGGGGTGACGACGGAGGGCGACGACTCGGCGTACTCGCGGGCCCTTTCGCGGTGCGCGACGATCCCGTCGACGGTCCGGTCGGCGAGCAGCCGCGAGACGTTGGCGAGCAGCCGCACGGACTCCAGCACGTTCTTCGCGATGACCGGCAGCATCACGTTGAGTTCGAAGTTGCCGGCGGCTCCCGCGGCGGCGATGGTGGCGTCGTTGCCCATGACCTGCGCGGCGACCATGAGGGTGGCCTCGGGGATGACCGGGTTGACCTTGCCGGGCATGATCGAGGAGCCCGGCTGGAGGTCGGGCAGGGAGATCTCGGCGAGCCCGGTGCGCGGCCCGGAGGCCATCCACCGCAGATCGTTGGCGATCTTCGTCAGGGACACGGCGATGACCCGCAACTGCCCGCTGGTCTCCACGATCCCGTCCCGGGCGCCCTGCGCCTCGAAGTGGTCGCGGGCCTCGGTCAGCGGCAGCCCGGTGGCCCGGGCGACCTCCTCGATGACGGCGGCGGAGAACCCGGGCGGCGTGTTGATCCCGGTGCCGACGGCGGTCCCGCCGAGCGGGAGTTCGGCGAGCCGGGGGAGGGAGGCCCGCAGCCTCTCCACCCCGTACCGCACCTGGGCGGCGTATCCCGCGAACTCCTGGCCCAGCGTCACCGGCGTCGCGTCCATCAGGTGCGTACGCCCCGACTTCACGACGTCCGCGAACTCCTCCGCCTTGCGGGAGAGGGCGGCGGCGAGATGCTCCAGCGCGGGGATCAGGTCGCGGGTGACGGCGGCGGTGGCGGCGATGTGGATGGAGGACGGGAAGACGTCGTTGGAGGACTGCGAGGCGTTGACGTGGTCGTTGGGGTGCACCGGCTTCCCCAGCCGCTCACTGGCGAGGGTGGCGATGACCTCGTTGGTGTTCATGTTCGACGAGGTCCCGGACCCCGTCTGGAACACGTCCACGGGGAAGTGCTCGTCCCAGCGCCCCTCCGCCACCTCCGCGGCGGCCTCCTGGATGGCCTCCGCGACGTCCTTGTCCACCACTCCCAGCCGGGCGTTCACCTTCGCAGCCGCAGCCTTGATCCGCGCCAGCGCCTCGATGTGCGCCCGCTCGATCCGCTGCCCGGAGATCGGGAAGTTCTCCACCGCCCGCTGCGTCTGCGCCCGCCACTTCGCGTCCGCGGGGACCCGGACCTCGCCCATGGAGTCGTGCTCGATGCGGTATTCGCTCATACCGGCTATAGCGATCGGCGCCGGTGTGATGTTCCGGGGGGCGACGCGCGCCCCCCGGAAGGGGCAACTAGGCCAGGCCCGGCCCCCGCACCGGGATGTGCGTGAACGTCGGCTCCGGGGCCGGGTTCTGGAAGAAGTCGTTGCCCTTGTCGTCGACGACGATGAACGCGGGGAAGTCCTCGACCTCGATCTTCCAGACCGCCTCCATCCCCAGCTCCTCGTATTCGATGACCTCGACCTTCTTGATGCAGTCCTGGGCGAGGCGAGCCGCGGGGCCGCCGATGGACCCGAGGTAGAACCCGCCGTGCGCGGCGCACGCGTCGGTGACCTGCTTCGACCGGTTGCCCTTGGCCAGCATCACCTTCGAGCCGCCCGCCGCCTGGAACTGCTCGACGTACGAGTCCATACGGCCCGCCGTCGTCGGACCGAAGGACCCCGACGCGTACCCCTCGGGCGTCTTCGCGGGCCCGGCGTAGTACACCGGGTGGTCCTTCAGGTACTGCGGCATCTCCTCGCCCGCGTCCAGCCGCTCCTTGATCTTGGCGTGGGCGATGTCCCGCGCCACAACCAGCGGCCCGGACAGCGACAGCCGCGTCTTGACCGGGTACTTCGTCAGCTCGGCGAGGATGTCGTCCATCGGCTGGTTGAGGTCGATCCTGACGACGTCACCGGCCTCCTCCAGCTGCGCGTCCGTCGTGTCCGGCAGGAACCGCGCCGGGTCGGTCTCCAGCTGCTCCAGGAACACGCCCTCGGCGGTGATCTTCGCGACGGCCTGCCGGTCGGCGGAGCACGACACCGCGATCGCCACCGGGCAGGACGCGCCGTGCCGCGGCAGTCGCACCACGCGCACGTCGTGGCAGAAGTACTTGCCGCCGAACTGCGCCCCGATGCCGATCTTCTGCGTCAGCTCGAAGACCTTCTCCTCCAGCTCCTTGTCCCGGAAGCCGTGCCCGAGCGGCGAACCCTCGGTCGGGATCTCGTCCAGGTAGTGGGCGGAGGCGTACTTGGCGGTCTTCAGCGCGTACTCCGCCGACGTACCGCCGACGACGATCGCCAGGTGGTACGGCGGGCACGCGGCCGTGCCCAGCGAGCGGATCTTCTCCTCCAGGAACTTCATCATGGAGGCCTCGTTCAGGACGGCCTTCGTCTCCTGGTACAGGAACGACTTGTTGGCGGAGCCGCCGCCCTTCGCCATGAACAGGAACTTGTAGGCGCCGCCGTCCGTCGCGTACAGCTCGATCTGCGCGGGCAGGTTGGAGCCGGTGTTCTTCTCCTCCCACATGGTGAGCGGAGCCATCTGCGAGTACCGCAGGTTGAGCTTGGTGTAGGCGTCGTAGATGCCGCGCGACAGGGCCTCCTCGTCGCGGCCCTCGGTCAGCACGTTCTGCCCGCGCTTGCCCATGACGATCGCCGTGCCGGTGTCCTGGCACATCGGCAGCACGCCCGCCGCCGCGATGTTCGCGTTCTTCAGCAGGTCCAGCGCCACGAACTTGTCGTTGCTCGACGCCTCGGGGTCGTCGATGATCCGTCGCAGCTGCGCCAGGTGGGCCGGCCGCAGATAGTGCTGGATGTCGTGGATCGCCTCCTCGGCCAGCTTCCGCAGCGCCTCCGGCTCCACCTTCAGGAACGTCCGCCCGTCCGGTCCCTCGACCGTGGACACGCCCTCGGAGGTCACCAGCCGGTACGGGGTGGTGTCCTCTCCCATGGGGAGCAGATCGGTGTACGCGAACTCAGGCATCTCGCCCATTCCTCACTCACGACAGACAGCGGCTGGCATCCATTGGCAGCGCCCCCCAGCGTAGAACCTGCCTCTGACGGCGAGCCTGTGAGGTAAGGCTCAGTTCCCGGCCCGGCGGGGCTATCGCGATCTATCGTGTTTCGCTACGCTGCTGCCGTGGACCTTCAGAAGCAGACCGCGCCCGCCTCCGAACTCCGCGCCTCCGACGCCGACCGCGACCGCGTCGCGGACCTCCTCGGCCAGGCCCTCGGCGAGGGCCGCCTCACCGCCGACGAGCACGCCGAGCGGATCGAGGAGGCCTTCCGGGCCCGTACGGTCGGCGAGCTGGAACCGCTGGTCCGCGACCTGCCCGGCCCGCACCGGCAGCGAGCGGCCACGCCGGCGTACGGCCACGCGCCGGACCGCCCCACCGCCGCCCTGCCGCCCGACCCGGACGAGAACGTGGTCGCGGTGTTCAGCGGCGCGATGCGCAAGGGCCGCTGGCGCGCCGGGCGCCGGATCCACGCGTACGCGATCTTCGGCAGTGTGGAGATCGACCTCAGCGAGGCGCTGTTCGAGTACCAGCAGGTGGTGGTGAAGGCCTTCTCGCTCTGCGGGCACGTCGAGGTCACCGTCCCGGAGAACGTCTCGCTGCGCGGCACCGGCGGTGGCGTCCTCGGCCAGTTCGAGGTGGACTCGCTGGACGCGGAGGACCCGAACGCGCCGGTCGTCTACGTCGACGGCTGGTCGGTCCTCGGGAACGTGGAGGCCCGCCCCCGGCGGGGACGGACCGTCGCGGACATCCTCGACCGCGTCCGGCGCACGGCCGACCGGGGTCTGCGGGGCCGCCAGGACCGCTGACGGTCGTGCGTCGGCGCTCGTCACGGGCGACCGACCCGGCGGTCGGGGACTCCCTGCATAGGCGCGCGTACAGCGGGTAGACCTTGCTGCATCGTCTCTCGCTCGCGAAGCCGTCGTCAGGAGTAGACCGTGCTGCAACCGCCGCATTCGTCCCTGCAGGTAGCTGCCGTTCCGGCCCCGCGGGTGCCAGCGCGAGACAGGGATCAAGACGCCCCCTGGCACACCGAGGCGGTGTGCCGACGCGACGAGGCCGGACTGTTCTTCGCCCCCTCCAAGGAGCCCACCGCCGCGCGCCTGTCGCGCGAGGAGGCGGCGAAACGCGTCTGCGCGCGCTGTCCGGTGATGGTCGAGTGCCGCGAGCACGCCCTCCTCCAGCCCGAGCCCTACGGCGTCTGGGGCGGCCTCACCGCCGCCGAACGCCGCGTCGTCCTGGCCCGACGCCGCCGCCGCGACCTGGAACTGAAGAAGGCGGCGAGGGCGGCGAACCACATAGCGGCGGCGGGCTGACCGCCCGAACACGCGAAACGGCGCCCCCTCCGCACAGGGGGCGCCGTTTTCTTTCCGCACGGGGGGGCTGTCCTGAACGCCGGGCGGGATGTCCCACCTATAGGGGCGCGGGGAACTGCGCGAGACCCCCCACGACCCCGCACCCGCCGACGCTCCGCGCCACCCCCTCAGAAGGTGCCCGAAAGCCGCTACTTCGCCCGGTCGAAATCGATCGCGCTGTACGCCCGCAGCTTGCTCAACCGGTGCTCCGAGTCGATCCGCCGCACCGTCCCCGACTTCGACCGCATCACGATCGAGTCGGTCGTCGCCGTCTCCGACCGGTACCGCACCCCGCGCAGCAGCTCACCGTCGGTGATGCCGGTGGCGACGAAGAACACGTTCTCCCCGGTCACCAGGTCCTCGGTCGTCAGCACGCGGTCGAGATCGTGCCCCGCGTCGATCGCCCGCTGCTTCTCCTCGTCGTCCTTCGGCCACAGCTTGCCCTGGATGGTGCCGCCGAGGCACTTCACCGCACAGGCCGAGATGATGCCCTCCGGCGTACCGCCGATGCCGAGCAGCAGGTCCACGCCCGTGCCCTCGCGCAGCGCCAGGATGGAGCCGGCGACGTCGCCGTCCGAGATCAGCTTGATGCGCGCCCCGGTCTCCCGGATCTCCTGGATGATCCCCTCGTGCCGCGGCCGGTCGAGGATGACGACCGTCACGTCCTCCGGCGTGGACCGCTTGGCCTTGGCGACCCGGCGGATGTTGACCGACACCGGCGCGTCGATGTCGACGAAGTCGGCCGCCTCGGGGCCGGTGACCAGCTTGTCCATGTAGAACACGGCGGACGGGTCGAACATGGACCCGCGCTCCGCCGCCGCCAGCACGGCGATCGCGTTCGGCATGCCCTTGGCGGTCAGGGTGGTCCCGTCGATCGGGTCGACGGCGATGTCGCACTCGGGACCGGTGCCGTCGCCGACCCGCTCCCCGTTGAAGAGCATCGGCGCCTCGTCCTTCTCGCCCTCCCCGATGACGACGACGCCGTTCATGGAGACGGTGGAGACGAGGGTCCGCATGGCGCGCACCGCGGCACCGTCGGCGCCGTTCTTGTCGCCGCGTCCCACCCAGCGGCCGGCGGCCATCGCCGCGGCCTCGGTCACGCGGACGAGTTCCAGGGCGAGGTTGCGGTCGGGGGCCTCGGAGGGGACATCGAGCTCGGACGGCAGATGATGCTCGGTCATCGGAGCGCACCTTTCTGATACGACGACGGCCGGATGAGGGTCTTGGCCATGACTCTATCCTCGGGCAGACAAAATGAGCAGGGCACCCCACGGATGAGCGGACCAGGGCACCTGCGACGATAGAGATGTGGCAGGTACGAACGGCAAGCAGAAGACGGCCCGGAGCATGGTGCTCTCCCTGGGCGTGACCTTGCTCGCGGGAGGGGTCATGTACCTCTTCATCCCGCATGACGACAGCGAACCGGAGCTGAAGCCGGTCGACTACCGCGTCGAGCTGCTCACGGCCCGCCGTGCGGCGCCCTACCCGGTGGCCGCGCCGGGGGGCCTGCCGGAGGGCTGGAAGGCGACGTCCGTGCGGTTCCAGGGCGCCGAGAACGACACCTGGCACCTGGGCTTCCACACGCCCGACGGCCAGTACGTCCAGGTCAAGCAGTCCACCGAGAAGCCGTCGCGGTTCATCGACGAGGCGACCAAGGGCGCCCACGCGACCAAGGCCACCGAGGAGATCGCCGGCCGCACCTGGACGCGCTGGACCGGCGGCCGCTACGACGCGCTGGTGCTGACGGCCGACGAGGCGGGCAAGACGGGTAAGGCCGGTAAGACGGACAAGGCGGCCGAGGCGGGCGCCGAGGGTGCGACGACCGTGGTGGCGGGGACGGGCTCCTTCGCCCAGCTCAAGCAGATGGCGGCGGCGCTGAAGCTGGCGTGAGCCGCTGCGGCGTGAGCCGTCGACGGAACGCGAAAGGGCCCCGGCGAGTGCCGGGGCCCTTTTCGGGTCCGCGGGGGTGCGGCGGACCTCAGACGGTCGTGACGACCTGCTCGTACGACAGGCGCGGCGAGCGCGGGAACCAGGCGTCCGGGCCCGGCTTGCCGATGTTGACCACCATCAGCGGGGTGTGGTCGTCGTCCAGGAACTCCTTGCGGACGCCCTCGAAGTCCAGGCCGGTCATCGGGCCGGCGGCGAGGCCGGCGGCGCGGACGCCGATGATGAAGTACGCGGCCTGGAGGGCGGCGTTCAGCGCGGCGGCGTTCTCCCGCACCGGGCGCTCGGCGAAGAAGACGTCCTTGGCCTGCGGGAAGTGCGGGAACAGCGCGGGCAGCTCCTCGTGGAACTCGTTGTCCGCGGAGAGGATCGCCACCAGCGGGGCGGCGGCCGTCTTCGGCTGGTTGCCCTCGGCCATGTGCTTCACCAGGCGCTCGCGGGCCTCGGCGGAGCGGACCAGGGTGATGCGCAGCGGGGACTGGTTGAACGCGGTCGGGCCGTACTTGACCAGGTCGTAGATCGCCTGGACCTGCTCGTCGGTCACCGGCTCGTCGGTGAAGGTGTTCGCGGTGCGGGCCTCACGGAAGAGCAGGTCCTGGGCGGCGGGGTCAAGAACGAGGGACATGGTTGAACCTTTTCCACGGGTGGTGCTGAACGACGACGACCTTACGACGTTGAAGTTCAACGTTCAATCAAAAGGGGAGCGTGGTGATCCGCTTCACAGCCCGCACCGTGAATCCCCGGCGCCCGCCGCCGGGCTACTCCCGCTCGGCCTCGGCCTCCTCCACCGCGGCCTCCTCGGCCAGCGCCGCGTCCAGCCGCGCCCGCGCCCCCTCCAGCCAGCGCCGGCACACCTTGGCCAGCTCCTCGCCGCGCTCCCAGAGCGCCAGGGACTCCTCCAGCGTCGTCCCGCCGGCCTCCAGCCGTCGTACGACCTCGATCAACTCGTCCCGGGCCTGCTCGTACCCGAGCGCCTCATCCACCTTGCTGGTCATCCACCCACCCTAGGTTCGACTCGTACGGAGAACTCGCCCTCGGCCACCCGCGCGCGCAGCGGCTCGTCCGCCGAGACCTCGCCGGGATCGCGGACCACATGCCCGTCGGCCTTCTGCAGCACGGCATACCCCCGCTGGAGCGTGGCCGCGGGCGAGAGGGCCACCACGCGCGCGTGGGTATGGGTCAGCTCGGACTCCGCGCGGTCCAGGAGGTGGCCCAGGCAGCGGCGGCCCCGCTCGGCCAGCGAGTCCACCAGGTCGGCGCGCTCGTCGATCATCCGGTGCGGATTCTGTATCGCCGGCCGGGCCAGCGCGTGCGCCAGGCCGCGCTCCTCCCGGTCGACGAAGGCCTCCACGCAGCGCAGCGCGCGGTTGCGCAGCTGCCGCACCCGCTCCAGCTCCTCACCGACGTCCGGCACGACCTTCTTGGCCGCGTCGGTCGGGGTGGAGGCGCGCAGGTCCGCCACGTAGTCCAGCAGCGGGTTGTCGGGTTCGTGGCCGATCGCCGACACCACCGGCGTCCGGCACGCGGCCACCGCGCGCACCAGCTGCTCGTCGGAGAACGGCAGCAGGTCCTCCACGCTGCCGCCGCCGCGCGCGATGACGATCACGTCCACGTCGTCGATCTCGTCGAGTTCCTTCACCGCCTGCACGACCTGCGGCACGGCGTGCACGCCCTGCACGGCGACGTTGCGCACCTCGAAGCGGACGTGCGGCCAGCGGTGCCGGGCGTTCTCCAGCACGTCCCGCTCCGCCGCCGACGCCCGGCCGCAGACCAGGCCGATCAGCTGCGGCAGGAACGGCAGCGGCTTCTTCCGCTCCGGCGCGAACAGACCCTCGCCCGCCAGCGCCTTCTTCAGCTGCTCCAGCCGTGCCAGCAGCTCGCCGACGCCCACCGGCCTTATCTCCGCCGCGCGCAGCGAGAGCTGCCCCCGCGGGGCGTACCACTCCGGCTTCGCGAGCACGATCACCCGCGCGCCCTCGCTCACCACGTCGGCCACCGCGTCGAACACCTGTCGGTAGCAGGTCACGCTCACCGAGATGTCGTACGACGGGTCCCGCAGCGTCAGGAACACCACGCCGGCGCCCGGCCGCCGGGACAACTGGGTGATCTGCCCCTCGACCCACACCGCGCCGAGCCGGTCGATCCAGCCCCCGATGAGCCGCGACACCTCACCGACGGGGAGCGGGGATTCCGGGGACGTGTTGACAGCCATGCTCGTGAGCGTAACGGCAGCGACTGACAATCCGGCGTGGCGCGTGCCGCCGGCCGGGTGCGTGCCGCTGCCGTCCCGGGCGTCCGTTTCCGTGTCCACGGTTCAGCCCTCCTCGGCGGGGCCCGCGCGGCCCCGCCGGACGACCAGCACCACCAGGCCCACCGCCAGCCAGACGGCGCCCACCACCTGCGCCGCCCCCGACGCCTCCACGATCACCGCGAGCGTGATCGCCGCCCCCAGCACCGGCACCAGCACATGCCGCCACCAGCTCACCGGCCCCCCGCGCCGCCGCAGCGCGAACCACGCCAGCACGCTCGCGTGCAGCAGGGTGAACGCGGTCAGCGCGCCGATGTCGACCACCGAGACCAGATGGTCCATCCCGTCGTCGCGGCGGGCCGCCCACACGGCGGCGACCAGCGTGACGACCGCCGCGCACAGCAGCGCCACGCGCGGCACCCCCGCGTCCGTGCGGGACAGCGCGCGCGGCAGGCGCCCCGCGCGGCCCATCGCGAACAGCAGCCGGCCCGCCGCCGCCTGCCCCGCCAGCGCCGCGAACGCCGCGCCGATCGCCTTGCTCACCGCCACCAGGTCGTGCAGCCAGGTCCCCACGGAGACGTCGACGGCGTCGTAGAACGCGGAGCCCTGCCGGGCGGGATCGGCGGCCAGCTCCGCCGAGGACACCGGCTGCAACAGCGCGACCAGATACGTCTGCGCGACGAACAGCACCCCGGCGAGCGCCAGACAGAACAGCACCGCGCGGGCCACCTTCTGCGAGCCCCCCGTGACCTCCTCCGCGAACGAGGCGATCGCGTCGAAGCCGAGATACGACAGCACCGCGATCGACACCGCCCCGACCACCGCCGACAGCGCGAACGCGCCCTGCGAGCCGTCCCCGGACAGCGGCGACAGCCAGCCCCGCTCGGCGCCGCCTCGCGCGAGGACCACGATCGCGGCGACCACGAACACCAGGAGGACCACGATCTCCATCGCGAGCACGAGGAAACCCACGCGCGCGGCGACCCGTACGCCCCACAGGTTCAGCAGGGTCGTGACGACGACCGCGAGCGCCGTCCACACCCACCGCGAGACCTGCGGAACCAGGGCCTCCATGGCGATCCCGGAGAACAGGTAGGCGACCGCCGGGATCAGCAGGTAGTCCAGCATCGCCATCCAGCCGGCGACGAAACCGGCCTCCTTGCCGAGCGCCACGCGCGCGTAGGCGAAGACCGAGCCCGCCTGCGGGACGACCCGCACCATCTGGGCGTAGCTGAAAGCGGTGAACGCCATCGCCACCGTGGCGACGACGTAGACCAGCGCCACCGCGCCGTGCGAGCGGGCGTCCAGGGTGCCGAACACCCCCACCGGGGCCATGGGCGCGATGAACAGCAGCCCGTAGACCACCAGGTCGCGAAAGCCGAGGCTGCGGCGCAACCGGTGATGCTCGTCGGCCCGGGGCACCGCCGTGCCGGTGTCGGACATCCGTTCCTCCGCGCGTCGCGTCCGTCCTGCCTCGTCCCGCCGCTCCCTCCGCACAGCTCCCGCCAGTCTCCCCGGGGACGCGACGGGGACGCGATCTTTGACCCGCCGAACGCGGCCTTACGATGGGTGCCATGACTGCTTCGCCTGGCCGCCGTGTCCTGCTCGCCGCCCCCCGGGGCTACTGCGCGGGTGTGGACCGCGCCGTGATCGCCGTCGAGAAAGCCCTGGAGCAGTACGGGGCTCCCGTCTACGTCCGGCACGAGATCGTCCACAACAAGTACGTGGTGCAGACCCTGGAGAAGAAGGGCGCGATCTTCGTCGAGCGGACGGAGGAGGTGCCCCCGGGGAACATCGTCATGTTCTCGGCGCACGGAGTGGCCCCCGTCGTCCACGAGGAGGCCAAGCGCGGCCGGCTCGCCACCATCGACGCGACCTGCCCCCTGGTCACCAAGGTCCACAAGGAAGCCGTCCGCTTCGCCAACGAGGACTACGACATCCTCCTGATCGGCCACGAGGGCCACGAGGAGGTCATCGGCACCTCCGGCGAGGCCCCCGACCACATCCAGCTCGTCGACGGACCGGGAGACGTGGAGAAGGTCGAGGTCCGCGACCCGTCGAAGGTGGTGTGGCTGTCCCAGACCACCCTCTCCGTCGACGAGACCATGGAGACCGTCGACGCCCTCAAGGAGAAGTTCCCGCAGCTGATCTCCCCGCCGAGCGACGACATCTGCTACGCCACGCAGAACCGCCAGCTCGCGGTCAAGCAGATGGGCGCCGAGGCCGACCTGGTGATCGTCGTCGGCTCCCGGAACTCCTCCAACTCCAAGCGGCTCGTCGAGGTCGCCAAGCTCGCCGGCGCCCGCGCCGCGTACCTGGTGGACTTCGCCGACGAGATCGACGAGGCCTGGCTGGAGGGCGTGACCACGGTCGGCGTCACCTCGGGCGCCTCCGTGCCGGAGGTGCTGGTCGAGCAGGTGCTGGAGTGGCTGGCGCAGCGCGGCTTCGAGGACGTCGAGATCGTTAAGGCGGCCGAGGAGTCCATCACCTTCTCGCTGCCGAAGGAGCTGCGCCGCGACCTGCGCGAGGAGGCGGCGGCGCTGGTCGCCGACCGCGGCGGGGCCGGTCCGGCCGCGGGTGCCGCCGGGGAGTGACCTCGGCGGGGGAGTGACTGTCAGTCGTCCGTCGTAACGTGGAGCCATGCAGATCTTCGGCGTGGACATCGGCGGATCGGGAATCAAGGGCGCCCCGGTGGACCTGGACAGGGGCGACCTGGCGGAGGCGCGCCACAAGGTGCTCACCCCGCACCCGGCGACGCCCGACGGGGTGGCCGACGGCGTCAGGCAGGTCGTCGACCACTTCGGCTGGACCGGGCCCGTCGGGCTGACCTTCCCGGGCGTCGTCACCGGCGGTTCCACGGTGCGTACGGCGGCGAACGTCGACCGGAGCTGGATCGACACCGACGCCAGAGCGCTGTTCTCCGAGCGGCTCGGCGGCCTTCCGGTGACGGTGGTGAACGACGCGGACGCGGCGGGCGTCGCCGAGGTCGCCTTCGGCGCCGGCCGCGACCGCAGGGGCACCGTGATCCTGCTGACCTTCGGCACCGGCATCGGCAGCGCCGTCTTCGTCGACGGCACGCTCGTGCCCAACACCGAGCTGGGCCACCTGGAGCTGAACGGGCACGACGCGGAGAAGCGGGCCTCCAGCAAGGTGAAGGACGACCACGACCTCTCCTGGCAGGAGTGGGCCGCCCGCGTCCAGAGGTATCTCGCGCACGTGGAGATGCTGTTCTCCCCCGAGCTGTTCATCATCGGCGGCGGCGTCAGCCGCAAGGCGCACAAGTTCCTGCACTACATCGAGGGCATCAAGGCCGAGATCGTCCCGGCCGAGCTGCAGAACAACGCGGGCATCGTGGGAGCGGCGATGCACGCGGCGCAGGACAGGGAGAACAGAGAGAGCGCACGGGCCTGACCGACCGGCCTCGTGCGAGCCGGGCGGGGCGCCGGGCAGGGCAGCCGGTCCGGGCTCGCCAGGGCGGGAACGCCGACCAGGTGCCCGCGGCCGGGCGGCAACGCCGGCTAGGCGCCCGCGGCCGGGTGGCGGCGGGCCACCGCGGCCCGCTGGGCCATCAGCCTCAGCTTCCGGACGGTGACGATCGAACCGGCGATCAGCGTGCCGCCGTACAGCCACCCGGCCTGCGTGGCCAGTGCCGTGAAAAGGGCCATCAGACGGGCGCCGGGTCCGTCGGCGTGGGTGATCGGGAACAGGCCCAGGGCGAAGGCGATCGGGACCACGACCGGCGCGGTCACCAGGTCACCGCGGCGCACCCAGAGCCCGGTCAGCACGCACACCGGCAGGAACAGCACGCCGTACACGAGGTGGGAGGCCCCGAAGAGGAGCCGGTCCAGGAAGCCCAGGGTGAGCATGAGGGTGCCGCAGAACAGGCCGCAGCCGAGACCGGTGAGCCGCGGGTTGGGCAGCCGGCGCGGTGCCTGGGCGGGCGGCGGAGCGGGCCGCCGGACGGCCGCCGCACCGCGCTGGGGCCCGGGCCGGGCGGGCCGCGCCGTGGGTCGCGTCGCTGGGCGTGCCTGCGCCGGCCGCCCCTGCGGGACCTGACGCGCCTGCGGACGCGCCTGCTGCGGGGGCCGCGGTGGTTGTGGGGGCTGCGGCGGAGGCTGCCCGGGCGTACGGACGCCGCCGCGGGTCGCCTGCGGTGGCAGGGGCGGCGAGGTGTCGCGGCCCGGTCCGTGCTGCTGCGGGGAACGTGTCCTGTGTTGCTCCACTGGCCCAACTTAGGTCGTTTTATGTGTCGAATAGCCCGTCCGACACGCCGTGCGCCCGGCTTGGCCAAGCGTTCGACGCATCGTCGGCCCCGGACAGGTACCCCGTAGACTGGTGGATCGGCCCACTCTGCCAGTCCTCATCTCTCACGTACGGGAAGTCGCAACGTGTCGCTCACGATCGGAATCGTCGGTCTGCCGAATGTCGGCAAGTCGACCCTGTTCAACGCCCTGACCAAGAACGACGTGCTGGCGGCCAACTACCCGTTCGCCACGATCGAGCCCAACGTCGGCGTGGTCGGTGTCCCCGACCCCCGTCTGGCGAAGCTGGCCGAGATCTTCAAGTCGGAGCGCGTCCTGCCGGCGACGGTGGACTTCGTCGACATCGCGGGCATCGTGCGCGGCGCGTCCGAGGGTGAGGGCCTGGGCAACAAGTTCCTCGCGAACATCCGCGAGTCCGACGCGATCTGCCAGGTCATCCGCGCCTTCAAGGACGAGAACGTCGTCCACGTCGACGGCAAGGTCTCGCCGAAGGACGACATCGAGACGATCAACACCGAGCTGATCCTCGCCGACCTCCAGACCATCGAGAAGGTCCTGCCCCGCCTCCAGAAGGAGTCGCGGATCAAGAAGGACGTCGCGCCGAAGGTCAAGGCCGTCGAGGAGGCCAAGGAGATCCTGGAGAAGGGCGACACGCTCTTCGCGCACGGCATCGTCCAGGGCAGCGAGCGCGCGGAGCTCCTCCACGACCTGCACCTGCTCACCACCAAGCCGTTCCTCTACGTCTTCAACGTCGACGAGGACGAGCTGGTCGACGAGGACTTCAAGAACGAGCAGCGCGCCCTGGTCGCCCCGGCCGAGGCGATCTTCCTGAACGCCAAGCTGGAGGCGGACCTGGCCGAGCTGGACGAGGCGGACGCCATGGAGCTGCTGGAGTCCGTCGGCGCCACCGAGCCCGGCCTCGCCACCCTCGCCCGCGTCGGCTTCGACACCCTCGGCCTCCAGACCTACCTCACGGCCGGCCCCAAGGAATCCCGCGCCTGGACCATCAAGAAGGGCGCCACCGCCCCCGAGGCCGCCGGTGTCATCCACACCGACTTCCAGAAGGGCTTCATCAAGGCCGAGGTCATCTCCTTCGACGACCTCGTCGAAGCCGGCTCGGTCGCCGAGGCCCGCGCGAAGGGCAAGGCGCGCATGGAGGGCAAGGACTATGTGATGCAGGACGGGGACGTGGTGGAGTTCCGCTTCAACGTTTAGCGGGCGGCTTCGGGGCGGGCCCGTATGCCGGTCGCCGAAGCCGGCCCGGAGGCTCCGCTACGAGCAGCCCATGCTGCTGGGCGGTGGGTCGGGTGCGGTGGGGAGTGCGGCATACGGGGCGCGGCCAATGATTCGGCCGACTCCGCCGCGGATACAACCGTCCCCGGGTGAGGGGCAGCGGTCGCTGTGTGCGCTGCGAGGGCTTTGTGGCGCAAGCGCACCGCCGGAGGGATGTGCGCCTGCCACCCCCTGGGCGTCGGTCGCCCCCGCACTGATCCGTCCCCGGCCCGTCCGCGCGTCCCTGCCGACCGGACCGGAGACCGGATCACCTGGCGACGAAGAGCACTCGGAACATCTTCGGCCACCATTTGCCGGTGAGCAGGAACTCATCGGTGCCGGGGACGGCGGCGATGCCGTTCAGCACCTCGGCGCGCTGCTGCTCCTTCGAGGTCAACAGCCCTGAGGCATCGATCTGAGCGGTCACCACGCCGGTGCCCGCGTCGACGCGCACGATCCGGTGGGAGGGCCAGACATTGGCGTACACACTGTCGCCCACGCATTCCAGCTCGTTGAGCCGCGGTACCGGACGGCCATGGAGGGTGACGAGGAGTTCACCCGTCGGGGCAAGCGTCCGCGGGTCCCGGAAGGTCAGCCGGGCGGAACCGTCACTGGTGACCAGCCGCCCGCGCCCTGGCTGGTGGCATACCCCCCAGCCCTCCTGTGCGTAGGGGAGACGGCGCAGCTCGGCCAGGGTTCCGGCGTCCCGTTCGATCGCGATGTGATCCCGCCAGGTCAGCTGCCACAGCGTCGGTCCGAGGACGGTGATCCCCTCCCCGAACAGCGGTGCCGGCAGGTCGGCGCGGACGGTGGGAGGCCGGCCGGGCGGGCCCAGACGGATCGACGACTCGCCGGCCAGGCCCGTCCCCTCGTAGAGGGTTCGCCCGGCCATCTCCAAGCCCTGCGTGTAGGCATTCGGGTCATGGGGCAGGACGCCGAGGACCCTGACCCCGAGCTGCTCGACCCGCTCCGCGGCAGACCCGGCCGCGGCCTGTCTGCGCACTGGTGAGCGGCCGTCAGCCGCACACGAGGCAAGCAGTGTCGCGCCCGCCAGGGCCGCGGCCGCGATGGTGGGGAGCGCCAGGAGCGCACGCGTCCGCGCGGACCGGGCCATCGGCCGGCAGACGCGAACCGCCGCGCCGGATCCCCGGCGCCCACGAACGCCGGGCCGGCGGTGCCACGCCTGCCGGACGCCGGCGCCCGGGCCTGCCGTACGGTCCCGGGCGTCCGCGGCATCCTCCGTTCGCTCAGTGATGCTCTCCGCCTTCCCTGGCAGCGGCCGGGGCGGTGTCCTCCCCCGCTGGCGTGGTCGGCGCGGGGAAGGCCCCGATCGTCGCGGGCCTGCCGCGGCGGCGGAGCCGGAGCCGGCTCGGGAGCCAGTCTCGGCGTCCCGAGGTCCTGGGCCGGTACGCGTACCCGTAGCCGTAGTGTTCGCTGTCGCGCTTGGCGGGCACCATGTTGAGGACGCTGCCGAGCAAAGGCGTGCCGCCGTCCAGCAGGGCGCGCACGGCGTCGGCGAGCTGGCCCCGGGTGCTCTTCGCGTACCGGGCCACCAACAGGTAGCCGTCGACCGCCGACGCCATCGCCGGTGTGTCCGCCACCGGGAGCACCGGTGCGGTGTCGATCACCACGTGGTCGAACCTGTCGGCGAGCGAGCGCACCACGGTGCGGAACTGCGCCGAGCCCAGCATCTCCGCCGGGTTCGGCGGCAGCACCCCGCTGGCCAGCACCGAGAAGGAGCCCGCCGACTGCATCACGTCCTCGGCGTTCGCCTGGCCGATCATCACGGTGGTCAGTCCGGCGTCCTGTACCAGACCGAGCGCATGGGCCACGCTTGGGCGCCGCAGGTCCGCGTCGACCACGCAGACCGAGGAGCCGAACTCGGCCAAGGCGGATGCCAGGTTGATCGAGATGCTCGTCTTCCCCTCGCCGGGCACGGCGCTGGTGACCGCGATGACCTTGGGCGGAGCGTCGATGTCCACGAACCGGAGGCTGGTGCGCAGCCGTCTGAAGTCCTCCGCCCGCCGACCGAACGCGTCGTCGTTCATCGCCACCGGGTGCCGGGAGACCCGCTGGTCGAGGACGACGCTGCCGAGTACGGCCGGTCCGCCGACATCGGTGAGACACCGGGTCAGGTCGCTGCGGCTGCGCACCGACGTGTCCAGCGACTCCCGCGCGGCCGCCAGGCCGGTACCGAGGATCAGGCCGGCCACGAGCCCCAGCGCGAGGTTGAGCACCAGGTTCGGAGAAGCCGGCGCGTTCGGGGTGTGGGCGGGCTCGGTGATGCTCAGCCGGACGGGCGAGAGCCGGGCACCCTCCGGTCGTTCGATCTCGGCGATGACCTCGGCGAAGCGGCGGGCGACCGCGTTGCTGATCCGGGCCGCCCGGGACGGTCGGGTGTCTGTGACCGTGATCTTGAGAAGCACCGTTTCGAGGGGTACCTCTGTGGTGATCTTTCGGGCCAGCTGTGAGGGCGGCATATCCAGGCGCAGATACTCGACGACCGGCCCGGTCACGCGGTGGCTCGTGACCACCTCCGCGTAGGAGCGGACGCGAGCCTGGGCGAAGGTGTTGCCCTGATTGAGCTTGACCGTGTCGTCCCAGTCCTGAAGAGACACGAAGAGCGTCGAGGTGGCCCGGTACTGCGGTGTGGTGGCGTTGGTGACGAACACGCCGACCGCTGTTCCGAGCAGGCCCAGCACCGCGATGGCGCGCCAACGCCTGATCAGGAACCGGAGGTAGTCGGACAGATCCAAGGTACCCATCCCAGGGGTGCAAGGAGGCGGCAATATGGACATTCATTAGCCGAGTGACCATATCTGTGATATCCGGTGAAAACGTGTAGGAGTGGCGACCTTCCGCCGAGTTCAGCCGGAGGCGCGTACGACCATCTGTCCTACGCCTCAGCGGTCCGCACGGCGGCGGCGATCGTCTCCGCCGACTCCTCGACGCGCATCACGCACTGCCATGCCTGCTGGGGGCGGCCCCATGGGACCGGCCACGTCATCGTCATCGTCCTGCGCCCGCTCGGCTCCGCGCCGGGCGGCCGCTCCCCGGACGAGCGGTGAGCCGGTCGGTGGGACCGGCTGGCTCCCGTGCGTCCCGGCCCACAGCGGCCGGCGAATTCGCGCCGTGTGAACGCACGCGCTGCAACGGCAGGGCGTGCGCCGAGGGTATTCCCGCCGCGGGGGCGGGAAATCAGCCGGCGCACGGACCGTTCGGGAGCACCGTGGCCCGCAGGGGATGCACCAGCGGCTGACGCAGCACGACGGGAGAACGGTCCCAAGGCCGCTCCAGCAAGTGGAGTACGAGGGTGCGCGTGCCGCGCGCGGGCAGCTCGACATCGAGGGTGAAGACCGGGTGGCCCCGCTCGGCACCGTGGCCGACTTGAGTGGGGCGGCCGTCCAGGGTGGCACGGGACAGGGTGGCCTCCGCACTGGCGTAGTAGGACACCAGCAGGCGGTTGTCACCTGGCCGGGTGTCGTAGGGCGGGTCGTCCACCCGCTGGACGACGTACGGGGGGAGCCCCGACACCGGAGCCCGGTTGGTCAGGCGGACGGTCACGGTGACCTCGCGCCGGCCGCCGACACACCGGCCCGGTGCCCACACGAGCCGGCGGTCGAGGTAGTAGTCGAGCTTTGTGCCCGCCGCGTTGTTGACGACCAGTCCGGCCAGCGGACCGGACCCTTCGGGCAGCGCCCCGCCGAACGACCGCGCCAGGAGTTCGCGCTGCTCCGCCGAGTGGGCACTCCACACCTTGATCCGCCCCTCATCCAGTTGCCGGTGCAGTGCCGAGAAGAGGAGGGCCCGGCGCGCGGGGTCGGTCGAGGCACCCAGCAACCGGACGGCCACCGCCCGCGCCACGTCGAGGAAGTACGCCTTGCGCTGCTTGAAGTCCGGGTGGAGCGCGTAGCTGGCGCGCTCGCTGAGGTCCACGAGGTTGTGGGCGGCGATGGCGCTCCCGTCGGGCATCCGGGCGGGGCCGGAGGCGGCGAGGAACCCGGAGACCGCACCGGGGTCCAGACCGAAGGCACCGTCCACACTCTGGCCACTGTGCCGCTGCCACGCCGCGGCCCAGATCCGCGCCGCGTAGGGGAAGTGCGGGCTCATGTTGGAGTTCACCCAGGTCCGGGTGGGGGCGTTGGGGCCGTACAGCGCGTCGAACTCCGCTCCCAGTTCGATGTCCGCATGCGCCTCGCTCAGTTCGGTGTCGTTGCCGAAGTACTCGAAGCCCAGCCGGCCCCGGTCCGCCTTGAGCACCGCGAAGGCCCCGGGGAGCCCGCCCGTTCCACGAGCCTCGGCGGTGTTCTCGAACACCGCCAGGTATCGCCGCGGTCCGTCCGCCCCGAGCATCGAGGGCATCAACCGGGCCGCCGCGGCGGCATCGTGGGTGAGAGGGGCGATCCGGTCGAGCTGTCGGGCGAGTTCGGTGCGCGCCCGGTCGGTGGCCGGCAGCCAGGTGCCGTCCGGGAGGTCGTCGACATCGGCGCGCACCTGCGACGCGGTGCGCGAGGCCTGTTCGAGACGCGGAGCCACACCGCGCAGCGCGGAGAGGTTCAGGTGTCCGCCGTCGTCCGTGCCGGTGGAATGGAGTTCCGCGACGGCGCGCGCCATGGGGGACAGCACGTCGTGGGTCAGCCGGTCGGAGGCCTCCGCGATACCGCGTACGGTACGGAAGGGGCCGCCGAGGACGGGCAGATGGGCCGCCGGGAACCAGGCGGGGCCGGTGGTGAGCCGATGCGCCCGGGCGGCATGGCCGGCGGCGCTGCGCACCGCGTCCTGCGCTGACGCGGTCCGCGTCGCCGGCGGGCCGGCTGCGGTGGCCGGGTCCGCTGCGGGCTGCACGAGGTGCTGCCGCCGCAGCGTCTCCAGACTCCGCTGGGCGGCCAGCAGCTCATTGCGGGCGAGCACTCCGGTGACCGCGATCCAGGCGGCACCGGCCAGGAGCAGTCCCGCCGCGGCGTACACCGGCATCCTGACGCGACGGTCGCGCAGCCGGCGGACGATGACGACGGGCAAAACCCGCTTCCTCCGCCGGCGCGGGATCCGTCCGGCACGCTCGGCACTGAGCGGGAGCTCCTGCACACGCGACCCATCCCGGCGAGTCTCGGACATCTGGTGTCACTCCCTGGCTGATCTCGTTCGATGGGTCTTGTGGCCGCCCCCGTGCAACACCCTTCGGGGCGCCGGGTGTGGAGGTGAGCCCCACCGTGCGACGCGCGCGCCGGTTCAGTAGGCGCCCTCACCGCGCAGCACGGCGGGGAGGGTCCGCCAGAGGATCGCCAGGTCCAGCCTGATCGACCAGGTGTCGACGTACTCGAGATCCAGGCGCAGGGCGTCCTCCCAGGCGAGGTCGGACCGTCCGCTCACCTGCCACAGTCCGGTGATCCCGGGCCGGACCAGCAGACGGCGGCGGGCCCTCCCGGTGAACGCCGAGTCCTCGACGGGGAGCGGACGGGGACCGACCAGGGACATCTGCCCCCGCAGCACGTTGACCAACTGCGGCAGCTCGTCCAGGGAATAACGGCGCAACCACCGCCCGACCGCGGTCACCCGCGGATCCTCCCGGATCTTGAAGAGGTGCCCGTCCGCCTCGTTGCGCACCTCCATGGCCGCGCGCATCCGCTCCGAACCGACGTACATGGTCCGCAACTTGAGGACGTGGAACTCCTTGCCCCGCCAGCCGGTGCGGCGCTGGCGGAACAGCAGCGGGCCCGGAGTGTCGAGCTTCACCGCGACGGCGGCGGCGAGGAGCACCGGCGCCACCAGCAGGAGCAGGACGGCGGCCCCCACACAGTCGATGGACCGCTTGGCCGCCCGGATTCCCCAGTGCGCTCGCTCACACGGAGCCGGCCGGTGATGAGCCGTCTTAGCAGTGGACACCGGCATTCCGCATCCCTTCGCCTTCTGCGGCAGAACGGGTGAAACCTGCCCTGGCTAGGGGCATTTCGACCCGCACGACGTCTCATTTGGGTCATTTCTGACTAATGAATAGAAACACGACATCGTTCCGAGCTTCGGCAATGACACCGAAGCTTGCCCTCGTCCACCAGCCCGGGCGGGGCGGCCGAGAGGACCTGCATGCGTGCAGTAGTGACGGGTGGGGCCGGGTTCATCGGTTCCCATCTGTGCGAGCGGCTGCTTCAGGCAGACCACGAAGTGGTCTGCGTGGACAACTTCCTGACTTCCAGCCCCGAGAACATCGAGCACCTCATGGGCGACCGGCACTTCCAGTTCCGCCACTGGGACATCACCGAGGGCGTGGACGAGCCGGGGCCCGTGGACGCCGTCTTCCACCTGGCTTCACCTGCCTCGCCCGCGGACTACCTGAGACTGCCTCTGGAGACACTCCGAGTGGGCTCGGCCGGCACTTGGCACGCCCTGGACCTTGCCGCCGCCAAGGGCGCCCGCTTCCTGCTGGCCTCCACGTCCGAGTCGTACGGCGACCCCCTGATCCATCCTCAGCCCGAGAGCTACTGGGGCCATGTGAACCCCGTGGGCCCGCGTTCGGTGTACGACGAGGCGAAGCGCTTCGGCGAGGCGCTGACGATGGCCTACCGCAGGAGCCGCGGGGTGGACGCCAAGATCGTGCGCATCTTCAACACCTTCGGGCCGCGGATGCGCCCGGACGACGGACGGGCGATCCCCACCTTCATCCGCCAGGCGCTGTGCGGGGAGCCGATCACGGTCACCGGCGACGGCAGCCAGACCAGGTCCCTGTGCTACGTCGACGATGTGGTCGAGGGCTTGCTGCTGATGCTGGCCGGCGACCACTGCGGACCCGTCAACCTGGGCAATCCCCACGAGGTCTCCATGCTGGAGCTGGCTGAGTGGATCGGCAAGCTCACCCGGTCCCGCTCCGAGATCACGCTCACTCCTCGTCCCCAGGACGACCCCGAGCGACGGCGTCCGGACATCACACTGGCCCGTGAGCTGCTCAACTGGGAGCCCACAACTCCCCTGGAGCGCGGCCTGTGCGACACCATCGCGGACTTCCGCCGGCGTCTGGCCCTCGGGGAGTACACCGGGAACGGCGCGCGGCCCGCCGGATCCACCCCGAGCTCCGAAGCCGCCCGCTCATGACCGCCCCTGTGAGCAGTCGAACGACATCGGTGACGGCGGCTCCCGTGGTCGAGTGCCTCGGTGTGCCCATCACCGCGCACACCCGCGCCAGTGCGGCCCGCCACGTCGTGCACCTGGCCGGCCGGATGCGTGAGGCACGGCATGGGCTCACCGACGGACCCGGCGCCTCGGACATCCGGCGCGGCAGTGACGTACACCTGTCCAACGCCTACACGCTCGCCCTGGCGGACCGGGACCCCGAGCTGCGCGGCATCCTCCGCTCGGCCTCCCTCAACCTCCCCGACGGGCAGCCGGTCGTGTGGGCCAACCGACTGCTCCACCGCGGCGCCGCACTGCCGGGCACACGTGTCTACGGCCCCGACCTCCTCATGGACGTCTTCGCCCTGAGCCAGCACACCGAACTGAACCACTACCTCCTCGGCTCCACGCCCCAGGTGCTCGACGCACTGCACCGGGAACTGCGGCGGCGCTATCCCGGGGCGCGGATCGTCGGCACGTGCTCCCCGCCCTTCAGGCCCCTGACCGACCACGAACGGCGGCAGCAGGTGGAGGACATCCGTTCCGCCGCGGCGGACATCGTCTGGGTCGGACTCGGCACGCCCAAGCAGGACCGCTGGGCCGCCGAACTGTGTGCGGCACTGCCCGTGGTGGCCGTGGCCGTGGGCGCGGCCTTCGACTTCATCGCCGGCAGCAAACCGCAGGCACCGCACTGGATGCGGCACAACGGGCTGGAATGGCTTTTCCGGCTCGGGTGCGAACCACGCCGCCTGTGGCGTCGGTACCTGTTCGGCAACGCGCGCTTCGTCCACGGGGTGGTGCGCCAGGCGACCCGCCCGGTACGACCGGACAGCGGCTCGGTGCACGCGACATCCGATCGCCTGAATCCGGGCCGACTCGTCGGCCATGGCCGGGAAATCCCCGCCAGGATTCCTAGGGTGCGGCCATGACGATCACTTCGGTGACACCCCGAGAGACCCGGCGGCGCGTCGTCGTGGTACAGCCCTACGTCCCCGGTTATCGGACGTCGTTCTTCAATCACCTGCAGGACCGGTTGAACTCCACGGGTGTTGCCCTGGAAGTGCTGTACGGGCTCGTACCACCGCAGCAGGCGGCCCGGCGCGACGCCGCTCCCTGCGCTTGCGCGGTTCAGGTGCCCTCGCGACGGCTGCCCGCCCCTGGCGGACGGTCCCTCCTCTGGCGTCAGGTGACGGACCGGGCCGCTGCCGCCGATGCGGTGGTGCTTGAGCAGGCACTTCGAAATCTGGAGGCATATCCGCTGTTGTTGCGTCAGCTGTCCCGACGGGTCGGCGGGCGCCCTCCGCGGGTCGCGTTCTGGGGCCACGGCCGCACCTACACCAAGAAGACGAGCCGGCTCCAGGAATGCGCCAAAGACGCCCTCACGCGGCGGGCCGCCTGGTTCTTCGCCTACACGGAGGGGGGAGCCTCATACGTCGCATCGCGGGGTTTCCCGCGCGACAGCATCACGGTGCTGCGCAACTCCGTGGACACCACGGAGCTGACCGTCACGCGTGAGCGCGCGGACGTCCAGGGCACGCCCGAGCATGCCGCAGCCGCCGCGCTGCGCGCACGCCACCACCTCGAGCCGGGACGAACAGCCCTTTACGTGGGGGGACTTGACGCCCCGAAGCGGATTCCCTTCCTGCTCCAATGCGCGCGGCGTCTCGCGACCGGCCTGCCGGGGTTCAAGCTGCTGGTGGCCGGCGACGGTGTCGACCGGCCCCTGGTGGAAGCCGTGGCCTCCGCCCCGGACAGCCCGGTGGTGGCTCTCGGCCACCGAGCCGGACGGGACGTCGCGCTGCTCGGAGCAGTGTCGGACGTCATGCTGATGCCCGGGCGTGTGGGACTGTGCGCGGTGGACTCGTTCGCCCTCCGAACACCCATCGTCACCACCGACTGGCCCTGGCACGCGCCGGAGTTCGAATACCTGGAACATGGGCGAAACGCAGTGGTCAGCCGAGACGATCCGGAGGCCTATGCGTTGGCGGTGCAACGAGTACTGACCGACCGCTCCCGCCTGGAATCGCTTCGCGAAGCCTGCCGCAAGGACGCCGCCGACTATACGGCAGACGGCATGGCGGAGCGTTTCTGCGACGGTTTGCTGCATATGCTCGATAGAAATACGTGAGTCCATTGATGCATTTCGCAGACCGACGAGCCGTTTTCATGAAGGGGTCACTGAAATGACCATTCCAAGACCGGCGGACAGACGGACCGATCCACGTCCGGACGGCGTCCTGCCCGCTCGGCTCCGGCGCTCGATCACCAAGCCCATCCGCACTATGCGGCCATGGCTCTACGGACCCTTGCCCGCCGCCCTCAACGGGCAGCGATTCCGGCAGAACCTGTTCCGCTCCCTGGTCCGCGAACTCCAGCCCCGGGCGGTCTTCGAATCCGGCACCTACTGCGGAGGGTCGACGCAGTTCCTGTGGCACGTGTCGGGCGCTCCTGTGTTCACCGTCGAGAAGAATCGCGGGTTCGCCCGTTGCGCCCAGAGACGTTTCCGCGGAAATCCAGAGGTCCGGGTGCTCAACGCGGATTCCCGGGACGCGCTGCGGACATTGCGCGACTCCGCGGGGTTTCCCCGATCGCGGGTCCTGTTCTACCTGGATGCCCACTGGGAAAAGGATCTTCCCCTCCGGGAGGAAGTCGACATCATCACCAAGGCGTGGACGGACTCGGTCATCGTCATCGACGACTTCAAGGTCCCCGACGACGACGGTTATGAATTCGACACCTACGGCGACCTGCAGCTGTCGATGGATTATCTGGGAGAGACCGTCGCGCCCTACGACACCTTCTGGCCGAACTGCCCGTCCAGCATGGAGAGCGGGCGCCGCCGCGGTTGCGTGGTGCTGGCCGCCCCGGACGTCGCACAGCAGGTGTCCGAGCTCCCTGAAGTGCGTCGCGCCGAAGCTCTCGCAGTGCCCGAGCGGTGAGGCGTGAACCAGGAGAGACAGCCCTGGGACCGTCGACGGCGCCGATGACGCGGGTGGTCGTGCTGATCGCCTGTCACAACCGTCGCGAGACCACGGTCCGGTGCCTGCGGTCGCTGATCGGGCAGGGCGGGCCCGAGGTATCCGTGCGTGTCGTGCTCACCGACGACGGCAGCACCGACGGCACCGCCCACGCTGCCCGCGAGGTATGGCCCGGCATCCACGTGCTCCAGGGCAGCGGCAAGCTGTTCTGGGCGAAGGCGATGGCACTCGCGGCGTCGGCCGCGGGCGACTGCGACTTCCTCCTCTGGCTCAATGACGACGTGACCTTGGACCCCGGAGCGCTGTCGCGCTTGCTCCGGACCCACGCATCGCTCTCCGGTTCGGACAAGGGCGACCTGATCGTCGCGGGCGGTCTGCGCGATCCGCACACCGGCGCGGTGACGTACTCGGGTGTTCACCGGCGCAGCCGTCTGCGCCCGGTGCACTTCACCATGGTCACTCCGGCCGACAGGCCGGTTCGAGCCGAGACCATGAACGGGAACCTGGTGCTGATTCCCCGTCCAGTGGTCCAACGTGTCGGGCAGATCGACGCGGGCTTCAGCCATGGGCTGGCGGACTTCGACTACGGCCTGCGCGCCGGGCGTCTCGGATGTGCCGTCTGGGTCGCCCCCGGAACGCTGGGCACCTGTGCACGCAACCCCACAGCGGGGAACTGGACCGACCCCGCACTGCCCGTCCGGCAGAGGTTGCGTCTGGCGTGCGCCCCCAAGGGCCTGCCACCGGGCAGCTGGTTGCGGTTCACGCGGCGGCACGCCGGCCCCGTGTGGCCGGTGTACTGGCTCTCGCCCTACGCGCGGCTCCTCGCCGGTGCTGCTCTCGTCCGAATGCGCAGTGGAGCGCGGGTCCTTGTCAGATAGTTCCGGAGCAGTCCGTGAATTCCGATCGCCCGGACGGCCGGCAATCCCGACTTCATGTCCGTGCGGCGCGTGCGACGGATTCATTGCATACAGTCGTGACAAACTGATCCGGCGTGGACGACCACGCGCTGCAGAGGAGGAACCGTGACAAGCGGAATTGATATGCAGCGTGCCGCGACGGCGGAAATCTGCAGCAACAGGGATGACTGGTCCTTTCACGTCACCAGCGATCCGCTGACCCGTTTCCTGCGCGATCGACGCTTGCGGATCGCTCTGCGCATGCTGCGTGTGCGCGGACTGCTCGATCCAGCAAGACAGAGTGTTCTGGTCGTATGCGGCGGTGTGGGCGGAGAAGGCTTCTTCCTCAGCCGCAGTGGGTTCACCGACGTCACTGTCAGTGATCTGTCCGAAGAGGCACTCGGAGTCTGCCGCAGTCTGGAACCGAAAATTCGGACCATGCCTCTGAACGCGGAGAGCATGGCCGAGATTCCCGACTCCAGTTACGACCTGGTCCTGGTCCAGGATGGCCTGCACCACTTGCCGCGCCCGGTCCTGGGTTTCACGGAGATGCTACGGGTGGCCCGGAAGGCCGTCATCGTGATCGAGCCGCACGACGGTCTGGTGGGCAGGCTCATCGGCACCGAATGGGAGCGGCAAGGAGAATTCGTCAACTATGTCTTCCGGTGGAATCACTCGCTGGTGAACCAGACCACCCGAAGCTATCTCCTGTGCCCGCAGGCCGAGGTGCTGCTCCGCAGGCTGTGGGACCACAATCTCGCCGTCGGCAAGGCGGCGGGCCGCTTCCCGGAGCGCTGGCGCCTGACAGTGGCCAAAGCGATCTATCAAGTGCTGCGGCCGGTGAACCGGCTGGGGAACATGATGGTCGCGGTGGTGGTGAAGCCGGAAGGCGACCCGACACATCGGAGCGGACGGTGAACCTTTCGCAGCGGGCCTACATCAAGGTCAGCGCCGCCTTGCCCGCCGCGCTCTCCTTCCGGACGGATCTGCTGTTCCCACGCCTGGGGCTGCCCGAACTGGGGCCGTTCAACGGGCAGCTCAAGCGCCAGGAGATCATCCGCGGGCTGTTGGCGGCGATCAGCTTCGATGAGATCGTCGAGACGGGCTCCTTCCGCGGCACCACGACGAGGTTCCTGAGTGACATCTCCGGCCTGCCCGTCCACTCCGCGGAGATCGAGGAGAGGTTCTACAGGTACGCCGCGGTGAAATGCCGCGGTCTTCCAGGGATCCGGCTGTACCACGCGGACTCACGGAAGATGCTGCACGTCCTCTCGAAGCGGCCGGGAAACCCCGCGCTGCTCTTCTATCTCGACGCTCACTGGCAGGAGGACGTGCCTCGATACCAGGAACTGGAGATCATCGAGGCGCGCTGGAGCAGAGCGGTCGTGATGATCGACGACTTCCGCGTACCGGGCGACCCCGGTTATCAGTTCACCTCGTACCACGGAATTCCGTTGGATGTGAACTACCTCCCCGGACTCCCCGGGTGGAAAGCCTTCTACCCGAAGAGCGATTCGGTCGACGAGACCGGCGCGAAGCGGGGATGCATCGTACTGGCGAGCCCTGAGCTGGCCCCGGCCGTGGACGCGATCTCCAGCCTGCGCGCGGGCGAACTCACCCGGCAGAGCATCGTGAACGGCTGAACCATCGGACATGTCAGCGGCTCACCGTGCGACCGGCTCCGCCCAGCCTCGATCTTCGGAAACCGCATCCCGGTCAGCCGTGATCAACCTGCGCTGGAACATCGCCGGTTCCGTGGTGGTCGTGCTGCTCCAGCTCGGCTACACGGCCTACACCGCCCGCACCGTGGATGCCCATGCCTACGGCGTTTACGCCATCACGCTGACCGTGGTGCCGTTCTTCGGCTACTTCGCGAACGCCGGGCTGTCGGCCTGCGTGCTCCGGTCGGAGCGCCTGACGCTGCCCTTCGTGCGTGCCGCCCGGCGTCTCGGAATGATCTCCGGCGCCGTGTGTTTCCTCCTCGTGGAAGCGGTGGCCCCGGTCTTCGGCTCCTTGTTCCACATGCCGGACCTCACCGTCATGGCGCGTCTGCTGGCCTGCGTGTTCCTCGTGCAGCCGAGCGCCAACGTGACCGTCACGGCCATGCGCCGCGCGGGTGCGGCCCCGATGGCGGTGCTGGCCGAGTCGCTGGGCCAGGCGGTGGGTGTGGCAACGGCGACTGGTCTCCTCGTATGCGGCTGGAGCCCTTTCGGACTGGCTCTCGCACAGCCGGTCGCGGCGGCCGTGGCCCTGTCCGTGGGCACGGCCTGGATTGCTCGTCGGCCTCTGCCTCCCGGGCCACCCGTCAGGGCTCGCGATCTCCTCGCCCCTTCGGGATTCATGACGAGCCACAGCCTGGGGCAGTTCATCACCAACAACATCCCCCTGTGGGTTTCGGGCCGGCTGTTCGGCTCGGGTGCCGCGGGAGCGTACTCCCGAGCGTCCCTGTTCACCGGACTGCTTCTGACGTTCTTGTACCAAGGGATCAACTGGGCTGTGACTCCGCTGCTCGCCGAGCGGCGCGCCGAAGGTCTCCGCTTCGGCCAGGATGTGGAGCGAACGCTGTGTGCGGCGTCGGCCGTGGCGTTCATCGGGTTCGGCATCACGGCAGGCATCGGGCCGGGGGTCCTCCGCCTGCTGCTGGGACCGGGCTGGGAGCCGGCCGTGGCACTGGTGCCTGTCCTGTCCGCGGCGGCGGCCATGACCTTGCTGTGCTACTGCGGAGGGCTGATCGACCAGGTACGGAACGCACCACGGGCCCTGCTCGGCACGCTGACGGCCACGGTCGTCGCGACCGTGGCGGGGGTTGCCGCTGCCGCGCTCACCCAGGACCTTCTGCTGGTGGCGGTCGCGGCCGCCGTGGGGCAAACGGTGGGCCATCTCGTGCAGCTGGCGGCCTGGCATCGGTCCGGCCTGATGCCTGCCGGTACCGCCCTGCGCATGCACGGGATGCACCTCGTCGTCGGTGCGGCGCTCGGCGGCGCCGCCGCGCTCGGCTCCGCGGACCGTTCCACGGCGGTGGCCTTGGGATATGGCCTGGTCGCCATGCTGCCGGTCATCCTGGTGTGCGTGCTTCTGCGTGGCCGGATTCCCGTGTTCACGGTTGCTGTCGCCACGGGCCTGCTGCGGAACCGGAGAGCGGCCACTTCCCCGCCCCCGCCGTCTGCGGCCACGGATCCGTCCGACCGACCGTGTTGATCAAGGGCGGTCGACTGCCCCCGTCATCCGTGATGCTGCGCCGTCACCCCGTGCGAGATCACGAAGGAACACCGCGTCGCACTGCAGCATCTGCCCGGTCCGGTTGTCGCTGAAGCCGGGCACCAGTGCCGCCAGAGTCATCCCGTACCGGCGCTGCGCGATTCCCAGCGCGTCCTCCAGGAGCAGACCTCCCTCGTACAGCGGGACGCACGAGACTTCCATCTGCAGTCCCGTGCACTGACCGACGCGGTCCGCGGCCCCTTCCAGGACGGCTCCTTCATATCCCTGGACGTCGAGTTTCAGGAACACGCGCTCCTCGGGCCCGGCCACTTGCGGCCAGATGGCATCGAGACGAAACTGCTCGGTTTCCTGGACGTCCACGTATCGGGATTCCGGGCAGGCCGCTGCGTGCCTGGACAACATGGGCAGTACGGAACTGCTGGCACCTCCGTTACCGGCCACGTTGACGTGGACGGTGCCGTTCCTGTCACCGAGGGCATACGGAAACACCTTCCACAGCGCGTCCGCCGCGGCGCGGCGGCGCAGTGTTCGCAAGGGCTCGTGGAGCGGCTCGAACGAGACGATCCTTCCCCGGTATCCGAACCGCCTCAGCATCGTTCCGTACTGACCACGGTTCGCCCCCACATCCAGCACCACATCGACGCGGCTGCGGAGAATCAGCCGCACGACGCGGTAATCGGGTGAGCACTGCGGAAACCGGTTCACATCAAGGCCGACGCGCTGAGCGGCGACGCGGACGCGGTGAAGGAGAGTCATTTCCCCATTGTCGGGACTACTCGGGTCCCTTCCCGGTATTCACCGTGCTCCGGATCCGCTCCTTTTCTGTGTCACTTCTCTGCCGGCCGACGAGCGGTTTGCTCCGCACATCGCTGAACCGGCCCGCCGCGTCGGCACGCACCTGCCACAGACACAGCCCGAGGAGGACCCCTTGCTCGGGGAACGGAGCGTACGAGACGAAGAGCACGAGTTGGGAGACGACCATCAGACGCAATGCCGGCGTGCCGTTCCCGCCGCGACCGAGCCGCCGCCACAAGAGAACGTACAGGGTCAGCAACGTGAGCAGTCCGACCACGCCCAGGCGAAGCACGACGTGCAGGTAGTAGTCGTGCGGGGTGACGGAGATCAGCACGCCTCCGACCCACCGGTCGTAGCCGGAGCCGAACGGGCTGCCCAGCAACCATTCGGTCAGGGTCTTGGGCCCGTCCATGAGCTCCTGCCAGCCGTGAACCCGCCAGGAGAAGGTGCTGTTCGCGCTCTGAGTCTCCGTGAAGGAGTCGGCGAGGACGCTGCCGATCCCGCCGAACATGCCGGCGGCGAACGTCAGTGCGGCCACGCACGACGACAACACGGCTGCCGCGGCGTAGGCCAGGCGTTGACCTGGTCGGGAAGGAATCAGCGCCCACCACACGACCGCCATCACGATGGTGGTCGCCCAGACGGTCCGGTGCTGCAGCAGCACCACGAAGGCCAGACAGAGCAACGCCGGCAGGATCTTGCCGCGGCCGCCGTCCGGCCGGCCTTTCCGCCCCGGCCGGTCTCTTCCCGGGCCGTTCTCCGCGGTCGTGTTCGGCCCGGACGAGCCCCCGCCCAAGGGGCACAGCAAGAGCACCGCGCTCTGCGCGAGGACCAGAGCAGACCTGGCCGGCACCGGCCTGGGGTCGTACAGCACCCCTCCTACGGTGACGGCATCGACGACCGAATGCAGTCCCGTGTTCAGCCATCCGGCCAGGCTCAGTGCGGCGTACGCGGCGGCTGAGACCAGCCACAGCCGCACGACGGCCCGGCCCCTGCCGGGATGCAGGGGTGCGGTCGCGACATACAGGACCGAGGCGAAGACCTGCCAGAAGTAGACGCGGGCGTCATTGGCGGCGGTCTGCAGACCCCATGGGCCGACTCCCCGCTGGATCGACCATGCGATCAGGCACATCACCGCCAGTACGAGCAGCAACTCGGCCCGCGGCGGCACGCCCCGCCGCAGCAGCCGGGCGCCGGCCACCAGCATGGCGCAGGCGGCCAGCAGATCACTTGCGTGGAGGGTGACGCCGACATCGAAGACCGGGATCTCTCCATCGGCGGCGATCATCCACACCTGTACGCCCAGGAGGAGGCCGATGGCGGTGTTGCAGTGCTGCGCGAAGATCCACAACAGGACGGCGAGGAGCGCCAGTCCCATGAAGAGGGTCAGAGTGATGTCCGAGGTGACGGCTAGGTCGTGCACCGTTGGTCCGTCCTGAGGGGGGTGAGCCGGAGGCGCAAGCACGCGGTGGCATGCCGTGGCTGTGAAGGGACGTTTCAGAAGGGCAGGTGATGGTTGGACGTGAGGGGGTGGCTGCTCATCAGGAGGGCTGCCTTCCCCGGCGTCGCCCTTCCTGTACGCGTCACTGCCCGACCAGCTCGAGCGCCGTTGCTGCGGCGGGTGCACCGATGGGAGCGGCAGGCGCCGGGGAGAGGGCCGCGATTTCTGCGTCGACCATGAGGCGGGCCAGCTCCGGGGCTCGCACCGTCGGCCGCCACCCCAGGATCCGCTCTGCCTTGGAGGCGTCTCCGACGAGGTCGTCCACCTCGGTCGGCCTCAGGTATCGCTCGTCGAACCGCACATGGTCGCGCCAGTCGAGGCCGACATGAGCGAAGCACTGCTCGACGAAGTCGCGCACGCTGTAGCTGACGCCGGTGGCGACCACATAGTCATCCGGTTCGTCCTGTTGCAGCATCCGCCACATCGCCTCGACGTATTCCGCCGCGTATCCCCAGTCCCGTCGGGCGTCGAGGTTGCCCAGGTAGACGACGTCCTCCAGGCCGGCCTTGATGCGTGCGGCGGCCGTCGCCACCTTGCGGGTGACGAAGGTCGGGCCACGGCGAGGAGACTCGTGGTTGAACAGGATGCCGTTGACCGCGTACATCCCGTACGCCTCCCGGTAGTTGCGCGTCGCCCAGTACGCGTACACCTTGGCGACCCCGTACGGGGAGCGCGGGTGGAACGGGGTGCCCTCGTGCTGAGGCGGCGGGGAAGCACCGAACATCTCCGAGCTGGACGCCTGGTAGAACCGGCAGGGCAGGCCCGTCGTCCTGATGGCCTCGAGCAACCGCGTGGTGCCCAGCCCGGTGGAGTCCCCGGTGAACTCCGGCTCGTCGAACGACACGCGTACATGGGACTGGGCGGCCAGGTGGTAGACCTCGTCGGGCCGCAGCCGCTCGAGCAGCCCAGTGATCCGGGTTCCGTCGGTCAGGTCGCCGTAGTGCAGGAAGAGGCGCGCCTCGGGGTCGTGCGGATCCCGGTAGAGATGGTCGATGCGTTGCGTGTTGAAGGTCGAGGCCCGGCGGACGATTCCGTGCACCACGTACCCCTTCTGCAGCAGCAATTCTGCGAGGTAGGAGCCGTCCTGGCCGGTGATGCCGGTGATGAGCGCGGTCTTGTCCGTCATGCGGACTCCTTCTGCTGGGCTGTGGGGCTGTTGAACGCACCTGGGCGGGGGAGGACGGCGGGCACGGCTCACTTCCTCGCGACCAGTGATTTGGGAAGTCCGGCGAAGCGTTCGAACCAGATGGTGGAAGCAGGGAAGTAGGACCGCATCTCGGCCGCGGACAGGAGCTCGACTTCCTGGACGTCGCGGGTGGCCTGCGCATGCCCCGCGCGTGGGACGTGTCCGTGCGGCCAGTGCCGGGAGACGGCCACGCGAGCCCGGAACGGGAGCCACTGCAGCCCTGGGAACAGCCAGTGGGGCTCGACGGGGAAGTAGCGGTAGGGGGTCTGTACCCAGTGGTGGTCCGCCTGGCTGTGCACCGTGTCGGCGAACTGCTTCCGCCGGTAGTGACCTCCCACGTGCTCCAGGACGGAGTTCGAGTACACGAGGTCGAATCGCCGGGGGACCAGGTGGGTCGGCAGGGTGAGGCTGCACGCGTCCGCGACGACCGGGGTGATCCCGGGCTCGGCATGCCGGGCGGTGCGCGGGTCGAGATTGACGGTCACCACGTGCGCCGGCCGGACAGGTGCGCCACGCCAGGCGGTCGGGGTGCCGCCGAGGTCGAGAACGTGCATCTCGGCCAGATCGGGAAAGCATCGCAGCAGTTCGTCCCAGCGCTTGGCGCGCGCCGAGTGGGCAAGGGATCCCGGCCTCGTGGGATCGGCGATCTTTGTCTTCAGCATGCTGCTTCCTCCTGGCCACGTGTCGTGCGGCGCTGCACGTCTCGACGGTCAGGCGCCTCGTCTTTCGGCAGAGCCGTCAGGACGGACAAGATGTGGCCCCTAACTCCGGCACCTCCGGCACTTCCGGAACCTGTGGCACCCGACAAAGATTACGGATATGGGCGCTATCATCCGTATCATTACCTTGTGTCGCTTTTCGTGGATTACATGTCGAGTCCACCAGTTGACAGGCCCTCAGTTTTCAAAGGTTGTGCGGAGGCGGCGGCTTTCGACGCACCGCCCGTGAAGGAGGACGTCGAAGCCCATGTCCGCCTGTACTGATACAGGTGCCACGGTCCAAGCCAGGGTGCACCGCCCCCTCGACCGCTCGGCGCGCGTGTTCGTGGCCGGGGGCTCGGGGCTGGTCGGTTCGGCGGTGCGCAGGGAGCTCCGCCGGGAAGCGTTCACCGATGTGGTCGCACCCGGCTCGGCCGTGCTGGACCTGACGGAGCGTCAGGCAGTGTTGGACTGGTTCGCCGCCATACGGCCGGACGTGGTGGTACTGGCCGCGGCGCGCGTGGGCGGGATCAAGGCGAACGCCACGCGGCCCGCCGATTTCCTCTCCGACAACCTGCGCATCCAGGTGAACGTGCTGGACGCGGCCTTGACTCACGGGGTCGAGCGGCTGCTGTTCCTGGGTTCCAGTTGCATCTACCCGAAGTTCGCCGAGCAGCCGATCCGCGAGGAGGCGCTGCTGACGGGTCCTTTGGAACCGACCAATGACGCTTATGCCATCGCCAAGATCGCCGGCATTCTGCAGGTGCAGGCGGTACGACGTCAGTACGGTCTGCCGTGGATCTCCGCCATGCCGACCAATCTGTACGGTCCGGGCGACAACTTCCACCCCGAGCACTCTCACGTGCTGCCGTCCCTGATGCGGCGCTTCCACGAGGCGAAGGAGTCGGGTGCGCGACGGGTAACGAACTGGGGCAGTGGCACGCCTCGTCGGGAGTTCCTTCACGTGGACGACCTGGCACGGGCGTGCCTGCACCTGATCGAGCACTACGACGCGGACAGTCCGGTCAACGTCGGCGCCGGCACGGACCTGACCATCAAGGAACTGGCGGAGCTCGTCGCGGACGTCGTCGGGTACCGGGGGAGCGTCGAGTGGGACACGAAGCAGCCGGACGGTACCCCGCGCAAGCTCCTCGACGTATCCCGGCTCACCGCGCTCGGCTGGGTCCCTCGTATCGGCCTGCGAGAAGGAATCGCCCGGACGTACGCCTGGTACGTGGAAAATCTCGAGTCCGGCACACTGCGGCACTGACGGACTCCGCGGCGGCCGGGGGGGGAGGGCCGAAGGCGAACCGCCCCCGCGGCGGCATCCGCGGAAGAGCCCGCGGCCCGCTCCTGACGACCCCTGTCCTGTGACGGCCAGAGCCACGTGACACGGCCCCGCTGTCTGCGAAGCCGCCTGGGAGGGGCCGGCGCACGTGTCGTCCTGGTCGGCGTGGCACGTCGGCCGGCTCAGCCCACGGGGCTTCCCGTCGAAGTGTGCGAGGGCGCCTACATCGATCACTTCGACATAGGCAGAGGGCTCGGCGTCACGCTGGTGCCCTGGCCGTTCTGTTGGGGTGGCGCAAGGTCGGGCGTCCGGCATGAACTCATCGACGCCGCATAGCCCTGGAAGGCGGGATGCCAGGTCATACGGCGGACTGCTTGCTGTGCCTCACCGGGGTCCGGCCGCCTCGGCTTCGACCGCCTTCCGGGAGGGGCTTGCTTCAGGAGGTCAAAGCAGCAGCGGCCGAAGGCGGATACCCTGACGGCAACCTGGGGTCATGTGTCGGAATTTCCGCTGCCGGCCGCCGGTAGTGCTACGGCCTTCGCAGCTGCCCGATGGGGCGGGGTGGTCAGTTCTGCTTCCGTCGCCGGACGGCCATCATCGTGCCGGTTCCGAGCGCCAGCAGCCCTGCGGCTCCGCCCAACAGAACGGCCGAGTGGTCCTCACCGGTGTCGGCGAGGTGAGGCTTGTTCGGGAGTACGGTGATCTCGGCCGAGAGGGTCAGTTTCGATTTCTCTCCCTTGAGACGGAAGATGTGTTCGCCCGGATCGGTCCACCTGGGGATGGTGACGGTACCCTCCACCGTCCCGTTCGCGTCGGCGGTGAAGTGGCCCAGCTTGATCGGCTTGGAGAGGAGGAATGCGTCCACCCCCTCGAACGGGATGAACCCGGTCCCTGTGAAGCCGAGGATGTCTCCTGGTCTGACGGTGGTGGCGCTGAGGGTCAGGCTCGGGGCATCGGGTGGATACGGCTGGGAGTGGGCTGGTTGGGCCCCCACGACGGGGACTGCGGCCAGGACAGCAGAGGCTGCTGTGGCCGCGAAGGCGGCACGACACTTCGATGACGCCGTCATCGTATTCACGCTCCTCAAGTGGAATCAGGCGACGGCATGGTCCGGCCCGCGAGTGCGGTATGGGCATAAGTAGCGCCTAATAGCGCCTGTTAAGCATTTTCGGGAGACAAGGCGCTGTATGGCGTATGCAGATCACCGGATCAGCCGTCAGTCCCCGGGTGCGAGGAGCGAAGGGGGCCGATATGCGCCATTCGGTTGGCCCGCCCTGTGGCGACTGGCCTGACCGGTGATTCCCTGGGTCGGCCCACTCCCTTCCTGGTGAAGCCGGTGTCGTCGAGCGTCAGCACCGCCCGGGCCGCGACGCTCACCCGACGACCGCCGCTTGACCGGATGGCGCGATCCTGAAACCCGACACCAACACCACAGCCGGGAAGAAACGCTCTTTGAAGTCCTCACCCGGCGGAGATCGCGGATTAATACTGACATTGCGTCTCACGTCTTGGTCCCCTTTTCTTCTCCTCCTGGAGGGTGTGTGCCCCCGTTCCGCGTACTTGTGGTGTGCACCGGCAACGTCTATCGCTCTCCGCTTGCCGAGTGCCTGCTCAGGCACCAACTGCTCGAGTATCGGCAAGTGGTCCATCTGAGCAGTGCCGGCACCCAAGCCGTCACGGGTATGCCAATGGCGGCTGCTGTCGCCTCCTTCCTCCTCGGACGTGGCGTCCAGCCCGGCGCGATGGGCTCCTGCCGGCTGACCAAGGAGATGGTCGAAAACGCGGACCTGGTGCTGGGCGCTGAGACGGAGCATCGTGAGGCCGCTGTGCGGTTGTCCCCTGTGCGGGCGCTGTCCCGTGCTTTCACCTTCCGTGAGTTCGCCCGGCTGGTGCGTTCGGAGGACGCCGCGGGCGTGGTGGATCCGGCCGCACGGTTTGTGATCCTCGTCCGGGGCGCGGCCGCTCGCCGTGGTGCCCTGTCGACAGGCACGGGTGACGTGGACGTAGCGGACCCGCTTGGCGCACCTCCACCACAAGTGCACGAGTGCCTGGTTCAGATCGAGGAGATCGTCGAGCGGATCGCCGCCGCCATGCGGACCGGATAGCATCCCTCTTCGTCCTCTGCCAGATGGTGCGCCCCCGCCTTATTCCCGTATGGCATGGGAGGAGGAATCCCAGTCGCGCAGTCCACGCCGAGCGGAGAAGATCTTCGACGGTACGACCATCGCATGACGCGCAACAATGTGGTGATCAGCGGTGGGGGAACGGGGATCGGGCTCGCGGCCGCGCGGACCTTCGCGGCGGGCGGGGACCGGGTGCTGCTGCTCGGGCGGCGACGCGAGGTGCTGGAGAAGGCCGGGGTGCCGGGCGCGCTCGTGTACCCGGCCGATCTGACCGAGCCGGAAGAGGTGAGGGGCGTAAGGGAGTTCGTGGCCGCGGAGCTCGGCGGACGGGTCGATGTGCTGATTCACGGCGTGGGCGGCAACGGTGGCCTCGAGCCCCCGGTCACCTCGGACGATCCGCTGGATGCGATCGCCCACGACTGGACGGTCAACTTTGTACGCCCATGAACCGGCCCGCGTTCTGGGCCGCGCGGGATCACGGTGAATCTGGCGGCGCCCGGCTTCATCGAGGACACCGGGTTCTTCGGCGGGAAGGCGCCCGAGGACCGGCGGGTGATGTGGATCGCCGAGACCTCCAACGGAAGAGCGGGCACGCCCGAGGACGTCGCCGAGACCCTGCACTGGCTGGCCTCTCCCGCCGCCGGACACATCACCCCGCAGGTGATCCAGGTCAACGATGCCTTTGAAGGGCATGGGCGATGTCCTCCGTCGGAAAAGGGATATGCGCACCGGTGGATATCCCCGGCCGTCACAGAAATCCGGCCGCCCCCGCTGCTGCGGAGAGCGATGCCTACCGATCGGAAGGAGCGCATCTCATGACCACGGCCATTGCACACGCCTGCCCGGAGTGCGAGGAGTCGGTGGAGATCGGCGATTCGGTGCGGCTCAACGAGATTCTGGAGTGCGCGGGCTGTCGCATCGAGCTGGAGATCGTGGCGCTGAGCCCCGTGGTGCTCGCGCTCGCGCCCGATGTCGAAGAGGACTGGGGAGAGTAACGGTGATCACTGCGTTCGGCTGCCGAGAGTGCTGACGAACCTGGCTTCACCTCACTGTGATTCCCCACCATGCCGGGGGCCGGCTGACGCTCCAGTCGTTCGTACACGGTCAGCCTCCGGCCCCTGACCTCCTCGTCGGACACCGGCCGGAAGTACGTGCTCAGCACGGACGCCTTCACCCGCTCCCGCTCTGCCGTCGGCGGTCTCGCCACCGCGGTGGCGTCCGTCACGAGCAGGATGCGCCGGTGGTCGAGCATGGCGGCCCGTATGCGCTCCGGGCCGGCCTCGACTCCCTTCAGGGTTCCGGATTCCTCGGGGGTCTCGCGGAGGGCGATGTCACGCAGGCCGGTGAAGGAGGCGGGGGAGACGGACTTGGTGTCGCGGCGGGCCGCCGGGAGGAAGAGGACCGCGTCTCCGGGCTGCTTCGCGCGGCGTACGTCCGAGGCTATGGCCATGACGTCGTCCACGCGGCTCTCCGGGGAGCGTTTGGCGAGGGACTGCGGCAGCAGGGCGATCACCGCGATCGTGATCACGACCGGTAGGAGGCAGCGTGACGCGGGCGGGTTCCGGCGGGAGAGGGCCCGTATCGCCGTGTCCACGGCGGCACCGATGAGGAGGGCCAGGCCCAGCAGGCTGTAGAGGATGTACCGGTCCAGGAACAGGGGCCGGTTCAGGGAGAGGGCGATCAGGCCGAGGTGGGGGATGGCGAGCAGCGGGAGGCCGACGCTCGCGGGGGACACGCGGGCCGTCCGCGGTCGGGTCAGGAGGGCGCAGACGCCGGCGATCGCCAGCAGGATCGCGGGGCCGATCAGCATGTGCCAGGTCAGCGGCGGTATCCAGGACACCTGCCGGGACTGGGTCCGGCTGAACAGGATCAGGGGCAGGACGCAGAGCGTGGCGGTCGCGGTGGCAGCCGTCCAGCGGATGCGGACCTCGCGCCGGGTCCGGCTCCAGAGCAGCGTCACCAGATGGGCCGGGACGATCATCAGGGACAGCCAGTTCAGCAGGCCCATGAGCACGAGGGTGCTGCCGTAGGCGAGCCAGTGCCGGGCGCGGACCGGTCGTTGCAGGGCCGTCACCAGGAGGAGGGTGGAGATGGCGGCCCCTGCGGCGACCAGGGCGTACGGGCGGCCCTCCTGGAGGTGGAACTGGACTGCCGGGAGGAGTCCGAGGGCCAGTCCGGCCGCCGTGCCCGCCCGCACGCCCGCCAGCCGGTGGCCGATGACGGCCACACACCCCGCCGCCAGGGCCATGGCCAGCACCGAGGGCAGCCGCAGCGTCGTCGTGCCCGGGCCGAAGCACTCGAAGAGCAGGTGCATCAGCAGGTAGTAGCAGCCGTGCACCACATCCACGTTCTCCAGCAGGTGGCAGATCTCGGCGGTGGAACGCCGGGCCACCTGCCAGGTCGCCGCCTCGTCCCGCCATACGCTGCCCTGCCGCGACAGACCCCACAGACCCAGGGCGAGGGTCCACAGCACCGGTGGCAGCCAGACGGGGGGACGCCGTCGCCACGGGGTGGCGCCGTCGATCCGTGGCGGAAGGGGCGAACCGGATGATCTTCGGGGAGTACACAGGGAGGAAGATGGCGGGCCGCCTCGGAGCGTTCACTGACCTCAGCCCCGAACCACCAGCCGCGAACCCCCAGCCCCGGACTCCCAACCCCGGGCTCCCCCAGGCCCCGACCCCAGCCCCGGGACCCCAGCTCCGGGCTCCCAGCCCCCGACTCCAGCCCCGAACCAAGCTCCGTCCCCGGCCAGATCTCCCTCACCCCCGGTCCCGCACCCGCCTGCACGCCTCCGCGTACCCCCGCACCAGCGCCCGCCCCCCGTCCTCGCGCCGCCAGGCCAGGGCGTACCGGGTCGGGCCGATGCCGCGGACCGGGCGGGTGGTGACGCCGCCGAGGCGGATCAGGGGGGCGTTGCCCTCCGCGACCAGGCAGACGCCGAGGCCGGCGACCAGTGCCTCGTACGTCTCCTCCGTGCCGGCGATCTCCGCGCCGATGCGCGGGGGACGGCCGCCCCGGGCGTCCAGGGCGAGCCAGTGGTCGCGCAGGGCGCCGGCGCTGGGCGGGAGGGCGAGGAAGGGCTCGTCGAGCAGGTCGGTGAAGTCCACCTCGGGGCGGGCGGCGAGCGGATGGGTGTCCGGGAAGGCGACGAGGCGGGGTTCCTCGGCGACCACCGTCCAGGCGTAGCGGCCGGGGTCGGGCAGCGGCAGCCAGACGAAGGCGACGTCGGCCTCGCCGTCCGCCAGGCCCGCGGTGGGGTCCTCCCAGCTCACCTGGCGCAGACGTACGGTGGCCTCCGGGTGCGCGGCGCTGAAGCGGGACCGGATCGCGGGGAGCAGCCCGCCCCGGCCGGGGCTGGTGCTCATGCCCACCACCAGGGTCGTCCGCCGGGCCGCCCGGACCCGCGCGACCGCGCCGGCCCCCTCCTCCCACGCGGCCAGCACCCGCCGGGCGTGCGGCAGCAGCGCCTCGCCCGCCTCGGTGAGCGCCACGCTGTGCCGGTCGCGCCGGAACAGCTCGACGCCCAACTGGCGTTCCAGCGAGCGGATCCGTTTGCTGAGTGCCGGTTGCGAGACGTACAGCAGGTCCGCCGCGCGGGTGAAGTGCAGCTCCTCCGCCACGGCGACGAAGGCGCGAAGTTCCCTGCCGTGTGCGTCGGTTGTCATGCCTCACGGTTATCACCGGAAATCTTGGACGGGCAACATCGTTTTCCCACAGGCTTGTTCGCGTCACGACAGCCATATGAGGAGGGGACATGAGCAAGGTCTGGCTGATCACGGGCGCGAGCAGCGGATTCGGGCGGTCGATCGCCGAGGCGGCGCTGGCCGCCGGGGATGTGGTGGTGGGGGCCGCGCGGCGCACCGAGGCCCTGGACGATCTGGTGGCCGCGCATCCCGACCAGATGGAGGCGCTGCGGCTGGACGTCACCGACACGGGCGCCGCCGACGCGGCCGTCCAGGACGTGGTGGCCCGGCACGGGCGGATCGACGTGCTGGTCAACAACGCCGGCCGCACCCACGTCGGCGCCGTGGAGGAGACCACCGAGGAGGAGCTGCGGGCCCTGTTCGACCTGCACGTCTTCGGGCCCGCCGCGCTCACCCGCGCGGTGCTGCCGCACATGCGGGAGCGGCGCTCGGGCGCGATCGTGCAGATGAGCAGCGTGGGCGGGCAGATGTCGTTCGCCGGGTTCGGCGCGTACAGCGCGACGAAGTTCGCGCTGGAGGGCATGTCCGAGGCGCTCGCCGACGAGGTGGCGGAGTTCGGGATCAAGGTGCTCATCGTGGAGCCGGGCGCCTTCCGCACCTCGCTGTTCGAGGGCAACCGGGCCGGCTTCAGCCCCGACAGCGGCGCGTACCCGAAGGTCTCCCAGACCCGCGGTTACGTGGCGAACGGCGACGGCACCCAGGCCGGTGACCCGGCGAAGGCGGCGGCCCTGATCCGCGCCGCCCTGGAGGCCGAGCGGACCCCGCTGCGCCTGCCGCTCGGCGACGACGCGGTCACCGCCGTCCTCGACCACCTCGACCAGGTGCGGGGCGACGTGACGGCCTGGGAGAAGCGCACCCGGGACACCGGCTTCGACGCCTGACGGGCACCTTCCGCCGGGGGCGCGATCCGCCTCCGGCAAAGGTGACGGTTCGTCATGCAACATCTGAGGCGGTGCGGTTACGTCTGTGCAGGACCCTTGTGCAATTCCTGTGGAGGCCTCAATCTTTCGGCTGACGCGACCGTGCGGCGACGGATTGACATGATCCTGCCATGCGGCGCGTAACCCCACCAACGCACCACCGATTGAGGAGGACCCCTCAGATGGCAGTGATGCGTACTCCCCACAGCACCACCCGGCGAAGACTGGCCGCCCTCGCCGTCGCGAGCACCGCGGCCCTCGCCGCGGGCCTCGTCTCCGCGCCGCCCGCCGCCGCCGAAGGCCGCATCCAGTACGAGGGCGCGGCGAACGCCGTCGCCGACAGCTACATCGTGACCCTCAAGGCAGACCGGGCCCGCTCCGGCTCCGCCGAGGGCCGCGCGCTGGCGAAGAAGTACGGCGCCACCATCGAGCGCACCTACACCAAGGCGCTCAACGGCTACGCGATCGAGGCCTCCGAGTCCGAGGCCAAGAGGCTCGCCGCCGACCCGGCCGTCGCCTCCGTCGTGCAGAACCGCACCTTCAGCATCGACGCCACCCAGCCCAGCCCGCCCTCCTGGGGCCTGGACCGCGTCGACCAGCGCGCGCTGCCGCTGAACAACTCCTACACCTACCCGGACTCCGCCGGGCAGGGCGTGACGGCGTACGTCATCGACACCGGCGTCCGCATCAGCCACAGCGACTTCGGCGGCCGGGCCTTCAACGGCTACGACGCCATCGACAACGACAACGTCGCCCAGGACGGCCACGGCCACGGCACGCACGTCGCCGGCACCGTCGCGGGCAGCGCGTACGGCGTCGCCAAGAAGGCGAAGATCGTCGGCGTCCGGGTGCTGAACAACTCCGGCTCCGGCACCACCGCCCAGGTCGTCGCCGGCATCGACTGGGTCGCCCGCAACGCGGTCAAGCCGGCCGTCGCCAACATGTCCCTCGGCGGCGGCGCCGACACCGCGCTCGACACCGCCGTACGCAACGCCATCGCCTCCGGGGTCACGTTCGCCGTCGCGGCGGGCAACGAGAACACGAACGCCTCGACCCGCTCGCCCGCCCGTGTCACCGAGGCGATCACGGTCGGCGCCACGACCTCCTCCGACGCCCGCGCCAGCTACTCCAACTACGGCTCGGTCCTCGACCTGTTCGCCCCGGGCTCCTCCATCACCTCCGCCTGGAACAGCGGCGACACCGCCACCAACACCATCTCCGGCACGTCCATGGCGACCCCGCACGTCGCCGGAGCCGCGGCGCTCTACCTGGCCGACAACCCGACGGCCACGCCCGCCCAGGTGTCCTCCGCGCTGACGACCGCGGCGACCCCGAACGTCGTCACCAACCCGGGCACCGGCTCGCCCAACCGGCTGCTGTACGTCGGCGGCGGCACCACCACCCCGCCCGGACCGCGGTTCGAGAACACCGGTGACTACGCGATCAACGACAACTCCACCGTCGAGTCCCCGATCACCGTCTCCGGCGTCTCCGGCAACGCCCCCGCCACCCTCGCCGTCCAGGTCAACATCGTCCACACCTACATCGGCGACCTCCAGGTCCAGCTGATCGCCCCCGACGGCACGGCGTACACGCTGAAGGGCTACGGCACCGGCGGCAGCTCGGACAACATCAACACCACCTACTCGGTCAACGCCTCCTCGGAGCCGGCCAACGGCACCTGGAAGCTCCGGGTGAGCGACAACGCCAACCTGGACACCGGGCGGATCGACGCCTGGGCGCTCCAGTTCTGATCGAGTCGGCTCTGAACCCGGGTCGGCCCTGATTTCCCGTCAGGTCCGACCCAGGTCGACCTCCTCGTCCTCGCGGAACGGCTCCGGGTCCGTGACCCAGCCCGCCGCGAGGACGAGGCGCGTGTGGCGGTGGACGGCGAGGAAGCCGAACGGGCGGTCGTAGCGGGCCTCGACGGTGGTGACGAGCCAGCGCAGCTGCGGGATCCCCGCGCCGGCCGCGCCGAACGCCGTGACCGCCGCCGCCTCGAAGCCCAGGGCCCCGAACCTTGCCATCGCGGCTTGCTCGGCGGAGCCGACGGCGAGCGGGAAGGCGCTGACGCCGGGGAAGTGCCCGGCCCGGTCGTCCCGCGCCGTGGTGAGGCCGAACAGCGCGTGTCGCTCCAGCAGATCGTGGCTGCCGGTGAGGTCGTACGCCGCCGTCGTCACGTCGAGCACCGGCGGCCGCGGCCGCGTGGAGCGCTCCCGGACGACCCGCAGGCCCGGACCCGCCTCGCCGAACGGCAGCCGTGGACCGGGCACGACCGGACACCGCCGGCCGAGCACGTCCACGCCCGCGGCCAGCACCTGCCCCGGCGTCATGTGTTCCTCGCCGAGCAGCAGATGCACGTCCAGCGCGTTGTCGCCCAGCACCTTCAGCTCGGTGACGAAGCCGTGCGCGGTGTCCGCGACGCCGACCCGGTCCAGCACCTCGCTGCGGCGCCACAGCCCGAGCAGGGTCCGCTCGCCCCACGGCCCGGTCTCCGGGCACAGCGGCTCCTCGTGGAACGGCCGCAGCCACCGGGTGCGCATCGCCAGCGCACCGGCCAGCACCAGCTCGGTCCGGTCCGTCACCTGCACCGGCATTCCCTTGATCAGACCGCCGGTCCGCTGGGCGGCCCAGGTGTCGAGGGCGGCCCGGTCGGCGCCCGCGTCACCGGTCAGCACCCCGTGTGCCCCGGCGGGCAGCCCGGCGCGCCACGCCTCCCGCAGCTCCAGGGTGCGCTTGGTCCACAGCCCCACGGCCGAGTCCAGGCCCCGCAGCGCCGCGAGCCCGGACAGGAACTCCCGTGCCGCCGCTCCCGCCCGGTCCGCCGGCAGCCCCACCGCGTCCGCCAGTTCGTCGCGGGCCGTGCCCCCGGCGCCGTCCGCGAGGAGGGCGAGCAGCGGCCACACCCCGGGCGCGGAGAACACGGTGCCGCCCTCTACCGTCGGCGCCCAGCGCGCCGTCAACCCGTTGACCGCCCGGATCGTCGCTTTCGCGACCCCCATACCGCCCCCGCCCGTCCCGCGCTTACGATGCGCCACGTCGTACGTCAGTTCCTCATGATCCAAGTCAGGAGCACGGTACTCGTGTCCACACCGCCGCCCCCAGGGCCGGAGCAGCCCCAGGGTCCCCAGGGCCAGTACCCGGCTCCGCACCCGCAGGGCCCGTACGGGCAAGGCCCGTACCCCCACGACTCCTTCCCGCAGGGCCCGTACCCCCAGGGGCCCTACGCGCCGCCGCCGTACGGCGTCTGGAACCCGTACCCGCACCCGCCGCAGCCCTCGCACAACGGTGTCGCCATCGCCGCCCTCGTGCTGGGCGTGCTGTGCTTCCTGCCGGGGGTCGGGCTGGTGCTGGGCCTGGTGGCGCTGCGGCAGATCAAGAAGCGGGGCGAGCGGGGCAAGGGTATGGCGATCGCCGGTGCCGCGCTGTCGTCCGTCGGACTGGCCCTGTGGGCGCTGGCGATCCCCACGGGGGTCGCCTCCGAGGCCTGGGAGGGCTTCAAGGAGGGCGCCGCCGAGGAGACCCTGTCCGTGAGGAAGGGCCAGTGCTTCGACGCGCCCGGCGGGTCGCTGGAGGGCGAGACGTACGACCTCGACATCGTGCCCTGCGACGGTGAGCACGACGGCGAGGTGTTCGCCACGGTCACCGTGCCGGACGGCTCCTACCCCGGCGACGACCGCATCACGAGCATCGCCGACGACAAGTGCTACGCGCTCCAGAACGACTACGCCATGGACGTCTGGGCCGTGCCCGACCACGTGGACGTGTACTACCTCACCCCGACCCGGCAGAGCTGGCGGCTCGGCGACCGCGAGATCACCTGCGCCTTCGGCAACACCGACGAGAAGGGCACCCTGACCGGCTCGCTGCGCAACGACGCGACCACCCTCGACGCCGACCAGCTCGCCTACCTGGAGTCGGTGCGCGACCTCGACACCGTCCTGGACCGCGAGCCCGAGGCCTACGCCGAGGACGACCTGGACGCCAACACGGAGTGGGCCGGCGAGGTCCGTGACGCGGTCGCCGCCCAGACCGAGGCGCTGCGCGGGCACACCTGGACCGGCGACGCCGAGCGGCCCGTCACCGCCCTGGTCAAGGAGCTGGAGACGGCCCGCAAGCACTGGGCGAACGCGGCGACGGCAGGCGACCCGGACACCTTCTACGAGCACTACGACGCCGGGTACGCGTTCTACGACGGCGCGAAGACGATCGACGTGCGCGAGGCGCTGGGACTGGACACCAGCCCGCCGGAGTACGACTACGACAGCGGGGAGGACAGCGGCGGCGATCTCGATGTGTGATCACGGCTATAGCGGGGAGAAAGTGCCTGCGTAAAGCCCCTCGCGGGCTTATGTCATCACATCGAGTGATTCTCTGGCCTTTGCTTGCTCGGCACAACCTACGGTTGCCACGCTGTTGCTGTCTGTACAACCTGATGGGAGCGGCCAGTGACATTCGGTGAGCAGCCGGCGTACCTGCGTGTCGCGGGTGATCTCCGCAAGAAGATCGTCGACGGACTGCTGCCGCCGCACACCCGCCTCCCGTCCCAGGCCCGCATCCGCGAGGAGTACGGCGTCTCGGACACGGTCGCGCTGGAGGCGCGCAAGGTGCTCATGGCCGAGGGGCTGGTGGAGGGCCGCTCCGGCTCCGGGACGTACGTCCGGGAGCGGCCGGTGCCCCGCCGGATCGCCCGCTCCGGATTCCGGCCCGCCGACACCGCCACCCCGTTCCGGCAGGAGCAGGCCGACAGCTCCGTGCGTGGCACCTGGGAGTCCAGCAGCGAGCAGACCGAGGCGAGCGGGGTGATCGCGGAACGACTGGCGATCAAGCCCGGCGACCGCGTGATGCGCACCAAGTACGTCTACCGGGAGGCCGGCGAGCCGATGATGCTCTCCACCTCCTGGGAACCCCTCGCCGTCACCGGCCGCACCCCCGTGATGCTGCCCGAGGAGGGGCCGCTGGGTGGCATGGGGGTGGTCGAGCGCATGGCCGCGATCGACGTCGTCGTCGACAACGTCACCGAGGAGGTCGGCGCCCGCCCCGGCCTCGCCGAGGAACTCCTCACCCTCGGCGGCGTCCCCGGCCATGTCGTCCTCGTCGTCCAGCGCACCTTCTACGCCTCCGGCCGCCCCGTCGAGACCGCCGACGTGGTGATCCCGGCGGACCGCTACCGGGTGGCGTACCACCTGCCCGTGAAGTAGGGGTTCCTTCCGCTCGCCGAGGCGGGTTCCCTCCCCTTTCCGCGAGTCGCGTGCGCCGCCCCCGGGAATCACACGGGCCGCAGGAGCGCGCACGCGTCCGACGGCGCGCGCCCTGGCGGCAGTTGCCGGGGGCATCGGCCCATCGGCCGAGCGGCGCGCGCCGGTTGGAATCCGGTCGTTTTCGCAGGTCGCCCGTGCGATGACGGGAATGCCGCTGACCGGACCCGCCGGTCCGCGTCGACGGCGCGTTCGATACCGTGCGCCCCCTGAGCGCTGGCTTGTTGCGTACCTCTTCGTGAAAAGCCGTATTCGCTGAGTGAAGGTTAGGCGTAGGCTCGGGCATATGCGGATTGCGGTTTCCTTAGCGGGCGGGGCGCGCAGGGCGGGAAGCGGAGGGGCGCGATGAACGACGGGACGGTCACTCTTCCCTGGCTCGTCATACGCCAGGACGACAACGGCAATCGCTACAGCGTCGGCCGCTACGCGACCCGAGACGAGGCCCAGAAGATCGCGGACAGCCTCGACCGCCGCGGACACAAGCAGCTGTACTGGGTCCAGCGGGTCGACCAGGTCGGCCGGATCGGCCCGAACGACCAGATCGGCCCCCGATAGGCTCCGGTGCATGACGCAACGGACCGTGGTGGTCGGCGCCGCCCTGCTCGACGACGGCCGCCTCCTCGCCGCGCGCCGCAGCGCGCCCCCGGAGCTGGCCGGCCGCTGGGAGCTGCCCGGTGGCAAAGTGGAACCCGGCGAGGCCCCGGACGCCGCCCTCGTGCGCGAGCTGCGCGAGGAGCTGGGCGTCGAGACGGAGGCCGTCGAGCGGGTACCGGGGGAGTGGCCCCTGAGGAGCCCGTACGTCCTGCACGTGTGGACCGCCCGGCTGCGCTCCGGCTCCGCCGCGCCCAAGCCCCTCCAGGACCATGACGCGCTGCGCTGGCTGACCCCGGCGGAGATCTGGGACGTGGACTGGCTCGAGCAGGACGTCCCGGCGGTGCGCCAGGTCGCGGCCCGCCTCACCGACGAGAGCGCGGGCGGGGGCGAGGGGCAGGGCGGGAACGAGAGCCAGGGCGCGGGCGGGGGCGAGGGCTAGGGCGAGAGCGCGGGCGGGGGCGAAGACCAGGGCGGCAGCGCGAGCGGGGGCGAAGAGCAGAGCGACAGCGCGGGCGGGGGCGAAGACCAGGGCGACAGCGCGGGCGGGGGCGAAGACCAGGGCGACAGCGCGGGCGGGGGCGAAGGTCAGAGCGAGAGCGCGGGCGGGGGCGAAGGCCAGAGCGAGAGCGCGGGTCGGGCCGGGAACGAGAGTGAAGGTGACGGCGTGGAGGCCACGCGCCGATGATCGCGCGTGCGCCCCCTTCTCTCCCGTACGCCGTCCGTGCCACAGTGCGCCCTCTCGCGCGGTACCACCCCCGAATATCGGGTATGTGCCCATTAACCCCATGAAACCGGACATGGGTGGGCTTGCTGGCCTGGGATGTGATCGGTGTGTTCGACACCGAAGGCGACTGCGTCGAGTGGACCTTCCCCGCGGACCCGGGAGCCGTGCGAACCGCCCGCTCCGCCGTCCGGCGCCAGCTGCACGGCTGGGGCCTGGACAGCCTCGGTGACCTGACGGCCCTGCTGGTCAGCGAACTCGTCACCAACTCCCTGCGGCACGCCTCCGGCCCCATCGGCGTACGGCTGCTGCGCCCCGCCGGCCTGCCCGCCGTGCTCCTCGTGGAGGTCTCCGACCCGCTCCCGGACCTGCCCCGCGAACGTGTCGCCCGGCCCGAGGACGAGAGCGGGCGCGGACTGCAACTGGTCGCCCGCGCCTCGCGCCGCTGGGGCAGCCGCCCCGGCGACCGGGGCAAGACGGTCTGGTTCGAACTCTCGGTGCCCACCTGAGGGGCGCATCACGACCGGCGCACGGTCGTACTGTTCCCGCACGACTGTCCAAACCTGCGGATCAGGCCACCAGCCGGTGGTCCGAGAAGTGATTCGCGGGCGGGTCCCCTGGTTAGAAGTCTGGAAGTGTTCTCGCAGCACGGTCCGAAAAGCACCTGGACCGTGCTGTGATCGTGAACACCGTGTTGCGCGGCGCCGTAGTGCTGGATACTGCGGGCAGCCGCCCCCGGTGACCGGTACCGGACGCGGTGAGCTGGAGGGGACGGTTCGCGTGAGCGAGATACCAGCGAAGGCCACGGAGTCCGAGGACCCGTCGGACGGCGCGAGGGTGCGGGCCGGGGGTGCCGCGGGCACCACGGGCACGGACGCACCGGCGCCGCCCGCCGACGCCCTCTGGCAGAGCAGCCCACCCGGCTCGATGTACGACTACATAAAGGTCGCCTCCTTCTCCATCGGACCCGACGGGCTGGTCGACCAGTGGAGCCTGCGCGCGGAGCAACTGTTCGGCATCCCCGCCCGGCGGGCCGTCGGCATGGACCCCATCGAGGCGTTCATCGACCCCGACCTGCGCGAGCGCGGCCAGCGGAAGATGGCGGAGATCCTGGACGGGCGGGAGTGGACCGGCGTGGTCCCCTTCCGGACACCGGACCCGGAGGGCGGGCGCGGCACGGAGGGGCTCGCCGAGGTCTATGTGATGCCGACCCGGACCGAGGACGGCGAGAAGGCCGCGGTCTGCATCGTCGTCGACGTCCGGGTGCTGCGCAGCATCGAGACCGACCTCGCCGCCTCGCAGGCGATTTTCGGTCAGTCTCCCTTCGGGTTCCTGCTGATCGACACCGATCTGCGGGTGCGCCGCGCCAACCAGCGGTTCGCCTCCATCTTCGGCGGCACCCCCGACGACCACCGCGGCAAGGGCGTCCACGACTATCTGCCGCGCGCCGAGGCCGAGCGCGTCTCCGCGACCCTGCGCCGCGTCCTGGAGACCGGCGACTCCATCACCGACATGCACGTCACGGGGTTCGTGCCGGGGTCCGAGGAGCGCCGCCACTGGTCGATCAACCTCTACCGGGTGCACAGCGGCAGCGGCCGGCCCATCGGTATCGCCTGGCTGGGAACCGACATCACCGCCCGCCGCGCCGCCGCCCGCGAGGCCGCCAACGCGCGGCGCAATCTCGCCCTGCTCAACGAGGCCGGTGCCCGCATCGGGAACTCCCTCGACCTGGAGACCACCGCCCGCGAACTCCTCGACGTCGTCGTCCCCGGCTTCTGCGACCTGGCCACCGTCGACCTCTACCAGGGCCTGCTCGTCGGCGACGAGACCCCGCCCGGCCTGCCCGACGGCAGCGCCGAACTGCGCCGCGTCGCCTTCGCCAGCGCCGTCTCCGACGCCCCCTTCACCGGCACCGGCAAGCCCGTCAAGGTCGGCGCCGTCCACCACTATCCCTTCAACTCCCCGTGCGCGCACGCCCTGCGCACCGCCCGCCCGCGGCTCGTCCCACCGGAGGAGGGCGGACTCGTCCAGTCCACCCTCGCGGTGCCGATGGTCGCCCACGACACCGTCGTCGGACTCGCCCAGTTCTCCCGTACGAAGGGCAGCGAGCCGTTCGGCGACCGGGACCGCGACCTGGCCGTGGAGCTGGCCGCGCGCGCCGCCGTCTGCATCGACAACGCCCGTCTCTACCGGCGTGAGCACGAACGCGCGTTGATACTGCAGCGGTCCCTGCTGCCGCCCGGCGACCCGGTGGCCGCCGGACTCGACATCGCCTGCCGCTATCTGCCGGGCAACGCCTCCACGGGGCGCCCCAGTGAGGTCGGCGGCGACTGGTTCGACGTCATCGAACTGCCCGGCCACCGCACGGCGCTGGTGGTGGGCGACGTCATGGGGCGCGGCCTGCGCGCCGCGGTCGCCATGGGCGAACTGCGCACGGCCGTACGGACGCTGGCGCAGCTCGACCTGGAACCGGCCGAGGTGCTCTCCCAGTTGGACGAGATCGCGCGCGGTCTCGGCACCTCCGGGGGCATCCAGCAGGCCACCCGCGCCGCCCGCCGCCCCCGCGAGGCCGACCTGTCCGAGGTGTATCTGGCCACCTGTGTGTACGCGGTCTACGACAGCGTCACCCGGCGCTGCACCTTCGCCAACGCGGGCCATCTGCCGCCCGTGCTGGTGGAGCCCGGCGAGTCCGCGCTGATGCTGGACGTGCCGCCGGGGCTGCCGCTCGGCGTGGGCGGGGAGCCGTTCGAGGAGGTGGAGATCGAACTCCCCGAGGGTGCGCTGCTGGCCCTCTACACCGACGGCCTCGTCGAGTCCCGTGACCACCCGCTGGACGAGGGCCTCCAGGCGTTCGTCGGAGCCCTGAGGGACCCGAACAGCCCTCTGGAGGACGTCTGCGACCACGTCCTCAACACCCTCGACACCCACCACGGCGAGGACGACATCGCCCTGCTCATGGCCCGCGTCCAGGGCCTGCCCGCCGAGTCCGTCGGCGACTGGACGCTGCCGCGCGAGCCGCGCAGCGTGGGCCGGGCCCGCGAGTACGCCCGCGGACAGCTGCTGTCCTGGGACCTGGAGCCGCTGGTGGACACGGCGGAACTCCTGGTCAGCGAGCTGGTCACCAACGCCCTGCGCTACGGCGAGGGCGAGATCAGACTCCGTCTGCTGCTGGACCGCACCCTGGTCTGCGAGGTCTGGGACTCCGGCCTCGTCCAGCCCCGCCGCCGCCGCGCCCGCGACACCGACGAGGGCGGCCGGGGCCTGCAGCTCGTCGGCCTCCTCTCCGCCGCCTGGGGCTCCCGCCGCACCCACCGCGGCAAGACGGTCTGGTTCGAACTGGCCCTCCCGGACGGCGAGAACGGCGTGACGGACCCGGCGGAGGCCCTGCTGAGCCTCTTCTGACCAGGGCGGAGGGCCCCTGCCGCCCCCCCTTCCGGTCCTGCGCGTCGGCGGTCCGCAACCGGCAGGTCAGGGCAGTCGTGGGGTCCGTCGGGCGCGGGTGCGGGGGCCGCCGTAGCTCGCCGGTGGCGCCTCGGTGGGGTCGGGGCCCAGGAGGATGCCGCCGAGGAGGGCTCCGGCGGTGCCGGTGCCGGGGGCGGCGTCGGGGTGGCCGTGGGCGCGGACGTCGCGTTCGGCGAGCTGCCGGGCCTGGCGGGCGAGGGCCTCCGCGGCCAGGGGGTCCGCCTCCTCCGCGTCCTGCGCCGCGGCCAGCACGGTGCGGGCCTCCGCGCCGACCGCGCCGCGGTGCGTGGCGACGTAGTCCGCCGCGGCGGCCACGGCACCGCGGGCCACCAGCGCCGCCGCGGCCGACAGCACCGCCGCCCGCCCGGCCGCGACCGGCGCGGTCACCCGCACGATCCGGTGCAGCAGGTCCAGCGGGTCGTACGGCCCGGAGGTCAGCTCCTCCCGTACGACGGACAGCACCGCGTCGGCGTGCAGCAGCCGCGCCCGCAGCTCACCGGCGGGCACGGCCGCCGCCCCCGCCTGTGCGCGCGCCCCCGCCAGCTCCGCCTCCGCCCCGGTCAGCGCGGCCGGGACCAGCTCGGCGGCCCGGGCGAGCAGCGCCACCTGCCGGTCGACGGCGCCGACGAGGATCCCGGCCTGGGCCACGGCGCCCTCGGCGGCACGCAGATGGGCGACCGCCCGGCCGCGCTCGCCGCGGTCGGCGCACTGGCGGGCCTGGTTGAGCCGGGTGGTGGCGAACACCAGACGGTCCTTGGCCTGTTCGACGCACCCCACGACCGGTGCCCGCGCGGCGGGCGGATACCGCCGGGCGAGATCCGTGAACGCCGCCTCCGCCGCCCCGGTCCGCCCCGCCAGCCCCCGGAACCGCGCCTCCGCCACGTCCAGCGCCCCGCCGAACCCCTCCGCCTCCTCCAGATCGCGCAGCCGGTCGAACCCGGCCGCCTCCTCGTCGAGCAGCCGGCCCGCCTCCGCGCAGCGCCCCACGATCCCGGCGAGCGCCTGCCGCCGGGCCGCGTGTTCGGCCGGCACCCCCTCGTCGTACCGCCGGCGCATCCGGAACGCCTCCGTCAGCTCGGCCCGCGCCGCCGCCATCGCCCGCGCGTACGGCGCCACGGCGTCGGCGTCCGCGCGGGCGGCGGCGAAGTCCAGTTCCTCGGCACCGACCCGCACGCAGTCGTCCGCCACCACCAGCGCCGCCCGCGCCCGCTCGTCCAGCTCGGCGAGCGGCGCGCCGGACCCGGGGCCCGGGCGAGGCCCGCCCGGCGTGGTGCGGGTACGGGTGCGGCGGCTGCGCCGGAGGTACCCGTACGCGCCGAGCACCACCGCCGCGCCCAGCGCCAGCAGCGGCAGTACGAGATCGGCGGTCGCCGTCTCCTCGACCTCCTGGCCCTGCGCCGCCGCGCTCGGCGCCGGCCCGGCCGGGGTGCCCCGGTCCGGCGTCATCCCCGGCAGGACCAGCCACAGCACCGCGACCACCGCGCCCAGCACGGCGTGCGCCACCCGTGCCGATATGTGCGAGGCCGCTCGCCGGGGCCGGCCGCGGATCAAGGAGCTCGTCACATTTCGGAGCGTATGAGCAGGATTGCCCCGCCGCGAGCGGGGTGCGTCCCCGGTGGGGCCCTCGCGGACGGAAATTCCCTCCCGGCCCCGGCGGCCCGGCTGCGAAAATCCGCGGTTCGACCCGTACGCCCGGAGGCGCACCCCGTGACCCGTACGCCCCTGTCCCGCGACGACCTCGCCCCCCTGGCCCGAACCGCCCTCGGCCGCCACCGCCCGCCGGCCTCGGTCGGGTGTGCGTGGCGTCGGCGTACAGCAGGCGCGGGGTGCGTACACCGGCAGCGGTCAGCCGGTCGTGCGCCCTGCGGATCCGCTTCGGCCCCCACTACGAGGTGCTGCGCGCCCCCGACCTCGACGAGGACCGGCTGCGCCTGTACCGCCTGGCCACGCACCTGTCCCTGGTGGCCGGGCCGCTGCGCCTCCTCGACGGCGACTTCCCGCACCCGGAGCCGATGCGGGCCATCGCGGAACACAACCTCCGGCAGACCCTCAGCCTGCTGAGGAGCGGCGCCTGATCTTCGAGCCCAGCCACACCAGCGGGTCGTACTTGCGGTCCACCGCCCGCTCCTTCAGCGGGATCAGCGCGTTGTCGGTGATCTTGATGCCCTCGGGGCAGACCTCCGTGCAGCACTTGGTGATGTTGCAGTAGCCGAGGCCGTGCTCGTCCTGCGCCGTCCTCTTGCGGTCGACGCCGCTCTCGGCCGCCGCGTCCAGCGGGTGCATGTCCAGTTCCGCGATCCGCATCAGGAAGCGCGGGCCCGCGAACGCGGCCTTGTTCTCCTCGTGGTCGCGCACCACATGGCAGGTGTCCTGGCACAGGAAGCACTCGATGCACTTGCGGAACTCCTGCGAGCGGTCCACGTCCTCCTGCATCATCCGGTACTCACCGGGACCGACCCCGGCGGGCGGCACGAACGCCGGCACCTCGCGCGCCTTGGCGTAGTTGAAGCCGACGTCCGTCACCAGGTCCCGCACGACCGGGAACGCCCGCAGCGGGGTCACCGTGACCGTCTCGTCGCGGGTGAACACCGACATCCGGGTCATGCACATCAGCCGCGGCCGGCCGTTGATCTCCGCCGAGCACGAACCGCACTTGCCCGCCTTGCAGTTCCAGCGCACGGCCAGGTCGGGCGCCTGCGTCGCCTGGAGGCGGTGGATGATGTCGAGGACCACCTCGCCCTCGTTCACCTCCACCCGGAAGTCCTCCAGGCCGCCGCCGTCCGCGTCGCCCCGCCACACCCTGAAGCGCGCCTCGTAGCCGCTCATGTGACCAGCTCCTCTTCGGCGAGGTACTTGACCAGCTCCTCCTTCTCGAACAGGGAGAGCAGGTCGGGGCGGATGGGATCGGTGGTCTCCCGGGTCAGGACGACCTCCTCCCGGGCGCCGAGCGCGCACAGCAGGTTCACCCGCCGCCACGCCCGGTCCATCGACGGGAAGTCCTCCCGCGTGTGGCCGCCGCGCGACTCGGTGCGCTCCAGCGCCGCCCGGGCCACGCACTCGCTGACCAGCAGCATGTTCCGCAGGTCGAGGGCCAGGTGCCAGCCCGGGTTGAACTGGCGGTGCCCCTCCACGCCCGCGTGCGCCGCCCGGGCGCGCAGCGCGGCGAGGGCCGCCAGTGCCTGCTCCATCTCCGCCTCGCGGCGGATGATGCCGACCAGGTCGTTCATGGTCTGCTGGAGTTCTTGGTGCAGGGTGTACGGGTTCTCGCCGCTCACCGAGAACGGCCGCAGCGCCTCCTCGGCCGCCGCGTCCACCTGGGCGGTGTCCACGGCCGGGCGCCGGCCGGTCAGCCCTTGCGCGTACTGCGCGGCGTGCCGGCCCGCCCGCCGGCCGAACACCAGCAGGTCGGACAGCGAGTTGCCGCCGAGCCGGTTGGAGCCGTGCATCCCGCCCGCGACCTCACCCGCGGCGTACAGCCCCGGCACGCCGCGCGCCGCCGCCGTGTCCGAGTCGACGGCGATGCCGCCCATCACGTAGTGGCAGGTCGGGCCGACCTCCATCGGCTCCGCGGTGATGTCGACGTCGGCCAGCTCCTTGAACTGGTGGTACATCGACGGCAGCCGCCGCTTGATCACCTCGGCGGGCATCCGCGTCGACACGTCCAGGAACACCCCGCCGTGCGGGGAGCCCCGGCCCTCCTTGACCTCGGTGTTGATGGCCCGGGCGACCTCGTCGCGGGGGAGCAGTTCGGGCGGGCGCCGGTTGTGGTCCGGGTCCTCGTACCAGCGGTCGGCCTCGTCCTCGGTCTCGGCGTACTTCTCCTTGAAGACGTCCGGGATGTAGTCGAACATGAACCGCTTGCCGTCGGAGTTCCTGAGCACCCCGCCGTCGCCGCGCACCGACTCGGTGACGAGGATGCCCTTCACCGACGGCGGCCAGACCATGCCCGTCGGGTGGAACTGCACGAACTCCATGTTCAGCAGGGGAGCCCCGGCCAGCAGGGCCAGCGCGTGGCCGTCGCCGGTGTACTCCCACGAGTTCGACGTCACCTTGAAGGACTTGCCGATACCGCCCGTGGCGATCACCACGGCGGGCGCCTCCAGGACGAAGAAACGGCCCGTCTCGCGCTCGTAGGCGAAGACCCCGGACACCCGCTCGCCGTCCTTGAGGACCCGCGTGACCGTGCACTCCTGGAAGACCTTCAGCCGGGACTCGTAGTCCCCGGTCTCCCGGTGGTCCTCCTGCTGGAGCGCGACGATCTTCTGCTGGAGGGTGCGGATCAGCTCCAAACCTGTGCGGTCGCCGACGTGCGCGAGGCGCGGGTACTCGTGGCCGCCGAAGTTGCGCTGGGAGATCCGCCCGTCCTTCGTACGGTCGAACAGGGCGCCCCAGGTCTCCAGCTCCCACACCCGCTCCGGCGCCTCCCGGGCGTGCAGCTCGGCCATCCGCCACTGGTTGAGGAACTTGCCGCCGCGCATCGTGTCGCGGAAGTGGACCTGCCAGCTGTCGTTCTCGTTGGCGTTGGCCATCGCCGCGGCGATGCCGCCCTCGGCCATCACCGTGTGCGCCTTGCCGAACAGCGACTTGCAGATCACCGCCGTACGCGCGCCGCGCTCGCGGGCCTCGATGGCGGCGCGCAGCCCCGCCCCGCCGGCCCCGACCACGACGACGTCCCACTCCTGCCGCTCCACCACGGACATCAGAAGAACCTCGGATCCTCGAAGACACCGGACGCGACCAGATAGACGTAGAAGTCGGCGAGCGCCACGCTCGCCAGCGACGTCCAGGCGAGCAGCATGTGCCGGGCGTTGAGCTTCCCCACCCACTGCCACATGCGGTAGCGCACGGGGTGCCGGGAGAAGTGCTTGAGCTTGCCGCCGACGATGTGCCGGCAGGAGTGACAGGAGAGGGTGTACGCCCAGATCAGCACGATGTTGATCAGGAACACCAGGCTGCCGAGGCCCATGTGGCCCCAGTCGTAGTGCTCGTCGCGGAAGGCGAGCACCGTGTCGTAGGTGAGGATGCCCGCGACCGGGATCGCCGCGTAGAAGAAGTAGCGGTGGATGTTCTGCAGGATCAGCGGGAAGCGGGTCTCACCGGTGTACTTCTCGTGCGGTTCGGCGACCGCGCAGGCCGGCGGGGACGCCCAGAAGCCCCGGTAGTAGGCCTTGCGGTAGTAGTAGCAGGTCAGGCGGAAGCCGAGCGGGAAGATCAGGATGAGGATCGCGGGGGAGATCCCCCACCAGCTGCCGAAGATCTCCCAGTTGGGGCCCGCCTTCATCGGCTCGCAGTTCTCCGCGAGGCACGGGGAGTAGAACGGCGAGACGTAGGGGGCCGCGTAGTAGTCGGCGTTGGCGAAGGCCCGCCAGGTCGAGTAGACGACGAAGGCGAGCAGTCCGGCGGCGGTGGCGGCCGGTGCCAGCCACCAGCGGTCGGTCCGCAGATGCGGCGCGGCGATCGCGGCGCGGCCGGCGGCGCGTACGCCGCCGGCGGCCGGAGGCTGTTCTGTTGTCGGAGGTTCCGTACCAGTGGCCAAGGTGTGACTCCGGTCGGCTCGGTGGCTCAGGGGGCGCGGCGGTCACGAGCCCCGAGACCCTCGTCGTCCGAGTCCCTCCACAGGGTGACGTCGTACGGGTCGTCGGAGATGGTGACGAGCTCCGGGTGCCGGGCGGAGGCGGCCCCGGAGGCCGTCTCGCGCAGCAGCGCGACGCTCTCGCGCAGGTGCTCGCAGTCGGCGCGGACCCGGCGGATGTCGATTCCGCCGCTGCCCATCTGCTGTTCCAGACGGCTCACCGACCGGCTCAGGTCGTCGAGGCACCGCTGGACGGATGCCAGTTCATCGTGCACGGACATGACGTGACCTCACTTCCGTCGGCCGGCTGGCCGTGGGCGGCAACGGTCATGCGCCTGCGAGTGTTGCGCGTCACACCTGTCGGTGGGAAGGGGATGTGCACCGATTGGCCGAGGCGTGTGGGTGCATCCCGTGGTGCGCTGCGCCGGACGGGTGACCTTCCGGTCGGTCACCGCCGTGTCGCCGTCCGTTGCCGAACCCTTTCCTCTTCAGTGGCCGCATACATCCGCAATACATGTGATCAGCTTCCATATACCGCCAAAAGTGAGCGTAACGCCCGCGGCCCCCGGAGGTAACACGAGATGTCCCACGACGGCGTCGTCAGCACACGCGCGGTCATGCGCTCGGTCGCCTTCCTGACCGCGGGCGTGCTCACCGTGCCCGTGCTGACCGGGTGCAGCTCGAAGGACCCGGCGGGCAAGCCGCTGGCCGCCCAGGACATCGCCCCCGCCGCGCGCGGCCAGGTCGCCGACGGCGGCACGCTGCGCTGGGCGGTGGACGCCGTACCGGAGACCCTGAACACCTTCCAGGCGGACGCCGACGCGGCCACCACCCGGATCGCCCAGGCCGTCCTGCCCTCGATGTACCGGCTCGACGCCGCCGGCCGCCCGAAGCCCGACTCCGACTACCTGGAATCGGCCGAGGTCGTCGAGACCGAGCCCCGGCAGGTCGTCCTCTACAAGCTCAACCAGCAGGCCGTCTGGAGCGACGGCCGGGAGATCGGCGCCGCGGACTTCGCCGCCCAGTGGCGCGCCCTGTCCGGCAAGGACAGCGCCTACTGGACCGCCCGCAACGCCGGCTACGACCGCATCGAGCGGATCGAGCGCGGCGCGAACGACCTGGAGGTCCGGGTCACCTTCAGCCGCCCCTACGCGGATTGGCGCTCGCTGTTCTCCCCGCTCTACCCGAAGGAGGTCATGGGCACCCCGGACGCCTTCAACGACGGCGCCCGCAGGAAGCTGAAGATCACCGCCGGGCCGTTCACCGTCAAGAAGGTCGACCGCAAGGGCGACGAGGTCACCCTGACCCGCAACCCGCGCTGGTGGGGCGACCCGACCAAGCTCTCCCAGATCGTGCTGACCGCCGTGGACCGCGAGGAGCGGGCCGCCGCGCTTGCCGCCGGTAAGGTCGACCTGGCCGAGATCGACCCGGCCGCCGCCCGCCGGATCACCGCCGCCGCGGGCCCACCCGCCACCACCGCCTCGCCGGACGGCGGGGCCTCCGCGTCCTCGGGTGACGGGGGCGGCGACGGGGAGGCCGGCAGCCGCGCGCAGGGGCGTGAGGGGAAGCAGATCCGCCGCCAGCGGGAGCTGAGCACCTTCGAGGTCCGCAAGTCCCTGGAGCCCGCGTACACCCAGCTGGCCCTGAACGGCTCCGAGGGCCCGCTCGCCGACGAACGGGTGCGCCGGGCCGTCGCCCGCGCCCTCGACCGCGAGGAGCTGGCCGAGGCCGTCCTGAAGCCGCTGGGCCTGCCCGCCGTCCCCGTCGGCAGCCACCTCGCCCTCGCCGGCCAGGCCGCCTACGCCGACAACAGCGGCGCCCTCGGCAGCCAGGACACCGACGCGGCGCAGGCGCTGCTCGCGGACGCCGGATGGGTGCGCGGCGGGCCGCTGGACGCGACCGAGCAGGGCGAGAAGGCGGCGGGCGCCCGCGGCGAGAAGGCACAGCGGCCGGCGGACGGTGAGGACAGCTCCGGCAGCGACGACGACGGCGTGTACATCGTCGGCCAGGACGACAAGGCCCGCGCCGCCCGGAAGGACCACGACGGGCAGGACGGCCGGCACCACCTGGCCCAGGACGGCACCCAGCAGCTCCGGCAGGGCGGCGCTCCCGGCGCGTACGCCCCGAAGGGCACCGCCGCCCCGGCGGGCGCGCGGACCGGGGTGCTGGCGAAGAACGGCAAGCCGCTCGCGCTGCGCTTCGTGCTGCCCTCCGGGCCCGGCTCGGAGAGCCTGCACACGGTCGCGCAGCGGATCAGCCGCATGCTGGACCGGATCGGCATCCGCACCGAGCTGATCAAGGTCAGCGACGAGAGCTACTTCAAGGACCACATCGCCTCGGGCGCGTACGACCTGGCCCTCTACTCCTGGCCCGCCTCCGCCTTCCCCGCCACCGACGCCCGCCCGATCTACGCCAAGCCGGTCCCGGCCGCCGACGGCTCCCTCGCGGTCGAGCAGAACTGGACCCGGGTCGGCACCGACCAGGTCGACCAGCTCTTCGACCAGGCCATCGGCACCCTGGACGAGTCCGAGTCCCGCTCCCTGATCCGCAAGGCCGACGCCCGCATCTGGGCCGCGGCCGGCTCCATCCCCCTCTACCAGCGCCCCCAGCTCATCGCGGCCCGCAAGAACCTCGCCAACGCGGGCGCCTTCGGCTTCCAGACCCCGGTCTTCCAGGACATCGGCTTCCTGAAGAAGGGCGTCCGGGTGTCCCCGAGCCCCTCCGGGAACTGAGCCGGGCCGGACCCGCGAGGACGGGTGCGGACGGGGTCGCCGGATCGCCCCCGGCGGCCCCCGGAGGCCGGGCCGGGTGGGGCTCGGGAGGTTGGTTCGGGCGCGGCCCCGTAACATGGGGTGAGGCCGTGGCATGTCAAGCCCGGCAGGGCGCGCGTAACGCAGGTCTACGCGCAGCCGTCCGCACACTCCGGGAGTACGCCTCAATATGGCCACGCGCCACGACATCCGCAACGTCGCCATCGTCGCCCACGTCGACCACGGCAAGACCACCATCGTCGACGGCATGCTGAAGCAGGCCGGTGCCTTCGCCGCTCACCAGCTCGACTCCGTCGACGACCGCATGATGGACTCGAACGACCTGGAGCGTGAGAAGGGCATCACGATCCTCGCCAAGAACACCGCGGTGAAGTATCACCCGAAGGACGGCGGGGACCCGATCACCATCAACATCATCGACACCCCCGGCCACGCCGACTTCGGCGGCGAGGTCGAGCGCGGCCTGTCGATGGTCGACGGTGTCGTGCTGCTCGTGGACGCGTCCGAGGGCCCGCTCCCGCAGACCCGCTTCGTGCTGCGCAAGGCGCTCCAGCAGCGGCTGCCGATCATCCTGTGCATCAACAAGACGGACCGCCCGGACTCCCGGATCGACGAGGTCGTCAACGAGACGTACGACCTCTTCCTCGACCTGGACGCCGACGAGGAGCAGATCGAGTTCCCGATCGTCTACGCCTGCGGCCGGGACGGCGTCGCGTCGCTGACCAAGCCGGAGGACGGCACGGTCCCGTCGGACTCCACCAGCCTGGAGCCGTTCTTCTCGACGATCCTGGAGCACATCCCGGCCCCCACGTACGACGAGGGCGCCCCGCTCCAGGCCCACGTCACCAACCTCGACGCCGACAACTTCCTCGGCCGTATCGCCCTGCTGCGCGTCCACCAGGGCGAGCTGAAGAAGGGCCAGACCGTGGCCTGGATGAAGCGCGACGGCTCGGTGCAGAACGTGCGCATCTCCGAGCTGATGATGACCGAGGCGCTGACCCGCAAGCCGGCCGAGAAGGCGGGCCCCGGTGACATCTGCGCCGTCGCCGGCATCCCGGAGATCATGATCGGTGAGACCCTGGCCGACCCGGAGAACCCGGTTCCGCTGCCGCTGATCACGGTCGACGAGCCCGCGATCTCGATGACCATCGGCACCAACACCTCCCCGCTGGTCGGCCGCGGCGGCACCGGCAAGGGCGCCGACGCGAAGGCGGCCGTGAAGGACCGCAAGGTCACCGCCCGCCAGGTCAAGGACCGCCTGGACCGCGAGCTGATCGGCAACGTCAGCCTCCGCGTCCTGGACACCGACCGCCCGGACGCCTGGGAGGTCCAGGGCCGTGGCGAGCTGGCGCTGGCGATCCTCGTCGAGACCATGCGCCGGGAGGGCTACGAGCTGACCGTCGGCAAGCCCCAGGTGGTCACCAAGGAGGTCGACGGCAAGGTCTACGAGCCCGTCGAGCGCATGACCATCGACGTGCCCGAGGAGCACATGGGCGCGGTCACCCAGCTCATGGGCGTCCGCAAGGGCCGGATGGACAACATGTCGAACCACGGCTCCGGCTGGGTCCGCATGGAGTTCGTGGTGCCGTCCCGCGGTCTGATCGGCTTCCGTACCGAGTTCCTGACCCAGACCCGCGGCACGGGCATCGCCCACTCCATCCACGAGGGCCACGAGCCGTGGTTCGGTCCGCTGCAGACCCGCAACAACGGCTCCCTGGTCGCCGACCGCGCCGGCGCCGTCACCGCGTTCGCGATGACGAACCTCCAGGAGCGCGGCGTGCTCTTCGTGGAGCCCGGCACCGAGGTGTACGAGGGCATGATCGTCGGCGAGAACTCCCGCTCCGACGACATGGACGTCAACATCACCAAGGAGAAGAAGCTCACGAACATGCGGTCGTCCACGGCCGATGTGACCGAGTCGATCGTCCCGCCGCGCAAGCTGTCGCTGGAGCAGTCGCTGGAGTTCTGCCGCGACGACGAGTGCGTCGAGGTGACCCCGGAGGCCGTTCGCATCCGCAAGGTCGTGCTCGACCAGCGTGAGCGTGCCCGCGCCGCGAGCCGCGCCAAGCACAGCTGATCCGGCGCCGGTTCACCGGCACCCGCACCGGCATCCAGGCCCGGGCGTCCCCAGCATGGGGGCGCCCGGGCCTTTTTCAACCCGTTTTTTCACGCCGTCCGACCCCCGTGTTGTCCGAAACGCGGAGATCGCCGCCCGATAGCCATGTAACACGTCCGTTTCGCGGCCTTCTTCGCCCGAACACTTTGTCCAGATTTTGGAAGGTCTACAGGTGAGCTGTGACTGAATTGAGATTTAAGAACGGTGGTCGGTAGTTGGCTCATGGCAGATAGTTAGCCGCGTAGCGCTCGGGTCAATGGGTCTCGCGCTGTGGGGACAGCGCCCGACTCACGAGCACCGGGGGGTGTCTGAACTTCCGTCAGGGGTGTCGGAGGTTCAGCGGAAGTGCCCCCTCCTGTTGGTGAACACGTGGAGTCATGAGGAGGAGTCCCATGCGCGGTGTCACAAGCGCGAGGCGGGCCACAGTCACATCGCAGGCCGTCGTCCACCGGCCCTCGCCGTACACCGATCCGCGCTGAGCCCCGCCCGGGAAGCCGCTGACGCCCCGCGCCTACGCGCGTCCGGCTGCGGGTTTCCCGTCTGGTTCAGGGTGCCCTGACGCCTCTTCATGCACCGAAACCGCGCTCGCACATCCCCGCGAGCCGGCGGTTCGGCACACCCACACCTGTGAAATGGGCGAACTGTGACAAGTCCTATCGACCTTGAGGGCGGCGGAGCCTCGGCCGTCACCGACGGCGAACCCGGACCGGCGAAGAAGGCCGAGGAGGCCAAGCTCGTCGGCCGCTCTCCCGGCCAGTTGATGTGGCTGCGCTTCAAACGCGACCGCACGGGCGTGATCGCCGCCTGTGTCGTCGGGTTCTACTTCCTCATCGCCCTGCTGGCACCGGTGATCTCGAAGCTGTACGGCAAGGACCCGTACACCGTCTACGCCGACGAGCGGCCCGAGCTGTTCGACAGCGCGGGCGTGCCGGTGCAGCCCAACGGCGGTATCAGCAGCGAGTTCTGGTTCGGTCTGGAACCCGGCAACGGCTACGACGTCTTCACCAAGCTCCTCTACGGCATCCGCACCTCGCTGATGATCTCCGTCGCGGTGACGATCACGGTCGTCCTGACCGGCATCCTGCTCGGCATCACCGCCGGCTACCTCGGCGGCAGGACGGACTACTGGATCAGCCGGATCATCGACTTCCTGCTCGCCTTCCCGGCCCAGCTGTTCTTCATCGCCAGCATGCCCGTGGTGGTCGCCCTCTTCGTCCACCCGCAGGACGAGACCCCGACCTATGTGCGGGTGCTGGCCCTGATCATGGTGCAGTGGTTCCTGGGCTGGATGAGTCTCGGCCGGATCCTCAGAGGCACCACACTCGCCCTGCGAGAACGGGAGTTCATCGAGGCGGCGAAGGTCAGCGGGGCCTCGCCGTGGCGGATCATCCGCAAGGAGGTCCTGCCGAACGTGGTCACCCCGATCCTCGTACAGGCCACGTATCTGCTGCCCAACTTCGTGACCGCCGAGGCCGGTCTGTCCTTCCTCGGGGTGGGCATCGTCGAACCGACGCCGGACTGGGGACAGATGTTCTCCAAGGCGTCCACCGAACTCGTGATGCAGAACGACATCACGTACATGTTCTTCCCCGGCGTCTCGATGATCATCTTCATCGTGGCTTTCAACCTGCTCGGGGACTCGGTCAGGGACGCCTTCGATCCCAAGACAGCGCGCTGACCATTCCATGTGCAACTGGTGCAACACAGATGGGTGGAATCTGAGTGATGAGTAGGGGCGGACGCCACATATACGCCGCAATCTCAGCAGTCGCGGCCGGAGCTCTCGTGCTCACCGCTTGCAGCGAGGGCGGCAGCAAGACCGGGAACGGCAAGAACGACAAGGAGCAGCAGCAGAACGCCCAGCGGCAGCAGAGTTCCATCCCGTTCGGCGACGCCAAGGACTCCGAGGGCCCCGCGCCCGAGGTGCCCGGCGCCAAGAGCGGCGGCACCATCTCGGTGCTGGCGCGCGACAGTTACGCCCACCTCGACCCGGGCCAGATCTACGTCCAGGACGAGATGGCGGTCTCGCAGCTGATCCACAGAGGCCTCACCGGCTACAAGGCCACCAGCGGCGACGGCAGGAAGCACGAGGTCGTCGGCGACCTCGCCACCGACCCGGGCACCACCACGGACGGCGGCAAGACCTGGAAGTACACGCTCAAGGACGGCATCAAGTGGGAGGACGGCTCCCCGATCACGTCCAAGGACGTCCGCCACAGCGTCGAGCGCCTGTTCGCGCCGTTCATCAACCAGGGTCCGCCCTACCTCCAGCAGTGGCTGGCCGACACGCCCGGCGCCGACTACCGCAAGCTCCTGAAGGACGGCCCCTACAAGGGCAAGCACCTCCCGGACAGTCTCCTGGAGACCCCGGACGACAAGACGGTCGTCTTCAAGTTCAAGACCGCCCGCCCCGACCTGCCGTACGCCCTGGCCATGGCCGGCTACGCGATCGTCCCCGAGAAGCTCGACACCAAGGCCAAGTACGACAAGGACCCGGTGGCGGCGGGGCCGTACAAGATCCAGGAGTTCAAGTCCGGCAAGTCGATGACCCTGGTGCGCAACGAGAACTGGGACCCGAAGACGGACCCGCTGCGCCACCAGTACGTCGACCGGTTCGACATCACCTTCAACCACCAGTACGAGCAGTCCACCAAGGCGATGCTCGCCGACAGCGGCAAGGACAAGACCGCCGTCAGCTTCAGCAACGCGGTCGACGCGGGCAACCTGTCCAAGGTCCTGAACGACCCGAAGCTGAAGGACCGTACGGTCACCGGCTACCAGCCGTACGTCGGCCAGATGAACATCAACCTCAGCCACCCGGAGCTGAAGGACATCAAGGTCCGCCAGGCCATCGCCTACGCGCTGCCCGTCACGCCGTTCGTCCGCGCCTACGGCGGCACCGACGCGATGGAGGTCGCCGGCGGCATCCTCTCCCCGACCGTCAGCGGCTACAACCCGGCCTTCGACCCGTGGGGCAAGAAGAAGAACCCCGCCGGTGACCCGGAGAAGGCCAAGCAGCTGCTGAAGGAGGCCGGCAAGTCCGGCATGAAGCTGACCTTCGGCTACATCAACACCCCCGAGGGCCAGCAGTACTCCACCGCCATGGCCGCGGGCCTGGAGAAGGCCGGCTTCGACGTCCAGCGCCAGGAGATCCCGGCCGAGACCTACTACGACCAGGTCAGCGCCCTGGACAACAACTTCGACATCTTCCACACCGCGTGGGGCGCCGACTGGCCGTCCGCCTCGACCGTGATCCCGCCGCTGTACGACGGCCGCGCGATCGCCGAGGGCGCGCAGAACTACTCGCAGGTCAACGACCCGAAGATCAACAGCGAGATCGACCGGATCAGCAAGATCACCGACCCGGCGAAGGCCGCGGCCGAGTGGGGCAAGCTCAACGAGTACATCGTCAAGGACGTCGTCAACGTCGTCCCGACCGCGTACTACAAGCAGGTCCAGATCGCCGGCTCGAAGATCGGCGGTCTCGTCTACGACGACGTGATCAGCGGCGTCGACCCGCGTCGCCTGTACGTCAAGTAACCCCTGCCCGCCCGGCACCCGGTGCCCCCGTCCGCGACCCGGCGGCGGGCACCGGGCACCGCCCGGCCCGCTGACGTCTGAGAGCTGCCCCTGCCATGCTGCGCTTCCTCGTCCGCCGCGCCCTCGGCGCCGCCGTCATCCTCTTCCTGCTCTCCATCGTGACGTTCCTGATCTTCTACGGGATGCCACGCGATCCGGCGCTGCTGATCTGCGGCAAGTCGTGCACGCAGGCCAACCTGGAGAACATCCGGCATGTGCTCGGCCTCGACAAGTCGATCCCCGAGCAGTACTGGCTGTTCCTGCACAACCTGGTCCTGGGTAGCGACGACTATCTGCAAGGCCCTTGCCCCGCCCCCTGCTTCGGCTACTCCTTCCACACCGGTGAAGCCGTCTGGGGCACCCTCATCGACCGGCTGCCGACCACCATCTCGCTCACCCTCGGCGCGGCCGTCTGCTTCCTGGCCTTCGGTCTGGGCGCCGGACTGCTCGCCGCCTGGCGGCGCGGCACCCTCATCGACAAGACGGCCACCGCCACCGCCATGGTCGTCAGCTCGATGCAGATCTACTTCCTCGGCCCGCTGGCGCTGGCGATCCTCGTCTACCAGATGCAGCTGTTCGACAAGCCGGCCTACAACGAGTTCACCGAGGACCCCGTCGCCTGGTTCACCGGGCTGATCATCCCCTGGGTGATCCTGTCGACGATCTTCGCCGCCCAGTACACGCGTATGGCGCGCTCGGCGATGATCGAGCAGCTCCAGGAGGACCATGTGCGCACCGCCCGCGCCAAGGGCATGTCCCGGCGATACGTCTTCTTCCGCTACGCCTGGCGCGGCTCGCTGATCCCGATCGTCACCATCTTCGGCATCGACATGGGGTCCCTGTTCGGCGGCGCCATCATCACCGAGTACACCTTCGGCCTGCCGGGGCTCGGCCGGCTCGCGGTGGACGCGGTCGCCTTCAGCGACCTGCCGCTGCTGCTCGGCGTGATGCTCTTCTCGGCCTCGATGATCCTGCTGTTCAACATCGTCGTCGACGCCGCCTACGCCTTCATCGACCCGCGCGTCCGGCTGTCCTAGGAGCACTGTCGTGACCACTCTGACCAAGGAAGCCGGCGCCCCGCGCCCGGCCGCCGGGGACGCCTTCCTCTCGGTGCGGGACCTGCACGTCAGCTTCCGGACCGAGGACGGGATCGTCCGCGCCGTCGACGGGCTCTCCTTCGACCTGGAGCGCGGCCGGACCCTCGGCATCGTCGGCGAGTCGGGCTCCGGCAAGTCCGTCACCAACCTGACCATCCTCGGCCTGCACAACCCGATGTTCACCACGGTCGAGGGCGAGATCGTGCTCGACGGCAAGGAGCTGACCACCGCCCGCGAGTCCGAGCTGGAGAAGCTGCGCGGCAACAAGGTCGCCATGATCTTCCAGGACCCGCTCACCGCGCTCTCCCCGTACTACACGGTCGGCCGGCAGATCGCCGAGCCGTTCCGCAAGCACACCGGCGCCTCCAAGAAGGAGGCCTGGGAGCGGGCTGTGGAGATGCTCGGCAAGGTCGGCATCCCCAACCCGAAGCAGCGGGCCAAGGACTACCCGCACCAGTTCTCCGGCGGTATGCGCCAGCGCGCGATGATCGCCATGGCCCTGGTCTGCGACCCGGACCTCCTGATCGCCGACGAGCCGACCACGGCCCTCGACGTGACGGTCCAGGCCCAGATCCTGGACCTGCTGAAGGACCTCCAGCAGGAGTTCGGCTCGGCCATCATCTTCATCACCCACGACCTCGGCGTGATCGCCGACATGGCCGACGACATCATGGTGATGTACGCGGGCAACGCGGTGGAGCGCGGAACGGTGGACGAGGTGCTGAGGGCACCCCAGCACCCCTACACCTGGGGCCTGCTGAACTCCATGCCCCGCCTCGACTCGGACGTCTCCGTGCCCCTGGCGCCCATCCCCGGCACGCCGCCCTCGCTGCTCACCCCGCCGTCCGGCTGCCGCTTCCACCCGCGCTGCACCTTCCAGGACCGCGTCGGCGGCGACCGCTGTGTCACGGAGCGGCCGACGCTGGCACCGGACCGGGCCTCCGCCTGCCATCTGACGGCGGAGCAGAAGCGGACCGTCTTCATCGAAGAGATCAAGCCCCGGCTGGGCTGACAGAGGAGAAAGAGGAGCAATGAAGGAAGACCTCGTCCTCCCCGCCCCGCGCGAGGCGGCCGGCGACCGGGAGGAGGAACCGCTGCTCGTGGTGGCAGGGCTGACCAAGCACTTCCCGGTCAAGGGCGGCTTCCCCGTCCGGCGCACCGTCGGCCAGGTCCAGGCGGTGGACGGCATCGACCTGACCGTGCACGTGGGGGAGAGCTTCGGGCTGGTGGGGGAGTCGGGCTGCGGCAAGTCGACGACGGGCCGCCTGATCACGCGCCTGATGGAGCCGACGGCGGGCCGGATCTCGTACCGCGGCCGGGACATCACCCATGCCACGCGCAAGCAGCTGGCCCCCATCCGCTCCGAGATCCAGATGATCTTCCAGGACCCGTACTCCTCGCTGAACCCGCGCCAGACGGTCGGCAAGATCATCTCGGGCCCGATGGAGATCAACGGGATCAACCCGGCGGGCGGCCGGGAGAAGCGCGTCCGGGAGCTGCTGGAGATCGTCGGCCTGAACCCCGAGCACTACAACCGCTTCCCGCACGAGTTCTCCGGCGGCCAGCGGCAACGTATCGGCGTGGCCCGCGCCCTGGCCCTGGAGCCGAAGCTGATCGTGGCCGACGAGCCGGTCTCCGCGCTGGACGTGTCCATCCAGGCACAGGTCGTCAACCTGCTCCAGCAGGTCCAGCGGGACCTCGGCATCGCGTTCCTGTTCATCGCCCACGACCTGGCCGTCGTACGGCACTTCTCGCAGCGTGTGGCCGTCATGTACCTCGGCAAGATCATCGAGGTCGGCGACCGCGCCTCCATCTACACCCGGCCCCGGCACCCGTACACCCACGCCCTGCTCTCCGCCGTGCCCGAGGTGTCCGTGGCCGGCGAGTCGGCGGGCCCGCGCGAGCGCATCCGCCTCGCCGGCGACGTGCCGTCCCCGATCTCCCCGCCGTCCGGCTGCCGGTTCCGCACCCGCTGCTGGAAGGCGCAGGACAAGTGCGCGGCCGAGGAGCCGCCGCTGATCCGGCTCTCCGGCAACCGCGAGGGCCACTTGACGGCCTGTCACTTCCCGGAGGACCCGACGACCGAGGCCCGCGCCGAGGACATCGTGCTGGACCCGGCGCTGGCGGCGCTGGAGGAGGGCGGCCACTGACGCGGCACCACCGGCACCGGCGCGGCACTGACGCAGCGGGAAAAGGAAGGCCCGCACCTGGGGAGGCGCGGGCCTTCCGCCCCGGGAAGCGGACGTTCGCGGGCTCGGGTCAATGGGCCGGTGAAGGTCCGTTCCGCGGCGGCGGCTGACGGAAAAGGGGTGTTGTCAGGCCGTCGCCTGGGGGTCCTTGGAGAGACGGGGGGCCGGAACGGTTCCCTCCGTCTCGGGGTGGTGGCAGGCGGTCAGATGGCCGGGCTTGTTGCCCTCCACCTGCACCAGCGGCGGCGCCTCCGTCGCGCACTTGTCGGTCGCCTTCCAGCAGCGTGTGCGGAAGCGGCAACCCGACGGCGGGTTGATCGGAGACGGCACGTCGCCGGTGAGCCGGATGCGCTCACGAGCCTGGCCGTCGTCGGCGACCGTGGCTTCCGGTACGGCGGACAGCAGCGCCCGGGTGTACGGATGGCGCGGGTTGCCGTACAGGTCGTCGCGGTCGGCGATCTCCACGATCTTACCGAGGTACATGACGGCGACGCGCTGTGAGAAGTGCCGCACGACCGCGAGGTCGTGGGCGATGAAGACGAACGCGATGCCGAGGTCCCGCTGGACCTGCTGGAGCAGGTTGACGACCTGTGCCTGGATGGACACATCCAGCGCGGAGACCGGCTCGTCGGCCACGATCAGCTTCGGCTCCAGGGCCAGGGCGCGGGCCACGCCGATGCGTTGCCGCTGGCCGCCGGAGAACTCGTGCGGGAAGCGGTTGTAGTGCTCGGGGTTCAGGCCGACGATCTCCAGCAGCTCCCGGACGCGCTTCTCGCGCCCGCCCGCCGGGTTGATGCCGGTGATCTCCATCGGACCGGAGATGATCTTGCCGACCGTGTGCCGCGGGTTCAGCGAGGCATAGGGGTCCTGGAAGATCATCTGGATTTCGGAGCGGATGGGGGCCAGCTGCTTGCGGTCGGCGTGGGTGATGTCCCGGCCGCGGTACGAGATGGTGCCGGCCGTCGGCTCCAGCAGCCGGGTGATCAGGCGGCCCGTCGTCGACTTGCCGCAGCCGGACTCGCCGACCAGGCCCAGGCTCTCGCCCTCGGCGACCTGGAAGTCCAGCCCGTCGACGGCCTGGACGGCGCCGACCGTGCGGCGGATGGGGAAGCCGCCCTTGATCGGGAAGCGCTTGGTGAGCCCGGAGACGTCCAGGAGGGGGGTGGTGCTGCTCATGGTGGTGAAGTCCCGTCTGAGGTCCGTCAGTGCGTGCGGGCCGCGGCGTGGTCGTCGAACAGCTCGCGCTTCTGCTCCGGCGTCAGATGGCAGGCCGCACCCCGCCCGTCGACGATCTCCAGGACCGGGGCCTCGCCGGAGCACCGCCCGCCCGCGACCTTCTCGGCGAAGGGGCAGCGCGGGTGGAAGCGGCAGCCGGACGGCGGGTTGAGCAGCGAGGGCGGCGAGCCGGGGATCGGCGCCAGCGGTACGTCGACCGGTCCGTCCAGGCTCGGCATCGAACCCAGCAGCCCCAGCGTGTACGGGTGCCGCGGGGCGGCCAGCACCTCCTTCTTCGTCCCGCGCTCCACGCACCGGCCGCCGTACATCACCAGGACGTCGTCGGCCACGTCGGCGATCACGCCGAGGTCGTGGGTGATGAAGATGATCGCGGTGCCGAACTCCTGCTGGAGGTCCTTGAGCAGATCCATGATCTGCGCCTGCACGGTCACGTCCAGCGCGGTCGTCGGCTCGTCCGCGATCAGCAGCTCCGGGTCGCAGACCAGCGCCATCGCGATCATCGCGCGCTGGCGCATACCGCCGGAGAACTGGTGCGGGTAGTCGTCCACCCGCACATCCGGCTGCGGGATGCCCACGCGGCGCAGCATCTCCACCGCGCGGTCCCGGGCCTCCTTCTTGGAGCAGCCGGTGTGCTTGCGGTAGGTCTCACCGATCTGCCGGCCGATGGTGTGGTACGGCGACAGGGACGCCAGCGCGTCCTGGAAGATCATGGCCATCTTCTTGCCGCGGAGCCGCTCCAGCTCCTTCTCGGTGGCGGTGATCAGCTCCTTGCCGTCGAGCAGGATCTCGCCGTCGAGCGCGGTGTTGCGCCGGTCGTGCAGGCCCAGGATCGCCATGTTGGTGACGGACTTGCCCGAGCCGGACTCGCCGACGATGCCGAGGGTCTTGCCCTTCTCCAGGTCGAAGGAGAGCCCGTCGACGGCCTTGACGATGCCGTCCTCGGTGGAGAAGTGCACCTTCAGGTCGCGGATGGAGAGGAAGGGGGTGCTCATGGGTCTCTCCTTAGGCGAGGCGCACGCGCGGGTCGATGAGGGCGTACACGGCGTCCACGAGGATGTTGAACAGCACGATCGCGCCGGCGGCGACCAGGACGACACCGAGCAGCATGGGCAGGTCGTTGGTGCTGACCGCCTTCACCGAGAGCATGCCGAGGCCCTGGAGGCTGAAGGTGGACTCGGTGATGATGGCGCCGCCGAGCAGGGTGCCGAGGTCGAGGCCGAAGATCGTGACGATCGGGCCCATGGCGCCGCGCCAGGCGAACCGGAAGAACACCGTGCGGCCGGACAGGCCCTTGGCGCGGGCGGTGCGGACGTAGTCCTGGCTGAGCGTCTCGACCATCTGCGAGCGCGTCATCCGGGTGTAGTTGGCGGTGAAGATCAGCGACAGCACCAGCCAGGGCAGCAGCAGTCCCGTGGCCCATTCCGCCGGGTTGTCCGTGAACGGCGTGTAGTGCGCGCGGTCCAGCACCTGCAACTGGTCGACCAGCAGGTAGGTGGCGAAGACGCCGACGACGTAGATCTGCATCGAGGACGCGATCAGCGATGCCGAGCTGGCGATCTTGTCGAGGGCCTTGCCCTGCTTGACGGCGGCCAGCATGCCGGTGCCGATGCCGAAGAGCAGGAAGACCGCGGCGCTGCCGATGGCCAGCGAGATCGTGGTGGGGAAGCGGTCGAGGATGGTGTCCAGCACCGGCTCGCGGTTCTGGAACGAGTAGCCCAGGCAGGGCGCGTCGCAGCGCCCGAACGAGGTGTAGTCACGCCCCACGAACAGACCCTTGAGCCATTCCCAGTACTGCACCGGGAGCGGGTCGGCGATCCCCAGGTTCTGCTTGACCAACTCCAGGGTCTCCTGGGTGCAGACCTTGCCGCACGCGATGCGGGCGGGGTCGCGCGGAGCGGCGTAGAACAGGACGAACACCAGGGCGCTGATGATCAGCAGGATCACCGCGGCGCCGAGGATCCGGCGGGCAAGGAAGCGGAACATGGCAGTTGGGGTTTCCTGACGGATGCCGTAGGGGGTGAGACGGCGGGGCGGCACGCGGGCCGCCCCGCCAAAGGGCCGTTCGTCAGGCCTTGACGAAGGTCTTGTAGAGCAGGGTCGCGGAGAAGTTCGGGTCGAACTGGGCCCCGCCGACCTTGTTGCCGTAGACGTAGAAGCGACGCGAGTACGTCTCCGGGATCATCGGAGCGACCTCCTCCATGATCCGCTTGTCCAGCGCGGCCCAGGCCTTGCCGGCCTCCTCCTGGTCCGCGATGACCGCGTTCTCCTTGATGCCCTCGTTGATCCAGTCGACGTCCGTCTGCGAGACGTTGTTCTTGCCGTTGCCGATGGCGTCGCCGTCCAGCAGCGGCTGGATCATCGTGTAGGCGGTGGGCCAGTCCGGGGACCAGCCGCCCCACATCACGTCGTAGCTGTTGTCGGTCTGCTGGATCTGGTCGTAGTACGACGTGGAGTCGACCGGCTTGATGACCGGGGTGAAGCCGGCCGCCTTGAGCGCGTTCTCGATGACGACCTTGGTCTTGTTGTAGGTCGGGTCCTGCGGGAAGGCGTAGACGATCTTCTGGCCGAGCTTGCCGGCCTCCTTCAGCAGCTTCTTCGCGGCCTCCGGGTCGCCCTGCGGCTTCTTCAGCTTGCCGTAGACGTCGGTCTTCTGGAAGCCGATGATGTCCGGGCTGAGCACCGAGGTGGCGAGGTCACCGGCGGACGGGCCGCCGTAGATCTGCCGGATCTGCTGGAGCGGCCAGGCGTGGATGAGGGCCTGACGGACCTTCAGGTCGGTGACCCGCTTGGTGTTGATCCAGTAGAAGTAGGTGCCGGTGAGCAGGCCGTTGAAGGTGCGCTTCTTCAGCTCCGGGTCGGTGAGGACCTTCTGGATGCGCTCGGCGGGCACGCCCTTGTAGATGGAGACCGCGTAGGCGTCGGTGCCCTGGGAGGCGATGAGACGGTCGGTCGAGTCCAGGGTCTCGATGCCGAAGGTGAACTCGAAGTTGTCCGGGTAGGCGTTGCGGATCGAGTCGGTCTTCGGGTCCCAGTGCTTGTTGCGGGTCAGCACCATCGACTTGTCGGTGGTACGCGCCTTGATCTTGTACGGGCCGCAGGCGACCGGCTTCTTGTCGTACTTCTCCTTGGTGTCCAGCTTCACCGGCACCGCGGCGTAGGAGTGCATCGCCAAGGTGAAGTTGAAGTCCGGCTTGGGCTCGGCCAGCTTGAAGGTGATGGTCCGCTTCGCCTTGTCGGTGACGATCGCGTCCAGGTGCTTGCCGCCGTACGGACCCTCGTAGGCGTCACGCCACTTGCCGCCCTTGCCGGTCAGCGCGCGCTGCGCGTAGTCCGCGCCCTCGGTGATGAACGGCGCCCAGGCGCGCTCGAAGCCGTGGCGGACGTCCTCGACGGTCAGCTCGCTGCCGTCCTCCCACTTCAGACCCTCCTTCAGCGTGAAGGTCCAGGTCTTGTTGTCGTCGGAGGCGGTGCCGGTGTCGGTGGCCAGGTCGCCGACCAGCTTCTGCCGGCCCTCGGAGTCGATCTTGTAGCCGGTCAGGCAGCGGTGCAGCAGCAGCGCGACGGTGGAGTTGTACGCGTAGTAGATGCGCTGCGGGTCGAGGTGCGAGACGTCGTCCGGGGCCAAGCCGTAGATCGTGCCGCCCTTCTTCGCGCCGGGGATCTCCGGGGCCGGGCCGGTGGAGTCGGCCGCGGTGCCGATGGTGACCTGGGTGCCGGTGTACTCCGTGGCGCCCGCGCTCGGGGTGCCCTTGCCGCCGCCGGCGTTGCCGCTGCTGCACGCGGACAGCAGCGTCGAGCCGGCGGCCGCGACCGAGGTCGCGATCAGGAAGTTTCTGCGGGAAAAGGACATGGCTGGCCCCGTTCTGTGGAGGAAGGAAGGGTGGTACTGGCGCCCCGGCCGGGCCCCGTCGCCGCGGCCGGGGTGGAAACTCAGCGCTTGGTCTTGGGGTCCAGAGCGTCGCGGACCGAGTCGCCGAGGAGGTTGAAGGCGACGACGAAGATGATCATCGACACGCCCGGGAAGAGCATGAAGGTGATGTCGTCCTGGTAGTACTTGGCGCCGTTCTGGATCATCACGCCCCAGTCGGGGGTGGGGTCCGACAGACCGACGCCGAGGAAGGCCAGGCCCGCTTCGGCCGTGACGTAGGCCGGCAGCATGAGCGTCGACTGGATGAGGATCGGCGTCCAGAGGTTCGGCAGCAGTTCCTTGAAGATGATCCGCGCCGGGGACGCGCCGGTGACCTTCGCCGCCTCGACGAACTCCCGCTCGCGCAGGGCGAGGACCTCGCCGCGCAGCAGGCGGGCGACGGAGGCCCAGCCGAAGGCGGTCATCACGAGGATGAGGCTGGTGACGGTCAGCCAGACCGGGGTGTTCTCCTCCGGCGAGACGAAGATCGCCAGCACCACCGGCCAGAAGGCGATGAAGAAGAGGGTCTGCGGGAAGGCCAGCAGGATGTCGATGACCCGGCCGACGAGGTAGTCCGTCTTGCCGCCGAGGTAGCCGGCGGTGATGCCGATGACGACGCCGAGCAGCGCGGTCAGCAGCGTGGCGACGGCCGCGATGAGCAGCGAGTTGCGGATGCCGTAGAGCAGGAACGTGAAGACGTCCCGGCCGAGCTGCGGCTCGATGCCGAACCAGAACTCCGAGTCGATGCCGCCGTTGGGCTTCACCGGGAAGTTGAACTCGTTCAGCAGACCCGGGATGTTCATCCCGTACGTGGTGTACGGGTCCTTCCCGTAGAGCTTGGCGATCAGCGGCGCGCAGATGCCGATGACGAAGAAGAAGAGCACCACACAGGCGGAGATCACGCCCGTCCGGTCGCGCTTGAAGCGGTTCCAGGCGAGCCGCCCCGGCGAGCGGCTCTCGCTGCCCTGCGGGGCCGAGGACTTCGCCGGTTTCGCGTTGTCTTCGTCGGTCACCTCAACAGGGGTGGCCGTGGAAGGGGTTGGGGGGGTCATGATGCTCCGTGCCTTGCGGGTCAAGGCTCCGCAGGGCGTTCCCTACGGGCTACGCGGGACTTTTTCAACGCAATTCATTCAAGGTCAACAAAATCTGGTCCGAGTTGGGTTGCTCTTTACCTTCTTTGCCTCCGCTTGACCACCTCGTAGCTACGCGGGTAGCGCTTCCGTGATCAAGTTGTGTCTTACATCCGGCCAACTGCGCCAAACGGGCGATGTGTTCGATATGCGGACGGCGAGGTGTCGAAATGTGTACATGCCGGGTTCGGTTTTCAACGGTTCGGCATCGGATCCCGTCGATCTGTTGCACGGGATTCGACGGTCCACTTCCGCTCACGGGACAGCCGGGGACAAGATCACCCCAAAGGACGGGAGCGTATGCGGTGTGCACTGTTTGCGCCGATATTTGCCGGTAACGCATCGGTGTTCGCCGGTGCCGGATCGGCTGGGTCTGAGGAGGCACACCATGCGCGGAGCCACGCACGCCAAGTGGGTCGCATGCGCGGCGGCGGCAGCCCTCGCGGCCACCGCCTGCGGGGGCGGCGGTGGCAGCGGCGGGGGTGCCGACGCGGTGCTCAGCTCCTCCTGGGGAGACCCGCAGAACCCGCTCGAACCGGCCAACACCAACGAGGTGCAGGGCGGCAAGGTCCTCGACATGGTCTTCCGCGGCCTCAAGCGGTACGACCCGGAGACCGGCGAGGCCGAGGACATGCTCGCCGAGAAGATCGAGACGACGGACTCCCGGACCTTCACCATCACCGTCAAGGACGGCTGGACCTTCAGCAACGGCGAGAAAGTGACGGCCAAGTCCTTCGTCGACGCCTGGAACTACGGCGCGAGCCTGCGGAACAACCAGCGCAACGCGCACTTCTTCAGCTACATCGAGGGCTACGACAAGGTCCACCCGGCGAAGGGGAAGCAGAGCGCCGACACCCTCTCCGGACTGAGGGTCACCGGCGAGCGCACCTTCACCGTCGAACTCACCCAGAAGTTCTCGACCTTCCCCGACACCCTCGGCTACAACGCCTACGTCCCGCTGCCCCGCGTCTTCTTCGACGACCACGACGCCTGGCTGGCCAGACCCGTCGGGAACGGGCCCTACACCGTGCAGTCGTACACCCGGGGCTCACAGATGTCCCTGCGCGCCTGGGAGGAGTACCCCGGCCCGGACAAGGCGCAGAACGGCGGCGTCGACCTCAAGGTCTACACCGACAACAACACCGCCTACACCGACCTCATGGCCGGCAACCTCGACCTGGTCGACGACGTGCCCGCCGCCCAGCTGCGCAACGTGCGCAGCGACCTCGGCGACCGCTACCTCAACACCCCCGCCGGCATCCTCCAGACCCTCGCCTTCCCGTACTACGACCGGGCCTGGGGCAGGGAGGGCATGGACAAGGTCCGCCGCGGTCTGTCCATGGCCATCGACCGCGAGCAGATCACCGAGACGATCTTCCAGAAGACCCGCACCCCCGCCACCGACTGGTCCTCCCCGGTCCTCGGCGAGGACGGCGGCTACCGGGCGGGGCTGTGCGGTCAGGCCTGCGAGTACCGGCCGGAGGAGGCCAAGAGGCTCATCCAGGAGGGCGGCGGGCTCCCCGGCGGCCAGGTGAAGATCACGTACAACGCGGACACCGGCTCCCACAAGGAGTGGGTCGACGCCGTCTGCAACTCCATCAACAACACCCTCGGCAACGACCGTGCCTGCGTCGGCAACCCCGTCGGCACCTTCGCCGACTTCCGCAAGCAGATCACCGACCGGAAGATGTCCGGGCCGTTCCGCGCGGGCTGGCAGATGGACTACCCGCTCATCCAGAACTTCCTCCAGCCGCTCTACTACACCAACGCCTCCTCCAACGACGGCAAGTGGTCCGACGCCGCGTTCGACAAGCTCGTCGACGAGGCCAACGCCGAGACCGACACCACCAGGGCCGTGGAGAAGTTCCAGCAGGCGGAGGAGGTCGTCCGGGACAACATGGCCGCCATCCCGCTCTGGTACCAGAACGGCAGCGCCGGCTACTCGGAGCGGCTGTCGAACGTGCGGCTCAACCCGTTCAGCGTCCCGGTGTACGACCAGATCAAGGTGAGCTGAGGACACCGCCATGGGACTGTACGTCGTCCGGCGGCTGCTCCAGATGATCCCGGTCTTCGTCGGGGCCACGCTGCTGATCTTCCTGATGGTGAACGTGATGGGCGACCCCATCGCGGGCCTGTGCGGCGAGCGGCAGTGCGATCCGGCGACGGCCGCCCAGCTCAGACGGGAGTTCGGCCTCGACAAGCCGGTGTGGGAGCAATACCTGACCTACATGGGCAACGTCTTCACCGGCGACTTCGGCACCGCCTTCAACGGGCAGCCGGTCACCGAGCTGATGGGCTCCGCCTTCCCGGTCACCATCCGGCTGACGATCGTCGCGGTCCTCTTCGAGATCGTCATCGGCATCACCCTCGGCGTCGTCACCGGCCTGCGCCGCGGCCGGCCGGTCGACACCTCGGTCCTCCTCGTCACCCTCGTCGTCATCTCCGTCCCCACCTTCGTCACCGGCCTGCTGCTCCAGCTGCTGCTCGGTGTGAAGTGGGGCTGGATCAAACCCTCGGTGTCCCCGGAGGCGGGCTTCGGCGAGCTGATCGTCCCCGGCCTCGTCCTCGCCTCCGTCTCCCTCGCCTACGTCACCCGGCTGACCCGCACCTCCATCGCCGAGAACAAGCGCTCCGACTACGTCCGTACGGCGATCGCCAAGGGCCTGCCCCGCCACCGGGTCGTCACCCGGCACCTGCTGCGCAACTCCCTCATCCCGGTCGTCACCTTCATCGGCACCGACATCGGCGCGCTGATGGGCGGCGCGATCGTCACCGAGCGGATCTTCAACATCCACGGCGTGGGCTACCAGCTCTACCAGGGCATCCTCCGCCAGAACACCCAGACCGTGGTCGGCTTCGTGACCGTCCTCGTCCTGGTGTTCCTGCTCGCCAACCTCCTCGTCGACCTCCTGTACGCCGTACTCGACCCGAGGATCCGCTATGCCTGAGCAGCAGCCGTTCGAGCCCGAGCGCACCATCGCCGGCACCGGCATGGGCGGCCAGATGGACCTCGCGGCGAGCGAGGCGGTGACGCTGGAGAAACCCCTGGAAGGCGGCAAGGGCCCCGAGGGCGCGGGCGGCCCCGCCGGCAGACCCCGCTCGCTGTGGTCCGACGCTTGGCACGACCTGCGCCGCAACCCGGTCTTTCTCGTCTCCGGCCTGGTGATCCTCTTCCTGGTCGTCATCTCCCTGTGGCCGTCCCTGATCGCCTCCGGCAACCCCCTGCACTGCGACCTCGCCAAGGCCCAGCAGGGCTCCCAGCCCGGCCACCCCTTCGGCTTCAACGGCCAGGGCTGCGACGTCTACACCCGCACCGTCTACGGCGCCCGTACGTCCGTCGCGGTCGGCGTCTGCGCCACCCTCGGCGTCGCGATCCTCGGCAGCGTGCTCGGCGGACTCGCCGGCTTCTTCGGCGGGGTCTGGGACTCGGTCCTGTCGCGCGTCACCGACATCTTCTTCGCCATCCCGGTCGTCCTCGGCGGCCTGGTCCTGCTGTCGGTCGTCACCAGCAACGCCGTCTGGCCGGTCATCGGCTTCATGGTGCTGCTGGGCTGGCCGCAGATCTCCCGGATCGCCCGCGGCTCCGTCATCACCGTCAAACAGAACGACTACGTCCAGGCCGCCCGCGCCCTCGGCGCCTCCAACTCCCGGATGCTGCTGCGCCACATCGCGCCCAACGCCGTGGCCCCCGTGATCGTCGTCGCGACCATCGCCCTCGGCACCTACATCGCCCTGGAGGCCACCCTGTCCTACCTCGGCGTCGGCCTGAAACCGCCCAGCGTCTCCTGGGGCATCGACATCTCCGCGGCCTCCCCCTACATCCGCAACGCCCCCCACGCCCTCCTGTGGCCCTCCGGCGCCCTGGCGATCACGGTCCTGGCCTTCATCATGCTCGGCGACGCGGTCCGCGACGCCCTCGATCCGAAGCTGAGGTGAGACGTGCTGCTGGAAGTGCGTGATCTGCATGTGGAGTTCCGCACCCGGGAGGGCGTCGCCCGGGCCGTCAACGGGGTCACCTACGGCGTGGACGCGGGGGAGACGCTGGCCGTGCTCGGGGAGTCCGGGTCCGGCAAGTCGGTCACCGCGCAGGCCGTCATGGGCATCCTCGACATGCCGCCGGGGCGGATCACGGCGGGGGAGATCCTCTTCCGGGGCCGCGACCTGCTGAAACTGAAGGAGGACGAACGGCGTAAGGTGCGCGGCGCGGAGATGGCGATGATCTTCCAGGACGCGCTGTCCGCGCTGAACCCGGTGCTGACCGTGGGCGACCAGCTCGGCGAGATGTTCGTCGTGCACCGGGGGATGTCGAAGAAGGACGCCCGCGCCAAGGCCGTGGAGCTGATGGACCGGGTGCGGATCCCGGCCGCGAGGGAACGGGTCCGGCAGTACCCGCACCAGTTCTCCGGCGGGATGCGCCAACGCATCATGATCGCCATGGCGATGGCCCTGGAGCCCGCGCTGATCATCGCCGACGAGCCCACGACCGCGCTGGACGTGACGGTCCAGGCCCAGGTCATGGACCTGCTGGCGGAGCTTCGGCGCGAGTACCACATGGGCCTGATCCTCATCACCCACGACCTCGGCGTCGTCGCGGACGTGGCCGACCGCATCGCCGTCATGTACGCGGGCCGGATCGTCGAGTCCGCCCCGGTCCACGACATCTACAAGGCCCCCGCGCACCCCTACACCCGCGGCCTGCTCGACTCCATCCCCCGCCTGGACCAGAAGGGCCAGGACCTGTACGCCATCAAGGGCCTGCCGCCCAACCTGCTGGACATCCCGCCCGGCTGCCCCTTCCACCCCCGCTGCCCGATGGCCCGGGACGTCTGCCGCACCGACGTACCGCCCCTGTACGAGGTGGACGGCGACCGGGGCAGCGCCTGCCACTTCTGGAGGGAGTGCCTGCATGGCTGAGCCGATCCTCCAGGTGCGCGGACTGGTCAAGCACTACCCGCTGACGCGGGGCGTCCTCCTCAAGAAGCGGATCGGCGCGGTCAAGGCCGTCGACGGAGTGGACTTCACCCTCCACCGCGGCGAGACCCTGGGCATCGTCGGGGAGTCGGGCTGCGGCAAGTCCACGGTCGCCCGGATGCTGGTCGGCCTGGAGCGGCCGACCTCCGGTTCGATCAGGTACAAGGGCGAGGACGTCACCCGGCTCTCCGGCCGCGCCCTCAGGGCCGTACGCCGCAACATCCAGATGGTCTTCCAGGACCCGTACACCTCCCTCAACCCCCGGATGACGGTCGGCGACATCATCGGCGAACCCTTCGACATCCACCCCGAGGCGGCCCCCAAGGGCGACCGGCGCCGCAGGGTGCAGGAGCTGCTGGACGTCGTCGGCCTGAACCCGGAGTACGTCAACCGCTACCCGCACCAGTTCTCCGGCGGCCAGCGCCAGCGCATCGGCATCGCCCGCGGCCTGGCGCTCCGCCCGGAGGTCATCGTCGCCGACGAACCGGTGTCCGCCCTGGACGTCTCGGTCCAGGCGCAGGTGATCAACCTGATGGAACGTCTCCAGGACGAGTTCGACCTCTCCTACGTCTTCATCGCCCACGACCTGTCGATCGTCCGGCACATCTCGGACCGCGTCGGGGTGATGTACCTGGGGCGGATCGTCGAGACCGGCAGCGACACCGAGATCTACGACCACCCCACGCACCCCTACACCCAGGCCCTGCTCTCCGCCGTCCCCGTGCCCGACCCCGAAGCCCGCGAACACCGCGAGCGCATCATCCTGCACGGCGACGTCCCGTCCCCCACGAAGATCCCCTCCGGCTGCCGCTTCCGCACCCGCTGCTGGAAGGCCCGCGAACGCTGCGCCCTGGAGGTCCCGGCCCTCGCCGTCCCCGAGTCCTTCCGGCGCGCGACCGGCCCCGCCGCCCACCCCAGCGCCTGCCACTTCGCCGAGGAGAAGCACGTCGTCCCTTCGGAGCAACCGCGGTAACACACCGGCAACTCCCCCGACCCTGTTCCGATATACGGACGCGTCAGGCTGAACACCGTACGGCCGTGCGGGTGCCGTAAACGGGCCGGGACGCGCCATGTCGTCCCGGCCCGTTGCCGTCCTACCCGAGCCCCAGGGCCCGCTTGAGGAAGTCCACCTGGAGCAGCAGAAGGTTCTCCGCGACCTGTTCCTGCGGGGTCATGTGGGTGACGCCGGACAGCGGCAGCACCTCGTGCGGGCGGCCGGCCGCCAGCAGCGCGGAGGACAGCCGCAGGGCGTGGGCGAAGACCACGTTGTCGTCGGCCGTGCCGTGCACGATCATCAGCGGCCGGTGCGGCTCGGCGGGGGCGGACAGGCCCTCGTCCGTCACCAGCGAGCTGCGCGCGTACGCCTCGGGGGACGCCGCCGGGTCGCCGAGATAGCGCTCGGTGTAGTGGGTGTCGTACAGCCGCCAGTCCGTCACCGGTGCTCCCGCGATGCCCGCGTGGAAGACGTCCGGGCGGCGCAGCACCGCGAGGGCGGCGAGCCAGCCGCCGTAGGACCAGCCGCGAATGGCCACCCGGCTCAAATCCAGCGGACGATTCCGCGCCAAATCCTGAAGTGCCTCGATCTGGTCGTCGAGGGAGACGGTGAAGTCCTGGTGGATCGCCTTCTCCCAGCCGGGGGAGTGGCCGGGGGTGCCGCGCCCGTCGGCGACGATCACCGCGAAGCCCTGGTCGGCGAACCACTGCGAGGTCAGATGGGCATTGTGGGCGGCGACCACCCGCGGACCGTGGGGGCCGCCGTAGGGGTCCAGGAGGACGGGCAGGGGAGTGTCACCGGGGTAGTCCCGTGGCATAAGCACGGCGCACGGAATTCTCCGTGCGCCCCCCTGGGTGAGAGTGACCCGCGGGGACATACCGGGGTCTTCGGCGTACGACGGGATGACCGCGACTTGCTTCCCCTCCCGCAACACCCGCACCCGCGCCCCCGGCCGCTCCAGCGTCGCCGACACCAGCACGGTCACGTCCCCGGACCGCACCGCCGAGTGCACCCCGGGCTCCTCCGACAGACGCTCGACACCCAGCTCGTTGACCCGGTAGACATGCACCTCACCGGTCTCCGGCCGTTCCGCTTCCGCGCCCGCGGACGCCGAGACGAGCACGTCGTCGGAGGACACGTCCAGCACCGCGCGAAGGTGCAACTGCCCCCCGGTGAGCACCCGTTCGCCGACCGCCAGCACCCGCGCACCGCCCTCGTCGGCGATCCGCACCAGCTGCCCCGAGGGCGACCAGCAGGGCACCCCAGGGAAAAGATCAAGCCAAATCGGATCTTCGTCGGCGTGCACCATCCGGGTCGCGCCGGTGTCCGGATCCACCGCCAGGTACAACTGGCTGCGCTGGTCCCGCGCCTGGACCAGCAACAGCGGCGCACCCGCCGCTGACCAGTGCACACGCGCCAGATACGGGTAGCGTGCCCGGTCCCAGACGACCTCCGTGCGGGCCCCGTCGAGGTCCACGACGAACAGCCGGACCTCCGCGTTGGCCGTCCCCGCCGCCGGATAGGGGACGTGTTGTGGGTCACGTTTCGGCTCCGCCGGATCGGAGATCCACCACCGCTCCACCGGCGTGTCGTCCACCCGCGCCACCAGCAGCCGGTCCGACTCCGGCGCCCACCAGAAACCCCGCGAACGGCCCATCTCCTCGGCCGCGATGAACTCCGCCAGCCCGTAGGTCACCCCGTCCGATTCCGGTTCGGCGAGCGCCCGGTCGCCCGCGCCCTCCGCGCCGACCACCCGCAGCGCACCTCCCGCCACGTACGCCACCAGGCGGCCGTCGGGGGAGGGGCGCGGGTCGATCACCGGGCCGGCGACGGGCAGTTCACGCGCCGTACCGGCCCGCAGCTCCGCCGTGAAAAGCCGCCCTGACAAGGCGAAAGACGCCAACTCCACCGCCGTGTCGGTGGCATAGCCGACCACCCCGGCGCCCCCCTCGCGGCTGCGCTCCCGCCGCGCCCGTTCCTCCGGCGGAAGGTCCTCGGCGGCGCCGCCCAGCAGCACGGCCGGGTCGGCGGCCACCCGCTCGGCGCCCTCCGCCAGGTCGAGCACCCACAACGCGTTCGCCCGGTCGGTACCGGAACGCGAGCGCAGGAACACCACCCGCGACGCGTCGGGCGCCACGGTGAACGAACGCGGCGCGCCGAGCGTGAACCGCTGGGTCCGCGCGTGCCGTCGGGGGAAGGAATCAGGCTCGGTCGTCATGCCCCGACCATATTGGCCATGCGCCCCCTTGTGCGGCTGTGCGCCGAGAGATGCGCGCGCACGGATAGTTATGATCACTAGCGCTGTGTGGGTATGAACCTGCTGGCCGCTGTATGGATTTACACGTTCCCCTGCTCTGTGCCCCCACGTTCCCGGGACCTTGGAGGTGAGCCGCCGTGGCACTCTCGATTTCGGCGGTGGTGCTGCTGGCGATCATCGTCTTCCTGCTCATCAAGAAGTCAGGACTGAAGGCCGGCCACGCCGTGGTCTGCATGCTCCTCGGCTTCTATCTCGCCTCCTCGACGGTCGCCCCGACGATCAGCGAGCTGACGACCAACATCGCCGGGATGATCGGCAGTATCAAGTTCTGATCCCTTTAGGGTGGGCCTCATGAGTGACCTGCCCTCCCGGCGTCTGCTCCTGGTGCACGCGCACCCGGACGACGAGTCGATCAACAACGGCGCCACCATGGCCCGGTACGCGGCCGAGGGTGCCCACGTGACCCTGGTCACCTGCACCCTCGGCGAGCGCGGCGAGGTCATCCCGCCCGCGCTCGCGCACCTGACCGGCTCCGCCCTCGGCGCGCACCGCCTGCGCGAGCTGACCGCCGCCATGGCCGAGCTGGGCGTCACCGACTTCCGCCGCCTCGGCGGCGACGGCCGCTACGCCGACTCCGGGATGATGGGCCTGCCCGACAACGACGACCCGGCCTGCTTCTGGCAGGCGGACGTCGACGAGGCCGCCGGACACCTCCTCGCGGTGATCCGGGAGGTACGCCCCCAGGTCCTCGTCACCTACGACCCCGACGGCGGCTACGGCCACCCCGACCACATCCAGGCCCACCGCGTCGCCATGCGCGCCGTCGAACTGGCCGAGCAGGCCGGCTGCGCCCCCGCCAAGGTCTACTGGAACCGCGTCCCGCGCACCGCGGGCGAGGCCGCCTTCGCCCGCCTCCACCAGGAACTGCCGGGCCTCTCCTTCACCCGGGCCGCCGCCCTCGACGACGTCCCCGGCGTCGTCGACGACGAGCGGATCACCACCGAGATCGACGGCGGGGACGCGTACGCCGCCGCCAAGGCCGCCGCGATGGCCGCGCACGCCACCCAGATCACGGTCGAGGGCGACTTCTTCGTCCTCTCCAATGAACTGGCGCAGCCCGTCCTGCGTACCGAGTACTACGAGTTGGTACGGGGCGAGCGAGGCGAGACGGGGGTCCCCCCGGCCGAAGGCCGGGGGGAGGCCGGCGTGGGCCGGGAGACCGACCTGTTCGCCGGGATCGCCACCGAGGAGGCGTCATGACGGACCGAGGTTCCCCGCTCGCCCAGCCCCTGACCCGGCCCTCCGCGGGCCGGATCGCCGCCCATCTGGGGCTCTTCCTGCTCGGCGCGGTCGTCGGCGCGGCCGGCGCACTGGTGCAGAGCGCCTGGTTCCCGGGCGGCCTGCTGCTCGCCCTCGCCGGCGCGGCCGGGGCGTTCCTGGGCGGGTCCCGGGCCACCGGCGGCCGGGGCGGGGCCCTGGCGCCCGCCGCGGGCTGGATGATCGCCGTCGTGCTGCTCACCACCAGCCGCCCCGAGGGCGACTTCGTCTTCGCGGCGGGCGTCGGCTCGTATCTCTTCCTGCTCGGCGGCATGGCCGTGGCTGTGATCTGCGCCACCCTCGGCGTCGTACGGCAACCCGGGGGTCCCGCCGTCCGACTTGGCAAGTGACGTACCACTTCGCCGTCAAGCGCACGTGCGAGTCCCGTGTGGGTTTCCCCAGCGGTCATGGGATAAGCGCCGGAAGCGGACAGTATGGTTGTGCGCGCCGCCGAGCCGCCCGAACAGAGTGAGGTCGTACCGCGGGCGGCGGAGCCAACCGGGAGAACCTGCCTTGAGTCGTGAAACTGACAGTCCGTCCTCCGGGCCCCACGGGCGCGGCGGAGCCGCTTACCCCTCGGGCACGCCGCCGTACGGTACCCCCATGGCTTCCGACGGCGGTACGCAAGCGGGGCGTTCGGCCGCGCGGCCGGAGGAACGCAAGACCGAGACCACGCTGACGACGCGTATCCGGATCAACATCCCCGGATCACGGCCCATCCCGCCGGTCGTCGTACGCAAGCCCGTCGGGGACGCCGAGTCCGCCGACGGCCCCGAGGCCGAGGCCCAGGCGCCGGGCGCCGCCACGACCACGGGGACCGTCGAGCCTCCCGCCCCCGCCGAGCCCGCCGCGCAGGCCGAGGAGAAGACGAGCGACTGGTTCGCTCCCCGCAAGTCGGCGGCCCCCAAGGGCGGTCAGACCGGCGGCTCCGGCAACGCGCCCGGCACGTCCGGCGGTTCGGGCGCCGCGGCGCCCGCGTCCGGCGCGGGGTCCCGCGGGTCCGGCGCGGCCCCGTCCGGCGGCGCGCGCCCGGCGGCCGGAGCCGGCCGCCCCGGCGGCGTCGTCGGCTCCGTGAACGTGCCCGGCACCGGCCGGTCCGGCTCCACCAACGGCTCCGGGCTGCCCGGCGCCACCGGTGGTCCGGTCGCGCCCGGCCACGGCGGCGGCACCGGCTCCTTCGATGTCACCGAGGCACTCGCCGCGGGTCCGCTGGGCAACGGCGGCCGTTCCACCGGACCGCGCCGCGAGGACCTGGCGTACTTCCCGGAGAACGAGCAGACCGGCCCGCGGCCCTCGTCCCAGCCCGGCGGGCAGAACGGGCAGAACGGGCCGAACAGGCAGAGTGCGCCGGCCGGTTACGCGGACCCCTCCGGCGCGAACGGCTACGGCGGCGGCCCCTCCGGCCCCACCGGCGGCCCCTCCGCTCCGTCCGGCCCCACCGGCGGCCCGGTCACCGGCGACGGCCCCATGGTCCCGCCCGGCGCACCGGGAGCCCCCGGTGTCCCCGCCGGTCCCGGCACCGCGCCCGCGGGCGGCGGCGCCCCCGGCCCCGGCGGCGGCCTCAGCGACGACACCGCCATCCTCACGCCGCAGAAGCAGGTCCCCGAGCCCCCGCCCGGCGCCGACTTCCGCACCCCGCCGCACGACAACGTCTCCGGGCACACGGTGACCAGCGGCATCCCGGTCGTCCCGGGCCCCGACCGCGCCGCCGGCTTCCCGCCGGCCGGCCCCGCCGCGACCCCCGCGGCGCCCGCCCCCGCCCAGCAGAGCGCCCCGGCCGCCGCGCCCCGCAAGAAGAAGGGCCGCAACAAGCTGGTGCTGCTCGGCGGCGGCGTGATCGCCCTCGCCGGTGTCGCCTACGGCGCCGGGCTGCTGATGAACCACTCCGACGTGCCCAAGGGCACCACCGTGCTCGGCGTGGACATCGGCGGCGGCACCCGCGACGACGCCGTCAAGAAGCTCGACGAGGCCCTGGGCGACCGCGTCGACGACCCGGTCAAGCTCACCGTCGACGGTGACACGGTCACCCTCCGGCCGGACCAGGCGGGCCTGTCCCTCGACGCCCAGGCCACCGTCCGCGAGGCCGCGACCAGCGACTACAACCCGGTCTCCGTGATCGGCTCCCTCTTCGGCGAGCAGCGGGTCGTCGAGCCCGTCATGCCGGTCGACGAGGAGAAGCTGCACGCCGCGCTGGAGAAGGCGGCGGGCGGCGCGGGCAGCGCGAGCGACGGCACCATCAAGTTCGTCTCCGGCAAGGCCGTACCCGTCTACGGCAAGCCCGGCAAGGGTGTCGACGTCGACGGCGCCACCGACGCGGTCGCCGCGGCCTACCGCACCCAGGTCGAGACCGGCGACGCCGAGGCGGTCGCCCTGCCGACCACCACCCGGCAGCCGACGGTCTCGAACGCCGAGGTCGACCGGATGATGAAGGAGTTCGCGCAGCCCGCGATGTCCGGCTTCGTCACGGTCCGCACGGACGCGGCGCACTCGATCAAGTTCAGCCCGGAGAACTCCCTCTGGAGGTTCCTCCGCGTCAAGGCCGTCGACGGCAAGCTGGTCGACAGCCCCGACCTGACCGCCCTCAAGCAGCTCTACGGCAGCACCTTCGACGGCGTCCTCATCACCCGGGCCACCGGCGAGAAGACCCCGGTGACCCCCGAGGACGTCTACGGCGCCCTGCGCACGGCCCTGACGAGCAAGACGAACAGAACGGCAGTGATCGAAACCAACCCGAACTAAAGACTCAAAATGAGGGGCACCCTGCGAGACGCCGGGTGCCCCCAACCTCTTAAGGGGCGCGAGGAACTGCGCGACCAGCCACGAACAATCCGCACCCGCGATCGAACAGCACCCCCCACGGCGACGGGCTAATTCAACAACGCCCGAGCCGCCCGAGCCTCCCCCAGCACCCGCTCCCCAGCGGCGGCGTCCACCGCGGAGACGACGTCCGCGTACGCCTCCAGCTCCTCCGCCCCCGCCGCGAACTCCCCCCGCTGCACCAGCAGCCGGGCCCGCTCGTACCGCAACCGCGCCGGATGCGACGGCAGCAGGAGCGACAGGTCCACCGCCCACAGCGACACATCCGACCGCTCCGGCCGCGCGGCGGCCCACGCCCGGATGTTGTTCAGGATCCGCAGCACGACCTCCCCGGTCGGCGCGGGCGACAGCAGCGAAGGATCGAGCGGCGCCCCAGTGGCGCCGACCACCAGCAGCTCGGCGTCCATCCCGCTCAGCACCCGCCCCCCGTCGAACGGATCGGCCAGCACCCGCTCCCCGGCCGCCCCGAACCCCACGACGAAGTGCCCCGGCAGCGCCACCCCGTACACCGGCGCCCCCGCCCGCCGCGCGACCTCCATCCACACCACGGACAGCAGGATCGGCAGCCCCCGGCGCCGCCGCAGCACCTCGTGCAGCAGCGACGACTCCAGCCGCCGGTAGTCCCCGGGCGTGCCCCGGAAGCCCAGCCGCTCGCCCAGCAGCTCCCGCGTCGCCTCCGCCCAGTCGCGCGGCCCGCCGGGCCGGTACGGCAGCATCCCGGCCAGCCGGTCCAGCTCCATCTGCGCGCCGTCGATCCCCGGCTCGTCCAGCGCGGCGTCCCCGGCGGCGGCCACCAGCAGGCACAGCAGCGACAGATCGGGCCGCTCGGCCCGCGCCTCGTCGGCGAACCGCAGCCGCAGCTCGGCGGCGCGCTCGGGCGGCGGCGGGAACGGAGGACGCAGCACGGCAGGCACCCCTCAGCCCCGCCCGGCTCCGGACGCGCCCCGCGCCTCCGGCTCCCGGTAGTGGTGGTACGCGTGGTGCGCGGCGAAGCCCAGCTCGCCGTACAGCGCCCGCGCGCCCGCGTTGTCCGTCTCGACCTGCAGCCAGCCGGCGGACGCCCCCTCCTCCAGGGCCCGCCCGGCGAGCGCGGCCATCACGGCGGTGGCCAGCCCGCGCCGCCGCAGCGCCGGATCGACCTCCACGGCGGCGAACCCGGCCCACCGCCCGTCGACCACCAGCCGCCCGATCGCGGCGGGCGGCGCCCCCGCCGTCCCACCCGGCACGGTCGCGAACCACACGGACGGACCTCCGTGCAGCACTCGCAGCGCGACCTCGCTCAGCCCCTTGCGCTGATAGCGGGCCAGCCACGCCTCGTCGGCCTCCCGGGACAGCACCACCCCGGCAGGCGCCTCCCGGTCGGCGAGCGGAGCGAGGGAGCCGATCCACAGCTCGGCGGTCACCTCGCGCACCCACCCTCGCTCCGCCAGCGCGGCGCACAGCGCCTCCTGGGTCCCCTCGGCCCCGGTGGCGGCCTGGACGTAGGAGGGCAGGCCGCGCGCGCCGTACCAGCGCCGCACGACGGTCAGGGCGTCGTCGAGCGCCATCCCCGGGTCGCCCAGCGCCAGGACCGAGTTGGCGCGCCGGGTGAACCCGCCGGCGGCCCGCAGCTCCCACTCGCCCAGCCGCTCGCTCTCCACCGGACGCCACGCCCGGGCGGCGACTCGCGCCAGCTCCGGGAAGGAGGCGGCGGGGCCCCGGCGGCGGGCCGGTGCCGCGGGCACGACCTTGCCCGCCACCAGTGAGGATTCCGGGATACGGACGAGTTCGCCGTCCCGCCGTGTGATCACCAGCACACCCTCGTTCCACGATGTGAGAACACCGACCGTGTCGGTGAATTTCTCACCCGTTACCGCACTGGCACTAGTGTTGCTCAAGCGCCGTACGGAGACGCGTTTGCCCACGTCAGCAGCGGTGATACGGACCTCAAGGCGCCCTGCCGCAGAGATTTCCACAGGTCGGTTCACCCCTCCTGTTCGGATCATGCCCAAGAACGGAGATACTAGGTGCGGGCATCGACGACGCCGCGCTCCCGCGCGCCAGGCGGCGGAGCCTGAGGAGGCCCGCCAGCGCCCTATCGAGGAGGAACGACAGCGTGACCTACGTCATCGCGCAGCCTTGTGTCGACGTCAAGGACAAGGCGTGCATCGAGGAGTGCCCGGTCGACTGCATCTACGAGGGCCAGCGGTCCTTGTACATCCACCCGGACGAATGCGTCGACTGCGGTGCCTGTGAGCCGGTCTGCCCGGTCGAGGCGATCTTCTACGAGGACGACGTGCCGGAGGAGTGGAAGGACTACTACAAGGCGAACGTCGAGTTCTTCGACGAGCTGGGCTCGCCCGGCGGTGCCAGCAAGCTCGGCCTGATCGAGCGCGACCACCCGTTCGTCGCCGGTCTGCCGCCGCAGGGCGAGTAACACCCGGCCCGCGTCAGCGGCCCGTCATTCGCGCCGCCTCGGTCCCGTACGGTCTGATCGCCCCTGATCACCGCACGGGACCGAGGCGTTTGCCGTATCGAAGAGAGTGAGCGAAACCGTGTCCGCAGTCTCCGACCGTCTTCCCACCTTTCCCTGGGACAAGCTCGCGCCCTACAAGAAAACGGCCGCCGCGCACCCCGACGGCATCGTCGACCTGTCGGTGGGCACGCCGGTCGACCCGGTGCCCGAGCTGATCCAGAAGGCGCTGGTCGCCGCGGCCGACTCGCCGGGCTATCCGACGGTGTGGGGCACGACGGAGCTGCGGGACGCGATCACCGGCTGGCTGGAGCGGCGCCTGGGCGCCCGCGGGGTCACCCACCACCATGTGCTGCCGGTCGTCGGCTCCAAGGAACTCGTCGCCTGGCTCCCCACCCAGCTCGGCCTCGGCCCCGGCGACCGGGTCGCCTACCCGCGCCTGGCCTACCCGACGTACGAGGTCGGCGCCCGCCTCGCGCGCGCCGAGTACGAGGTGTACGACGACCCGACCGAGCTGGACCCGTCGGGTCTGAGGCTGCTGTGGCTGAACTCCCCGTCCAACCCGACCGGCAAGGTGCTGTCGAAGCAGGAGCTGACCAGGATCGTCGCCTGGGCCCGCGAGCACGGCGTGCTGCTCTTCTCCGACGAGTGCTACCTCGAGCTGGGCTGGGAGGCCGACCCGGTCTCGGTGCTGCACCCGGACGTCAACGGCGGCTCGTACGACGGCATCGTCGCCGTCCACTCCCTCTCCAAGCGCTCGAACCTGGCGGGCTACCGCGCGGCCTTCATCGCCGGCGACCCGGCCGTCCTGGGCCCGCTGCTGGAGATCCGCAAGCACGGCGGCATGATGACCTCCGCGCCGACCCAGGCCGCCGTCGTGGCGGCCCTCGGCGACGACGAGCACGTGCGCGTGCAGCGCGAGCGCTACGCCGCCCGCCGCACCGCCCTGCGCGAGGCGCTGCTCGGCCACGGCTTCCGCATCGAGCACAGCGAGGCCAGCCTCTACCTGTGGGCCACCCGCGACGAGTCCTGCTGGGACACCGTGGCGCACCTCGCCGAGCTGGGCATCCTCGTCGCGCCGGGCGACTTCTACGGCCCGGCGGGCGACCGCTTCGTGCGCGTGGCCCTGACCGCCACGGACGAGCGGGTGCGGGCGGCGGTGGAGCGGCTGGCGCGCTAGCCGCGGGCTCGCCTGTCGCGGGAGACGACGAAGGGGTCCGGGGAGTGTCTCCCCGGACCCCATCGCGCCGTACCGGCGGTGCGTCAGCCGAGCGGGAGGCCCTTGGTCGGCAGCTGCTGCGTCGGCAGCCCGCCGCCCTTGGTGAGCGAGTCGGTGGGCAGCCCGCCCTTGGTGGCGGTCTTGGTGGTGTCGCCGACGATGTCCCCGGCGGAACCGGCCACGTCCCCGGCGGCCTTCTGCGCGGCCGGCGTCGCCTTCTTGGCAGCCTTGCCGGTGGTCTTGCCGGACTGCTTGACCGCCTTGCCGCCGGTCTCGCCCGTGAGGTCGGTGACCTTCGTGGTGGCGCCGTCGACGGTGGTGCCGGCGCTCGCGGCGTCCACGGCGGACAGCCCGCCGAGGTTCTGCGCGGCCGACAGGTCGGGAGCGGCGTTGGCGGAGCCGGTCGCACCGACCACGGAGGCCGCTCCCGCTGCGGTGAGCAGCGCGGCACGGGCGATCCGGCGGGTCAGGGGGAAGGACATGTTGCTCCTTTGACGGGATGGAACGTGAAAGGACGTGCGCCGTTACTACCGCTCGACCCCCCGCCGAGGTTGCGCACGGCAAACGTAAAGAGTTGGCAATGCGTCGCATTATCGGCTGTGGATAAAAAGGGGCAAAGGGCTGTCGGTCCGAAAGTCTGCGGAATCCTTACAGCCCTTTGCTCCCAAGGGATCTCCGGGTTGTCGGGGTGACCGGGCGAAAACCTGCGCACACCGTCGTGCCCGCATCGCCGGTATTAACCCGTGCGGGTGAGCGTCCGTACTACTGCGCAGTGACGATCCGCACCGCGTCGGCGCCCGCGCCGTTCTTCCCGTCGCCCGCGGAACCGTCCGCCGAGCCGCCGTCCGGCGCCTCGTCCGCCGCTCGCCACCGGCTGTCGGTGGTGCCGGCCACCCACTCCCGGCCCGCGTACGAGACCCGCTCGATGTGCAGCCGGGAGGCGTTGGCCACCGCCCAGTGCGCCAGCTGCCAGCCGCGCTCCCGCGTGGCCCGCCCGTCCCCGGAGCCCTCCTCGGTGACCGGCACGGTCACGGTCCGCCCGCTGGTCTCGGCGGTCACGGTCGGCCGCGGGGTCGCCGCGCCGCTCACCTCGGCGCCGGTCTCCTGCATCGCGTCCTGCCCGAAGTCCCGCACCAGCGCCGAGCGCACCGCGTCCGGGCCGGTGACCCGGGTGGCGTCCGGGCGCCCCGCGCAGGTCAGGGTGGCCTCGGCGCGACCGGTCAGGGCGGCGGCGAGCAGCGTCGCGTCCGGCTCGTGCTTGGCGTACGCCTGGGGGAAGCCGCTGCGCTGCACCCGCTGGGCGGCCACGGTGAGCGGCAGCCGGGTGTAGCCGGGCACCTCGACCAGATGGTCGTAGAACATGCCCGCCGAGTAGATCGGGTCCATGATCTGCCGCTCGGTGCCCCAGCCCTGCGAGGGCCGCTGCTGGAACAGGCCGAGCGAGTCGCGGTCGCCGTGGTCGATGTTGCGCAGGGCGGACTCCTGGAGCGCCGTGGCCAGCGCGATGGTCACCGCCCGCTCGGGCAGTCCGCGCGCGGTGCCCACGGCCGTGATCGTCGCCGCGTTCACCGCCTGCTCGGGCGAGAACTCGTAGGTCGCCCCGTCGCCCTTGCCGGAGACGACCTTGCAGCCCGGACCGCCTGCCCCGCCGGTGATGTACTGCACCGCGAGATACCCCGCGACCGCGAGCAGGACCACGAAGGCCGCCCCGCAACGCAGGAGACGGCCGCGACGCTTGGGAGAAGGGGACGGCTCTGGCACGCGTACAAGGTACTGGAGCCCGTCGGACACCCGGCGCCGGGTGGGGCCATTGCTTCGCAGGTCACGTCCCCGCGGGAGCCTCGGCCCGGCCGGTGGGCGCGGTGCGGGCGCTAGGGTCGGGGGCATGGCCGATATCCCGCTTGATCTCACGCTGGACGCCGCGCGGCTGACCGCGCAGCTCGTCGACTTCCCCTCGGTGAGCGGCGGCGAGAAGCCGCTCGCGGACGCCATCGAGACCGCGCTGCGCGCCCTGCCGCACCTCACGGTCGACCGCTTCGGCAACAACGTCGTGGCGCGCACCGACCTGGGCCGGGCGGAGCGGGTGATCCTCGCCGGGCACATCGACACCGTCCCGATCGCCGAGAACGTGCCGTCCCGGCTGGACGAGGACGGCGTGCTGTGGGGCTGCGGCACCTGCGACATGAAGTCGGGCGTGGCCGTCCAGCTGCGGATCGCGGCCACCGTCCCCGCCCCCAACCGCGACCTGACGTTCGTCTTCTACGACAACGAGGAGGTCGCGGCCGACCTCAACGGACTCAAGCATGTCTCCGAGGCCCACCCCGAGTGGCTGGAGGGCGACTTCGCGGTGCTGCTGGAGCCGTCCGACGGCCAGGTCGAGGGCGGCTGCCAGGGCACCCTGCGGATGCTGCTGAAGACGACCGGCGAGCGGGCCCACTCGGCGCGCGGCTGGATGGGCTCCAACGCGATCCACGCGGCGGCGCCGATCCTGGAGCGCCTGGCCGCGTACGAGCCGCGATGGCCGGTGATCGACGGGCTGGAGTACCGCGAGGGCCTGAACGCGGTCTTCATCTCGGGCGGCGTCGCGGGGAACGTGATCCCCGACGAGTGCGTGGTGACCGTGAACTTCCGCTACGCGCCCGACCGCACGCCCGAGGAGGCGATCGCCCACGTCCGCGAGGTGTTCGCGGACTGCGGGGTGACGGAGTTCGTGGTCGACGACCACAGCCCCGGCGCACTGCCCGGCCTGTCCCACCCGGCCGCCGCGGCCTTCATCGAGGCGGTCGGCGGCACCCCGATGCCGAAGTACGGCTGGACGGACGTCTCCCGCTTCTCCGCGCTCGGCGTCCCCGCGGTCAACTACGGCCCCGGGAACCCGCACTTGGCACACAAGCGGGACGAGCGGGTAGAGACGAGGAAGATCCTCGCGGCGGAGGAGCGGCTGCGCGCCTGGCTGACCGCCTGAGCGCGCACCCCGGTGGTGTGCCCCGGGCGCCCGGCGGTGTGTGCCCCAGGGCGCTCGACGGCGGACACGCGCGCGTCCCCCCTCCGTAACCCGCGTAGATCTACGCTGAAGACCGAAAGACGTGGCAACCGGAGGGAGCGCACATGGCTACCGGCAACCCTGAGGGCAGCAAGCAGCCGCCGGAGGAGAAGCGCCTGGGACCGGTCCTCCGGAGGCGGGATCAGGTGCAGACGAGCACCACGGACCAGCGGCTGCTGGACGAGCGCGCTCCCTCCGACTGGGTGCACACCGACCCGTGGCGGGTCCTGCGCATCCAGTCGGAGTTCATCGAGGGCTTCGGCACCCTCGCCGAACTGCCGCCGGCCATCAGCGTGTTCGGATCGGCGCGCACCCCGGTGGACTCGCCGGAGTACGAGGTGGGGGTGCGGCTCGGCCGCGGGCTGGTCGAGGCGGGGTTCGCCGTCATCACCGGCGGCGGGCCCGGCGCGATGGAGGCCGCCAACAAGGGCGCCTGCGAGGCGGGCGGGATCTCGGTCGGCCTCGGCATCGAGCTGCCGTTCGAGCAGGGGCTGAACCCGTACGTCGACATCGGCCTGAACTTCCGCTACTTCTTCGTGCGGAAGATGATGTTCGTGAAGTACGCGCAGGGGTTCGTGGTCCTGCCCGGCGGGCTCGGCACCCTCGACGAACTCTTCGAGGCGCTGACCCTCGTCCAGACCCAGAAGGTCACCCAGTTCCCCATCGTGCTGTTCGGCACCGAGTACTGGGGCGGGCTGGTCGACTGGCTCAAGAACACCCTGATCGCCCAGGGCAAGGCCGCCATGAAGGACCTCACCCTCTTCCACCTCACCGACGACGTCGACGAGGCGGTCGCCCTCGTGTCGAAGGAGGCGGGCCGCTAGCGTCCCACCCCGTCCGGCCTGGCGTCACGCCAGGCCGCGGCGGGCCACCGCCGGCGGGCGGTGCCCGGCGATCGACGCCACCATGTCCAGCACCTGACGCGTCTCGGCGACTTCGTGGACGCGGTACACCTGCGCGCCCAGCCACGCGGACACCGCGGTCGTCGCCAGCGTGCCGATCACCCGCTCCTTGACCGGGCGGTCCAGCGTCTCCCCGACGAAGTCCTTGTTGGACAGCGACACCAGCACCGGCCACCCGGTCTCCACCATCTCGCCGAGCCGCCGCGTCGCCTCCAGGCTGTGCCGGGTGTTCTTGCCGAAGTCGTGCCCCGGGTCGATCAGCACCGACTCACGCGGCACCCCGAGCGCCACGGCCCGCTCGGCGAGCCCGAGCGTCACGCGCAGGATGTCGGCCATGACGTCGTCGTACGTCACCCGGTGCGGGCGCGTCCGCGGCTCCGCCCCGCCCGCGTGGGTGCACACCAGACCCACCCCGTAGCGGGCCGCGACCTGCGCGAGCCGCGGGTCCACCCCGCCCCACGCGTCGTTCAGCAGATCCGCGCCCGCCTCGCAGACGGCCTCGCCGACCTCCGCCCGCCAGGTGTCCACGCTGATCACGACGTCCGGGAAGCGCCGCCGCACCTCGGCGACGAACCCGACGGTCCGCCGCGCCTCCTCCTCGGCCGTCACCTCTTCGCCCGGGCCGGCCTTGACCCCGCCGATGTCGATGATCGCGGCGCCCTCGGCCACCGCCTGCTCCACGCGCGCGAGGGCGGGCTCGTCGCGGAACGTCGCCCCCTGGTCGTAGAAGGAGTCCGGGGTCCGGTTCACGATCGCCATGATCACCGGCTCGTGCGGGTCGAATTCACGCCTGCCCAGCCTGAGCATCCCCTGTGACCTCTCCTCGTGCGTCGTGCGCCGTGCGTCGCGGGTACCGCGACCAGTGGCCTTTCGGCCGCCTGCGACCTTAACTGTCAGACTCGCATGGCACGATCGGACCCTGACACGTCCGACTCGATTCATCCGACTCGACTTACCCGACCGTGGGGGCCCCAGCGATGGTGATGTTCTTGTTCCTGGTCGTCGCGCTCGCCGTCGTGGTCGCCGCGGTGACGCTCGCCGTGGTGGGCGGCGGCGACCAGGCACCGCTGCCGGAGGCAGCGCCCGAACGGCTGTACGACCCGCTGCCGCCGGACCGCCCGGTCGGCCGCGCGGACGTCGACGCCCTCCGCTTCCCCCTCGCCGCCCGCGGCTACCGCATGAGCGACGTCGACGACGCCCTGAACCGCCTCGCCGCCGAACTCGCCGAGCGCGACGCCCGGATCGCCGACCTGGAGACCGCCCTGACCGGCGCCCGGGCCGCCGGGAGCGCCGGTGACCGGGACGACCGGATCTCCATGGAGAAGCCCGACCGGGCCGACCAGCCCGGACAGGACGGCGAGCGGTGACCGACGGCACCCCCCTGAAGGGCCCGGACGGCGCGTTTCGCTGCCCCTGGGCGCTGTCCGCGCCGGACTACCTCACGTACCACGACGAGGAATGGGGCCGCCCGGTCCACGGCGACGACGCGCTCTTCGAACGCCTCTGCCTGGAGGCCTTCCAGTCCGGGCTGTCCTGGATCACCATCCTGCGCCGCCGCCCCGGCTTCCGCGCCGCCTTCGCGGACTTCGAGATCGCCTCGGTCGCCGCCTTCACCGACGAGGACCGGGCCCGCCTCCTCGCCGACCCCGGCATCATCCGCAACCGCGCCAAGATCGACGCCACGCTCGCCAACGCGCGGGTGCTGGCCGAGTGGTCCCCCGGCGAGCTGGACGAGCTGATCTGGTCCCACGCCCCGGACCCGGCCGGCCGCCCGGTCCCCAAGACCCTCGCCGACGTCCCCGCGATCACGCCGGAGTCGACGGCCCTGTCCAAGGCGCTGAAGAAGCGGGGCCTGCGCTTCGTCGGCCCCACGACGGCGTACGCGCTGATGCAGGCGTGCGGCCTGGTCGACGACCACCTCGCCGACTGCACCGCACGCCGCGCGGCCTGACCGGTCCCCGCTAGCGGCCCAGGTACTTCGGCTTCTCCTTGTTCACGAACGCCCGCACCGCGATCGCGTGGTCCTCGGAGGACCCCGCCCGTCCCTGGAGCTCGTCCTCCTTCTCCAGGGACTCCTCGAAGGTGTGGGTGAGCGCGTACGCCATGGACTCCTTCAGCGCCGCGTACGCCACCGTCGGCCCCTCGGCCAGCTCGCGGGCGACCTTCTCCGCCGCGGCGCGCAGCTCCGTCGCCGGCACCACCCGGTTGGCGATGCCCAGCTCGTACGCCTCCTGTGCCTTGACGCTGCGCGGGAAGAGCAGCAGGTCGGCGGCGCGGCCCGGGCCGACGATCCGCGGCAGGGTCCAGGAGATGCCGGAGTCCGCGCTGAGCGCGACCCCGGCGAAGGAGGTGTTGAAGGCGGCGGTGTCCGCCACCACCCGGTAGTCCGCGGCCAGCGCGAACCCGAACCCGGCCCCGGCCGCCACGCCGTTCACGCCCGCGACCACGGGCTTGGGCATCCCGACCAGCGCCCGCGCGATCGGGTTGTAGTGCTCCCGCACGGTGCTCATGGTCTGCCCCTCGCCCGCCTCCCGGTCGGCGGCCAGCAGCCCGATGTGCTCCTTGAGGTCCTGGCCCACGCAGAACGCCCGGTCCCCGGCGGCGGTCAGCAGTACCGCCCGGACGGCGTCGTCGGCCGCCGCGGACTGCACCGCCTCCCGGAGGGCGACCTTGGTCGCGATGTTCAGCGCGTTCATCGCCTCGGGGCGGTTCAGCGTGATCGTCGCGAGTCCGTCGGTCACCTCGTAGAGCACGGTGTCGGCCATGGCTTTTCCCCTCCGGTACGGGTCCTGTGTACGGGGCCCTGTGTGCCGCCCCGGGTACGAAGGACAGCATGGCGGAGATCACTGACAACGTCGTGTGACCTGCGTCAAAGAATGCGGACCGGTTTCCGCTCGGCGGGGCGACCTGCGGCCGCGCAGTATCGCAGTCACATCGCCGAATTGAGTGGTTTTGCTCGGGCGCGTTGCCCAAGCGATGCCGACCGATGTTGGTCATCGGGTCGTGAGATGCGGGATAATGGCTTGGAAGCAATGTGTTCGATGCCGGTGTCGCGTGTCCCGCTCACGGAGCGCGCGTGCCCCCCAGTGGGCCGTCGGCTTTGACGATGAGCTGGTTTCAGGAAGGGGAACGAGCATGGCGGCCATGAAGCCGCGAACGGGTGACGGCCCGCTCGAGGTGACCAAGGAGGGGCGGGGCATCGTCATGCGCGTTCCGCTCGAAGGCGGCGGTCGGCTCGTCGTCGAGCTGACCCCGGACGAGGCCGACGCGCTCGGCGACGCCCTCAAGAAGGTCGTGGGCTGAACGCGCGCAAGCGACCATACCCTTTCGGCCGCCCCGGTACCGCACACGGTGCCGGGGCGGCTGCGTTCCCCCCGGTCCGCGCGTCCGCGGCTCTACGGGCGCGCGGTGTCCGGTCGCTTGACCGCGCACAGCAGACCGTCGCCCACCGGCAGCAGGGACGGCACCAGCTCCTGGCTCTCGCGCACGGTGCGCAGCAGCTCGCGCAGCCGTACGACCTCCGTGGGCTGGGGCCCGGAGTCCACCGTGCGGCCGTGCGCGAAGACGCCCTCGAAGACCACCAGCCCGCCCGGCCGCAGCAGGCGCAACGATTCAGCGAGGTAGTCCAGCACCTCCAGCCGGTCGCCGTCGCAGAAGACGAGGTCGTAGCCGGAGTCCGCGAGCCGGGGCAGCACCTCCAGCGCCCGGCCCGGGATGAACCGGGCCCGGTTGCTCGCGAACCCGGACGCCCGGAACGCCTGCCGGGCGAACTGCTGGTGTTCCGGCTCGGGGTCCACGGTGGTCAGCACGCCGTCGGGGCGCATGCCGTGCAGCAGATGGATGCCCGACACGCCGGTCCCGGTGCCGATCTCCGCGATCGCCTTCGCGTCCACGGAGGCGGCCAGCAACCGCAGCGCGGCGCCCGCGCCGGGCGACACCGGGCGCAGCCCCGCCTCACGGGCCCGGTCGCGGGCCCAGCGCAGCGCTTCGTCCTCGGCGACATAGGCGTCGGCGAACGCCCAGCTCGTCTGCCGGTTGCCGGTAATGACCCTCTCCTGTCCCCACGGTTGCCTCGGCGTGACTGTATCCGTTGGCGCCGGGAACCCGCAGATGGGACCGGGCGTTTAGAGGGGTGGGAGACGAGAGCGGGGGACACAGTTGGATCACGAAGAGGAGCGGTGCGGCGAGCAAGTGCTGACGCAGCCGTATGAGCCGTGGCAGCCCAGATCAAATTCTCGTAAAACCGCTTATCCGGAGCTAACGGACGAGGTGGCTATGGTAGGGGCTCCACTGGACACCACCAGAGCCGACAGGGGAGGTGCGGCTGCGCCTGTGGACCGGGGAGGAGTGCTCCGGCGCTTCCTCGGGTCGGCAGGCAGGCCGAAATCCGTGAACGACACCGCTGACCACAGCCACGCAGCCGGCCACGCCGTCGGCCCTGCCCAGACCGCGACCTTCTCCACCGACGCGGACGGGCAGGCGTGGACTCCGCCCACCTGGGAGGAGATCGTCAGCACGCACAGCGGACGCGTCTACCGCCTGGCGTACCGCCTCACGGGCAACCAGCACGACGCCGAGGACCTCACCCAGGAGGTCTTCGTCCGCGTCTTCCGCTCCCTGTCGACGTACACCCCCGGCACGTTCGAGGGCTGGCTGCACCGCATCACCACCAACCTGTTCCTGGACATGGTGCGGCGCAAGCAGCGCATCCGCTTCGACGCCCTCGGCGAGGACGCGGCGGAGCGCCTGCCCAGCCGTGAGCCGTCCCCGCAGCAGGTCCTCAACGACGCGCACTTCGACGCCGACGTCCAACAGGCCCTCGACACCCTGGCGCCCGAGTTCCGCGCCGCGGTCGTCCTGTGCGACATCGAGGGACTGTCGTACGAGGAGATCGCCGCGACCCTCGGCGTGAAGCTCGGCACCGTCCGCTCCCGGATCCACCGCGGCCGCTCCCAGCTCCGCAAGGCCCTCGCGCACCGCTCTCCGGAGGCGCGCGCCGAGCGCCGCTCCTTCCTCGCCCGTGTCCCCGCGCTGGGGGGAGGGGGCGCGTCCGCGTGAGTGGATCACGGCCGGAACCTGCCGAGGGACACCTCGCAGAGCAGCATCTGGGAGACCGACTCGCCGCCCTGGTCGACGGTGAGCTCGGTCATGACGCGCGCGAGCGCGTGCTGGCGCATGTGGCGACCTGCCCGAAGTGCAAGGCGGAGGTGGACGCCCAGCGCCGACTGAAGAACGTCTTCGCGGAAGCGGCCCCGCCGCCGCCCTCCGAGAGCTTCCTGGCCCGGCTCCAGGGGCTGCCGGGGGGAAGCGACCTGGACGGCGGTGACCCGCCGTTCGGCAGGGGCGGACTGACCGGTGACCTGCCCGGGCGCCCCGGCGCCGGGGGCGTCTTCGGGCTGCGGCGGGGCGGTGAGCGCTTCGAGCTGGACTACCTCCCGGCCCGCGCGCACGGCTCCGTGCTCCCGGCCGCGCAGCGCGGCTTCCGTATTCACGACGTCGGCCGGTCCGACGGCGAGCGTGCCTCGCGCGGGCGGCGGTTCGCGTTCGTGGCCGCCGGGGCGGTGTCGCTGGCCGCGATCGCGCTGGGCGGCGTCACCACCGGCGCGCCCGGTGACCCGGAGGCGCGCGGCGGCTCCGGCAGCAACGTGACGCCGATGCGCACGCCGGGTGCGGGCACCGCCACCACGCCGGACAGCCAGCGGCGGCGCGCGGTGGGCCCCCTGCTGGCGCAGAGCCAGGGCGGGCGCGCGCTGGGCGAGACACCTGCCGCCACGACCGGGGTGTCGGCCCCGCTGCTGCCCGGCGTCACGTCCCATGGGTCCGCGCATCCCCTCACCACGCCAGCGGTGGCCGGTGTGTCGGCCATGTCCCCCCTGATACGTCCGTTCAGCCCGACCCCACCGGTCAGCCTGACGGGCTGGTCCATGGCGCCCGAGTTCACCGTGCCCGGCCTGCTCGCGGCTTCCCCCACACCCGACCCGGGCAGTACCCGCACCGCTCGCTGACCGATCTCCGTTCGCCGACCGGCCTCTGCGGACCGGCCCGCGAACCTGGTTGAATCCCGGGGAGGACCGCGCCCCCCGCACACGGGGACGCGGAAGCGACCAACCGCGGCCACCATCGACGAGCCGAGCCGCGGCCGGCTGTGGGGAGAGCATGAACGAGGGGAAGCCCACGCAGAGCCCTTCGGGCCGACCGGACGAGGCGACGCCGCCAACGGGCACGACGGAGACCGTCGACGCCCCCGCCCGCGACGCCGAGCCCGACGGCGACTTCGAGCTGAGGCGGCCCACGCCCACGGCTCCGGGCGCTTCCGTGGGGGCGCCCGGTGGCGGCTCTCCCACCGCGGAGGCGAGCGAGCCGAGCGGTGACCGGCCGGAGGACGGCGTGGCTTCCTCCGACGGGGCCGGGGACGGGAATGGTGACGATGACGGAGACTTCGAGCTGAGACGCCCGGAGCAGCCGGAGGACCGGGCCGACGCGGCCCGCGTCGCCGCGGAGGCGGCCTCCGGGACGTATGACGGCGCCACCGGGGCCGCCATCGCCGCGGGCCGGGGTGCGACCGGATCCGCCGAGGCGGAGGCCGCGGCCACCACCGCCCTGGCTGCCACCGGCCCGGCCACCACCGGCTCAGGCTCCGCCCGGCAAGCCGATGCGCCCACGGCCGTGGAAGCGGCCCCCGCCGAGGCGACCGGGTGGGGCCTGGAGCCGGCGGCGATCGTGGAGCCCGGGTCGGGCCTGGGGCCCGCGGCGGTTGTGGAGCCCGCGGCGGTCGTGGAGTCCGGGTCGGGTCTGGGGCCCGCGGCGGTTGTGGAGCCCGCGGCGGTCGTAGAGCCCGGGTCGAGCCTGGAGTCCGTGGCGGCTGTGGAGCCCCCGGCGGCTGTGGAGCCCGGGTCGGGCCTGGAGCCCCCGGCGGTTGCGGAGCCCCCGGCGGTCGTGGAGGCCGCTGTCCTGCCCGCCACGCCCCCCACCCACGCGCCCAAGCCCCTCCACGACCCCGACCCCTACAGCACCCCGCCCTACGGCGAACCGGGCCCCTGGGCGCCCGCCCCGCCCGTACAGCACCCGGCGGCGACGCCCGCTCAGGGCACGGCGATACCCGTGCCACCGCCGCACGCCCTGGTCACCCCCGCACCCCACCACCCCCCGGCGCACCCGGCGGTGCCGATGGCCGCCGCCCCCGCCCCGGTGAACCCGTCCGCCCCAGCGGCAGCCCCTCCTCCGGCGACCCACCTCGCCCCACCCCCCTCCGCCCCGGCCGCGCCCCGCTCCGCAACGCCGCAAGCAGCCCTCGCGCCCGACACCACCCCCGCGCACGGTGCCGTCCCAGCGCACGAACCCGGTGCCGCGCCCATGGCGGGCGCCCCCAGCGCCTCCGCGCCCGCGCCCGGCGGCCCCGCCTCAACGCCCCCCGCCGACCCGTGGCAGCGCTATGACCCCTGGGCCGCGGCAGCCGCATCCGCGACGGCCGCACCTGCCGCCGTCGGCCCGCTTCAGCAGACCGGTGCCGCGGTGCCCACGGAGCGCCAGCGGCGCAGACGGGCCAGGAAGGCGCTGATCGGCGCCGCGGTACTGCTCGCCCTGGTCTCCGGCGGTGTCGGTGGCCTCGTGGGGGCCTATCTGGAGCGCAACGGCGGTGTCGGGCAGGTGGAACTGCCGCAGGCCGGTAAGGAGAACACGGAGCGGGCCGCGGACAGCGTCGCCGGGATCGCGGCCCGTGCGCTGCCCAGCGTGGTCACCCTGCATGTCTCCGGCGGCGACGAGGCGGGCACCGGCACCGGCTTCGTGCTCGACACGCGCGGTCACATCCTCACCAACAACCACGTCGTCGAGCCCGCCGGCGCCGACGGCGAGATAACGGTCACCTTCAACAGCGGGGACACCGCCGAAGCCGAGGTCGTCGGCCGGGACAGCGGCTACGACCTCGCCGTCGTCCGCGTCCGCGGCGTCAGCGGAATGAAGCCGCTGCCGCTCGGCAACTCCGACAACGTCCAGGTCGGCGACCCGGTCGTGGCCATCGGCGCGCCCTTCGACCTGGCCGGCACCGTCACCTCCGGCATCATCTCCGCCAAGGAGCGGCCCATCACGGCCGGCGGCGAGAAGGGCGACGGCAGCGACGTGAGCTACGTCGACGCCCTCCAGACCGACGCGCCCATCAACCCCGGCAACTCCGGCGGCCCCCTGCTCGACGCGCGGGCCCGGGTCATCGGCATCAACTCCGCGATCCGCTCCGCCGGCAGCGGCGACCTGGACGGCGGCCAGTCCGGCTCCATCGGCCTCGGCTTCGCCATACCCATCAACCAGGGCAAGCGGGTCGCCGAGGAACTGATCAACACCGGCAAGGCCACCCACCCCGTGATCGGCGTCACCCTCGACATGAGCTACACCGGGGACGGCGCCCGCGTCGGCGCCAAGGGCAGTGACGGCGGCTCCGCGGTCACCCCGGGCGGCCCCGGCGACCGGGCCGGCATCGAACCCGGCGACGTCATCACGGAAGTCGACGGTCAGCGCGTGCACTCCGGCGAGGAACTGATCGTCAAGACCCGCGCCCACCGCCCCGGAGACCGCCTGGAACTGACCGTCGTACGCGACGGCGACGAGCGGACGATCTCCCTGGTCCTCGGCTCGTCGGAGGACTGATCACCCGAGGACGGAAACCGAGAAACCGCTCACATACACACACTCGGAGGTCACGGGACGGTACCGGTCGGACACGATCGACGGGTACCGTGGATGCGGCCCGGGACCACGGGAGGACATCGCAAGGAGCTTCAGGTGTTCAATGACATAGGACCGCTCGAGCTGGTGACGCTCATCGTCCTCGCCGTGCTCGTGTTCGGTCCGGACAAGCTCCCGAAGGTCATCCAGGACGTGATGCGCACGATCCGGAAGATCCGTGAGTTCTCGGAGAGCGCCAAGCAGGACATCCGGCAGGAACTCGGGCCGGAGTTCAAGGACTTCGAGTTCGAGGACCTCAACCCCAAGACGTTCATCCGCAAGCAGCTGGACAACGACGACCTGGGGCTCAAGGAGATCCGCAACACCTTCGACCTGAAGAAGGAGATGGCCGAGGTCACGGACGCGGTCCACGGCCGCGACACGGACTCCTCGCCGGCCTCGGCGTCCTCGACGTCTTCGTCCTCCGGCTCCCGCGTCGACATGACCAAGAAGCCCGAGCCCGCGGACACCCGCCCGCCGTTCGACGCCGACGCCACCTGAGCCTCGCCGAGCACCGCGGAGGCCACCGAGTCCGCCGAGTCCGCCGAGTTCCTCGAGTCCCGCGCGCACCGCGTCGCGCGCCCTGCCACGGCTCGAACCCGCTCTCGGGCGACCCACGCGCCGGGCGCATTCCCGGCTGCCCCGAGCGGTGTGGATATGCTGCCGAGTTGTTGTGCGGACCGTACGCAAATTAGCAACGCCGCCCGAAGGGGGGCGGGCGACCGGTCCGACGAGAGCGAGGAGGCGTCCGGGTACATGGAGACGACGAGTCGGTCAGTCGCGCAGGCGCCGACCGCGGAGGGTGGACAACAGGTCCCCGCCGCCCGGCGGGCCGTCGACGGCTACCTGCGAGCGTCCTTCCCGTGGTACGGCCTCGACGAGGCCTTCACGGGGCCGCGTTGGCTGATGCAGGTCGGTACGGCGGCCGACGGAGCCGTGGAGCACGGTTCGATCGGACACGGCGACGAGCCCTCGCTAAGGGGGGACGTGGCGGCGGAGGTCCGGGAGCGCTTCGCGGTCGTCGTGACCGTCGCGGCGAACCCCTCCCGCAGGAGCGCCGACGGCACGGGCCTGCTGGAGGCCACCACGGTCTCCTCGGCGGCCTGGCTGGCCGGGGTGGGGCTGCTGTCCTTCACCTGGCCCGGACAGATGGACCACAGCCTGCGCGACGACTGGCTGGAGCAGCAGACCGAGACCGCGTGGGAGCTCGCCGACGACCTCGACGGGCCCGAGTGGTCGACGCTGAGCCTTCCCGTGGACGGGGTGCCGACGCCGTTCCACTACCGCGAGTCCGAGTACGGCTGGGTCCTGGCCGGGTCGACCCAGCAGGGGGTGCACGTCGGGGCGTACGGCCGGGGCATGAGCGCGTACGGGCTCGGCTTCGCCGCGATCAAGGACATCGCCGCGTACGAGTAGAGCCACGCGGCCTGACGAGCAGAGCCGCGCACGGAAAAAGGGGCGCCGTCGGCGGACGGCGCCCCTTCGCGTCACGTGGGACCAGCCGGAGTCACATGGACCCGCTGGAGACTGCTCAGAACTTGTTCTTCGGGGTGATCCCCAGGGACAGCCCCGACAGACCCCGCTGCCGTCCGCCCAGCTTCCCCGCGATGGCGCGCAGGGCCGCGCCCGCCGGGGACTCCGGGTCGGTCAGGACGACCGGCTTGCCCTCGTCGCCGCCCTCGCGCAGGCGGACGTCGATCGGGATGGAGCCGAGGACGGGGACGTTCGTGCCCGTCGTACGGGTCAGGCCGTCGGCGACCTTCTGGCCGCCGCCCGTGCCGAAGACGTCGACCATCTCGCCGCAGTGCGGGCAGGGCAGGCCGGACATGTTCTCGACCACACCGACGATCTTCTGGTGGGTCTGCACGGCGATCGAGCCGGCCCGCTCGGCCACCTCGGCTGCGGCCTGCTGCGGGGTCGTCACGACCAGGATCTCCGCGTTCGGGATCAGCTGGGCGATGGAGATCGCGATGTCGCCGGTGCCGGGCGGCAGGTCGAGGAGGAGGACGTCGAGGTCGCCCCAGTAGACGTCCGCCAGGAACTGCTGGAGCGCGCGGTGCAGCATCGGGCCGCGCCAGACGACCGGCGCGTTGCCCGGGGTGAACATGCCGATGGAGATGACCTTCACGCCGTTCGCCGACGGCGGCATGATCATGTTCTCGACCTGGGTGGGACGGCCGTCCGCGCCCAGCATGCGGGGCACCGAGTGGCCGTAGATGTCGGCGTCGACCACGCCCACCTTCAGGCCGTCGGCGGCCATCGCGGCGGCCAGGTTGACCGTCACGGACGACTTGCCGACGCCGCCCTTGCCGGAGGCGACCGCGTAGACGCGGGTGAGGTTGCCGGGCTTGGCGAACGGGACCTCGCGCTCGGTCTGGCCGCCGCGCAGCGCCGCCGCCAGCTCCTTGCGCTGCTCGTCGCTCATCACGTCCAGCGTGACGTCGACGCGGGTGACGCCCTCGACGCGGGAGACCGCCTCGGTCACCCGCTGGGTGATCGTGTCGCGCATGGGGCAGCCCGAGACCGTCAGGTACACGGTGACGGCGACCGCTCCGTCCGCCCCGATGTCCACCGACTTGACCATCCCGAGTTCGGTGATGGGGCGGTTGATCTCGGGGTCGTTCACCGTCGCCAGTGCTTCGCGCACCGCGTCTTCCGTAGCCATAGGACGATGGTACGGCCCGGTAGCCACCCCTCGGAAAGGCTGTCAGCGGTCGTCTACGTCACGTCCGTGCGACCGTTCCGCCGGGAATACGACCGCCTCCGACCGGTGGCCGTCCCGCCGCTGCTCCAGCTCCCTGACGAGGTCGTGCAGCTCGGAGCGGATCCAGTCGCGGGTGGCGACCTCGCCCAGGCCCGTGCGCAGCGCGGCGATCTCCCGGGTCAGGTACTCGGTGTCCGCGATGGACCGCTCGTTCTGCTTGCGGTCCTGTTCGAGGTTGACCCGGTCGCGGTCGTCCTGCCGGTTCTGCGCGAGCAGGATCAGCGGGGCCGCGTAGGAGGCCTGGAGCGACAGCGCCAGGGTCAGGAAGATGAACGGATACTCGTCGAACCGCACGGACCGCGGCATGAGGGTGTTCCAGGCGACCCAGCAGATGATCGTCACCGTCATCCAGACCAGGAACCGCCCGGTGCCGATGAACCGGGCGATCCGCTCCGACAGCCGCCCGAAGGCCTCCGGGTCGTACTCGGGCAGATAGCGGCGCCGCGGCGGGGCCGGCTGGTCGAGGCGGGCGCGGGGGCGGCCGGTCGCCGTCGCCCCGGCCGGCGTCCGCTCGCGCGCGCTGTCCCGCTCAGGTGCCATGGGCGGCCGTCCCCTCGTCCAGGTGGAACTCGGTCTCCCGCCAGTCCTCCGGCAGCATGTGGTCCAGTACGTCGTCCACGGTGACCGCGCCCAGCAGCGACCCGGACTCGTCGACGACGGGCGCGGCGACCATGTCGTACGTCGCGAAGAACCCGGCGACCAGCGGCAGCGCGGCGTCCGGGGCGAGCGGCTGGAGGTCGTCGTCGACGAGCGAGCTGACCAGGGTGTACGGCGGGTCGCGCAGCAGCCGCTGGAAGTGGACCGTGCCCAGGTACTTGCCGGTGGGGGTCTCGTCGGGCGGGCGGCAGACGTAGACCTGCGCGGCGAGCGCGGGGGAGAGGTCGGGGTTGCGGACCCGGGCGAGCGCGTCGGCGACGGTGGCGTCCGGGCGCAGCACGATCGGCTCGGTGGTCATGAGACCGCCGGCGGTGTGCTCCTCGTACGACATCAGGCGGCGCATGTCGGCCGCGTCGTCGGGCTGCATCAGGCCCAGCAGCCGCTCCTGCTCCTCCTTCGGCAGCTCGGCGAGCAGGTCGGCCGCGTCGTCCGGGTCCATGGCCTCCAGGACGTCGGCGGCGCGCTCGCCCTGGAGCTTGCCGAGGATCTCGATCTGGTCGTCCTCCGGCAGCTCCTCCAGGACGTCGGCGAGCCGGTCGTCGTCGAGGGCGGCGGCGACCTCGGCGCGGCGCTTGGGGGAGAGGTGGTGCAGCACGTTCGCCAGGTCGGCGGCGCGCAGCTGCTCGAAGGTGGCGAGCAGGTTCTCGGCGCCCTGCCCGTGCTCCTCCAGGGAGAACCCGGTGACCGCCGACCACTCGACGGTCAGCGTCTCGCCCTTGGCGCGGCGGAAGGCGCCGCCCTTCCTCCCCTTGCGTACGAACACCCGGTCGATCTCCCAGTCGCGGCGGGCCGGGAGCTGCTGCACCGACAGGTCGAGGACGGTGACCTCCTCGCCGGTCTCGACCAGGGTGACCCGCCGGTCCAGCAGCTCGCCGAAGACCAGCCGCTCGGTCGGGCGCTGCTCGAAGCGGCGGACGTTCAGCACGCCGGTGGTGATGACCTGGCCGGACTCGATGCCGGTGACCCGGGTCATGGGCAGGAAGATCCGCCGCCGGGTGGCCAGTTCGACGACCAGGCCGAGCAGCCGTGGCGGCCGGCGGGCGACCCGCAGCATGACGACCAGATCGCGCACCCGCCCCACCTGGTCGCCGTTGGGGTCGAAGACGGCGATGCCGGCGAGGTGCGAGACGAAGATCCGGGGAGCGCCCGCTGCCATGTTGTTCGCACCTCCGCTTCCATGACGCCGCTCGGTCCCGCTTCCGTACGGCAGCCTGGCCGCTTCCGTACGACCGCTGTGCCGCTTCCGTGCTGTTTCGGTGTACCGCGCGTGTTATCCGGATTGCCCGTTCGGGTGGGCTTCAGGCTAGCCCGTCCGGATCGGATACGCCCTGGTGAGCGGTCCGGACGGACTGGCTCCGTTCGACCCTCCGCACCCCGGTACTCTGCGGTACGCCGACCGGACCCCCGTGAGAAAGGCAGCCCCACCTGTGACCGCGATTCCCCAGGGCCGTATCCGTCGGGCCACGCTGGCGAGCGCGCTGTGCGCGCTGGTGGTGACCGGGGCGGGGCTGACGGGATGCAGCAGCGAGGACCCGGACGCGGGCACCAACGGAGTGGGCAAGCTGCCCCCCGAGAAGATCCAGGCCAAGACCCTGGCCGCCGCGGAGTCCGCCGGCGCGGTACGGCTCTCCGGGACGGTCGTGACCAGCGGGCGCACGTACAAGCTGGACATGCGGCTCAAGGGTGACGGCGGCACCGGGTCCGTCACCGCCGGCGGGGCGTCCTTCGAGCTGCTGCGGATCGGGGACCAGCTCTATCTGAAGGCGGACAGCGCGTTCTGGAACCCGGAGGGCGGCAACGGCGGCAACGGCGACGCCGCCGCCGCGGCCAAGCTGAACGGCAAGTACGTCAAGGTGCCCGAGGGCGACCCCTCCTACCGGCGCTTCAGCGGCTTCACCGACAAGGACGTCCTCCTCGACAGCCTGCTCACCCTGCACGGCACCCTGAAGACCGACGGCCGCCACCGGCAGGCCGGCGTGCGCACCATCCGCATCACCGGCGACCAGGGCTCCGGCGGCACCCTCGACGTCTCCCTCGAGGGCAAGCCCTACCCCCTGCGCCTGGTCCGCGGCGGCGACGCGGGCACCCTGACCTTTTCCGCCTGGGGCAAGGACTTCCCGCTGACCGAGCCGGACAAGAACGAGACGGTGGACTACGGCCGGCAGCTGCCGACGTCGTAAGGAGGGGCGCGCCTGTCATCCCCGCCCACTGGGCGGCGATCCGCGATCGCACCGCCGCGCAGTCCGGCGATGCCGGGACGGTCCGCCCCAGGGCGGGCTACTTGCGCTTGCGTCGCTTCATCAGCAGCCGCGGCAGCGCCGCCGGGATCGGACGCCGGGTCGTCGCCGGGCTGGGCAGCGGCGCCTGTGCGAGGGAGCCCTCGGGCAGCGGCAGCGTGACACCCGTCGGCTCCAGGCGGAGCACCCTGCACTCGCGGCGCCAGCGCTCGGGCATCGCCTCGCCGTCGGGCGCGTTGAGCCGCTTGCCCTTCAGCTCGGCGACCGCGGCCTCCCACGCCTCGGACTCCGGCGCCAGCTCCACGACCGTCGCCGTCCAGGCCACCACCCGGCCGCCCTTGTCCTTGCTGCGCACCGTCACCTCGGCGGTGGCCCCGTCGGTGAGCCCCGGCAGCGGCTGCTCGCCCGGCCCGTCGCCGACCACGCACGCCGCACCCTCGTGCCAGGCGTGCCACAGCGCACGGGCGGGGACCCCGGGGCCGTTCACCCAGATGAGCCCGGACTTCTTCGTGGCCTCCTCGACGAGGGCCCGGTCGAGCAGCTCGGTTGTCATGGGCCCAGCCTATCCAGGCCCTCGCGCCCGGCCCGGGTCAGAGCCAGCCGTTGCGCTTCAGCGTGCGGTGGATCCCGAAACAGATCATGGCGGTGATCCCGAGCACCATCGGGTAGCCGAACCTCCACCGCAGCTCCGGCATGTAGTCGAAGTTCATCCCGTACACGCCGCACACCATCGTCGGTACGGCGATGATCGCCGCCCACGAGGTGATCTTCCGCATGTCCTCGTTCTGCGCGACGGACGCCTGGGCGAGGTTGGCCTGGAGGATGGAGTTCAGCAGCTCGTCGAAGCCCATGACCTGCTCCTGCACCCGGGCCAGGTGGTCGGCGACGTCCCGGAAGTACTTCTGGATGTCCGGGTCGATCAGCCGCATCGGCCGCTCGCTCAGCAGCTGCATCGGCCGCACCAGCGGCGACACCGCCCGCTTGAACTCCAGCACCTCACGCTTGAGCTGGTAGATCTGCCCGGCGTCGGTGCCGCGCGGGGTGCCCTTGCGCCCCGGCGAGAACACCTCGGTCTCCACCTCGTCGATGTCGTCCTGCACCGCGTCGGCGACCGCGATGTACCCGTCGACGACATGGTCCGCGATGGCGTGCAGCACCGCCGAGGGGCCCTTGGCCAGCAGCTCCGGTTCGTCCTGGAGCCGGTGCCGCAGCCCGCGCAACGAGCCCTGGCCGCCGTGCCGGACGGTGATGAAGAAGTCCTGGCCGGTGAAGCACATCACCTCGCCGGTCTCGACGACCTGGCTGTTGGCGGTCAGCTCGTCGTGCTCGACGTAGTGGATGGTCTTGAAGACGGTGAAGAGCGAGTCGTCGTAGCGCTCCAGCTTGGGCCGCTGGTGGGCCTGGACGGCGTCCTCCACGGCCAGCGGGTGCAGCCCGAACACGCTGGCGATACCGGCGAATTCGGCCTCGGTCGGCTCGTGCAGCCCGATCCAGACGAACCCTCCGTCGCGGCGCACCTGGCGCATCGCCTCCTGCGGCGTCAGCGGCCGGGAGCTGGCCACGCGGGCTCCGTCGCGGTAGACGGCGCAGTCGACGACGGCCGAGGAGGTCGCGGGGTCGCGAGTGGTGTCGTAGCCGCCGGTGTCCTTGCGCAGAGCGGGGCGGGACGGGCGGACTGCGGCGCGCAGGTCGCGAATCATCGACATGGGCAGGCTCCTTCGCAACGGGCAACGAAAGACCGCCGACGACGAGTGGAACTACCCGGAATGAGGACGTTTTCTCGACTGCGGATGTTTGGCACGTCCACAAAGCGGGGAGCACCGCACCGTCGCGGTGGCGAGCTTCGCTACTGAGTCAGCTGCTGATGCAGACCAGACAGAACAGACAGATCAGGTAGAGCGAAACGAAGTGCTCTTCCGGGTGACCCGGATGAAGGCGCGCATGCGAAAGGCGGCAACCAGCCAGAGCGAGAGCAGCTACATCAGAGACCGGAAGAGCGGGTGCTACTGCACGGTCGACTTCGATCCATGACAGCCCCACCTCCTCCGGCCGGTCCCTGCTGAGGGACGATCCCAACCCCCTAGAGGGTTCCCGTGGCGTCGGGACTTCACCCGCACGCTTGCCGCGTGCTGCCCGACCACCGGCCAAGAGTATCAGCCGACTGAAGTGTCAAGGCGTTGCTTTGCCCGGTCCTGACGAGTTCTATGCTCGCCGCATGGCTGATGTTCTTCCTTTGGTCGAAGCCCGGTTGCGCACCGCGCTCGGCGAGCCCGACGCCCGCGCCGCGGTCACCTTCCTCGGCACGGACCGGATCGAGGTGCTGCGCTTCCACGAGGGGGACATCGTCCGTTACGCCACCCTCGGCATGTCCGCCCAGCCCATGACCGACCCCACCGCGGTGCTCGCCGACCCGGTCAAGGGCCCCCGCGCCGAGCTGGTCCTCTCGGTGCGCGCCGGGCTCGCCGACACCGACAAGGTGCTCCGCCCGCTGGCCGTGCTCGCCGCGTCCCCGCAGGTCGAGGGTGTGGTCGTGGCCCCGGGCGCGTCGCTGGACGTGGGGGAGCCGCTGTGGCCGGGCGCCCCGTTCTCCTCGGTGCTGGTCGCCGAACCGGGCGGCCTGGTCGAGGATCTGGAACTGGACGCTCCGATGGACCCCGTACGGTTCCTGCCGCTGCTGCCGATGACCCCGAACGAGGCCGCCTGGAAGCGGGTGCACGGCGCCCAGGCCCTCCAGGAACGCTGGCTGAACCAGGGAACGGACCTGCGCGATCCGCTGCGCGCCTCCGTCCCGCTCGGGTGACCCATCTCACCAACCCCCGGCCGGCACCGGTCAGTTGGCGAACGGCCGAACATCTGAACGTGCGAACGTCGACTGATCCGCCTGCCCTCCTGCCGCCGCTTCACCCTGCCCCGGCCCCCATTTCCGTCCGGACGGGTGATCGTCCTTGACGTGACGCGGCGCGGGTAGGACCGTGGAGCCCTATGAGGGGCGAACCCAGTTGCCCGAAGTGCGGTGGCCGGGTCAGGGCGCCCGGACTCTTTGCCGACTCGTGGCAGTGCGATGTGCATGGCGCGGTCTATCCGCTGCAACCCGTGGTGCCGCCCAGCGTCGAGGCCCTCACCGTCGTGGTACGTCGCGCCCAGGTGCCGGTGTGGATGCCGTGGCCGCTGCCGATCGGCTGGCTCTACACGGGTGTGCTCTGCGCGGGCGACGACCGCAGCGGTGGCCGTGCCACGGCGCTGGCCTGCTCGGGACCCAGCCCGCTCGGCGGTGTCGGCGAGCTGATCCTGATCGCGGAGGAGCTGGGCGTCGGGCTCGGCGCGCGGTACGCGGGCATCGACGGACCGGACCCGGGGCCGTATGTGGACGTCGAGAAGCCGCCGCAGGCCAAGGTGCTCGCCGCCGGCCGGCCCACCCCGCTCTGGCTTGTCTCCGGCACCCCGGACGACCGGGCGGTGTTCGCCGGCGAGGCGATGGGGATGTGGCTGTGGGCCGTCGTCTGGCCCGAGCAGTCGGGCCTGCTGATGTACGACGAGCTGGTGCTGACGGATCTGCGGGACGCCGGGGCGGAGATGGAGCTGGTGCCCTGCGGGGCGCTGTCCCCGCGCCTGCTGTCGCCCGAGCCCGAAGGGTGACCGTCGGGGGACGGTGACATGACGGGTGTGTAAAGGGCGCAGGCCCGGAGCGGGTGTGACATCGGGGGGTCGGTTGCGGCTATCCTTGGGTGTCCCTTCCGTGTCGTCACCCGCTTGGAGTACGCGTCGTGCGCATAGACCTGCACACCCACTCCACCGCGTCCGACGGTACGGACACCCCCGCCGAGCTGGTGCGCAAGGCCGCCGCGGCCGGTCTGGACGTGGTCGCGCTGACCGACCACGACACGACCCGCGGCCACGCCGAGGCGATCGCCGCGCTGCCGCGGGGGCTGACCCTCGTCACCGGGGCCGAGCTGTCCTGCCGTGTCGACGGCATCAGCATGCACATGCTGGCCTACCTGTTCGACCCCGAGGAGCCCGCCCTGCTCGCCGAGCGGGAGCTGGTGCGCGACGACCGCGTGCCGCGGGCCAAGGGCATGATCGCCAAGCTGAACGAGCTGGGCGTGCCGGTCACCTGGGAGCAGGTGTCGCGGATCGCCGGGGACGGGTCCGTGGGGCGGCCGCATGTCGCGTCCGCGCTGGTCGAGCTGGGTGTCGTCGACACCGTGAGCGACGCGTTCACCCAGGACTGGCTCGCCGACGGCGGCCGGGCCTTCGTCGAGAAGCACGAGACCGATCCCTTCGAGGCGATCCGGCTGATCAAGGGCGCGGGCGGGGTCGCGGTGTTCGCACACCCCGGGGCCGCCAAGCGCGGCCGTACGGTGCCGGAGTCCGCGATCGCCGAGATGGCCGCCGCGGGCCTCGACGGCATCGAGGTCGACCACATGGACCACGACCCGGACACCCGGGCGCGGCTGCACGGCCTGGCCAAGGAGCTGGGGCTGCTCGTGACCGGCTCCAGCGACTACCACGGCAGCCGCAAGACCTGTGTGCTCGGCGAGTACACGACCGACCCCGAGGTGTACGGGGAGATCACCCGGCGGGCGACCGGGGCGTTCCCGGTGCCGGGGACCGGCGGAGCGATCTGAGCGATCCGAGCGATCGCGGGGCGCGGCACGTGCCGTCCGCTCCCCCTCATCCCCTCACGCCCTCTTTCTCTCTTTCAGTGCAAGGCCTGTAGCTCACCCATGTTCGACATCGCCGTCTTCGGTTCTCTGTTCCTGACCCTTTTTGTCATCATGGATCCCCCTGGGATCACCCCGATCTTCCTCGCCCTGACCGCCGGACGGCCCGCCAAGGTGCAGAAGCGGATGGCCTTCCAGGCCGTCTGCGTGGCCGGCGGTGTGATCACCGTCTTCGGCGTGCTGGGGCACCAGATCCTGAACTATCTGCACGTGTCCGTCCCGGCGCTGATGATCGCCGGCGGTCTGCTGCTCCTGCTGATCGCGCTCGACCTGCTCACCGGCAAGACCGACGAGCCGAAGCAGACCAAGGACGTCAACGTCGCCCTCGTGCCGCTGGGCATGCCGCTGCTGGCCGGTCCGGGTGCGATCGTCTCCGTCATCCTCGCCGTGCAGAAGGCCGACGGCGTCGGCATGCAGCTGTCGGTGTGGTCGGCGATCCTCGCCATCCACGTGGTGCTGTGGCTGGTGATGCGGTACTCGCTGCTGATCATCCGGGTCATCAAGGACGGCGGCGTGGTGCTGGTGACCAGGCTCGCGGGCATGATGCTGTCCGCGATCGCCGTGCAGCAGATCATCAACGGCGTCACCCAGGTGATCCAGGGCGCCTGACCGGGGCGCGGCGGCCGGTGATGTGATCCCGGTCCCGGCCGTCCCCCGATCGGACGCAACAGAGCCCCGTACGGCCGTCATGCCGTACGGGGCTCTCAAGCATGTGGGTGGGTTACGAGGCCGGGGTGTCGGCCGGACGGATCCACAGGCGCTGGCCGATCGCGGCGGCCTGCTGAACGATCCGGTTGACGGAGGCGGCGTCCACGACGGTGGTGTCCACGGGCGTGCCGTCGACGTCGTCGAGTCGCAGAATCTCGAAGCGCATGGCTTCTCCCTTCGTCTGGTCATCCTCCCTGAGGAGAACTACTGGTGGATGGCCCACGGAGCGACGGTGCCCCGGGTTCCATACGGATGCAACGCGATGCTTGTTACAAACATTCCCTACGCTAAAGAAATTTTTCGAACAACTAATTACTGACGGGTAAGCGTTTCGATCGCTTACGCTCCGAGACCGACCGGGACCGGTTGTGTTCACACTGTGACGGCGCGGACAATGGAAGCGATGAACGACGACCTCTCGGCGCTGGCCGACCGCCTCGACCGGACCAACGAGCTGCTGAAGCGCATGCTCGCCGAGGTGGCGAAGACGCCCTCGACCCATGCGATCTTCGTGGACGCCGGGTACCTCTACGCGGCCGCGGGACGCCTCGTCGCCGGGACCGAGGACCGCCGCGCGTTCGACCTCGACGCCGAGGGCCTGATCGACGCCCTGATCGACCGTGCCCGCACCGTCTTCGCCGACAGCAGGCTGCTGCGCGTCTACTGGTACGACGGCGCCCGCCGCCGTATCCACACCGCCGAGCAGCAGACCATCGCCGAGCTGCCCGACGTCAAGGTGCGCCTGGGCAACCTCAACGCGAACAACCAGCAGAAGGGCGTCGACTCCCTGATCAGGACCGATCTGGAGTCCCTGGCCCGGCACCGGGCGATCAGCGACGCCGCCCTCCTCGGCGGCGACGAGGACCTGGTCTCGGCCGTCGAGGCGGCCCAGGGCTACGGCGCGCGGGTGCACCTGTGGGGCATCGAGGCACCCGAGGGACGCAACCAGGCCGAACCGCTGCTCTGGGAGGTCGACAGCCAGCGCACCCTCGACCTGGACTTCTTCAAGCCGTACGTCTCCCGGCGCACCGCCGCCGCCTACGACGCGAACACCGCCGCCCGGCCCGCCCGGGAGGACGTCCGCTTCGTCGGCGCGCAGATCGCGGCGAAGTGGCTGTCCTCGCGGGGCCGCGAGGCACTGGTCGAGCTGCTGCCCGGCCACCCCTACCTGCCCGGCTCCGTCGACCAGGACCTGCTGGTGGAGGCGGAGGGCATGCTCCAGTACTCCCTGCGCGGCCAGGCGGATCTGCGGCGGGCGCTGCGGGACGGGTTCTGGGAGCACCTGCAGACGCTGTACTAGGGGGTGTCTCGTCGATCACGCCGGGAGCCCGGCCTGATCGACGAGACACCCCCTAGCGCCCCGCGCCCGGGACACCCGCGGGATCAGCCGGACGGGTGCTCGTCCCAGAAATCGGCCACCGCGCGGGCCGTCGGCAGCGGCTGGTCCAGGTTGGGCGAATGCTCCGCGCCCGGTACGACCGTGCGGTGCGCGCCCAGCCGGCCTGCCATCTCGTCCAGCAACGGCAACGGCCAGGTCTCGTCCCGGGTGCCGGACAGCACATGGCACGGCAGCGGTACGGCGGCCAGCTCGCCGACCCGGTCCGGCTCCGTGCACAGCTGCTGTCCCGTCGCCCTGAGCTGCGCGGGCGAGTGACCCAGCCAGCGGCGGCGCAGCTGCTCCGGGCCGCCCAGCCCGCGCGCCGGCCCACCGACGTCCTCGGGCGCCCCCATCGCCAGGATCGCCTCCCACACCTCCGCCATCGACAGCACGGCCAGCGCGTCCCGCAGCAGCTTCACCCGGGACTGCTGCGCGGTGGAGATCTCCGCCGGACCCGAGGAGACGAGGGTGAGCGAGGCGAAGGGGGAGTGGTCGAGGAGTACGGCCGCGCGCGCGATCTGCCCGCCGAGCGAGTGCCCGAGCAGATGCACCGGCGCACCCCCGCCCAGGGCCTCGGCCTGCGCCAGCACATCCTGCGCCAACTCGCCCTGAGCGTAGGCCGTTTCGTCGTCCTCCGGCCCCTTCGACTCGAACTGGCCGCGCCCGTCCACGGCGACCGTCCGGTACCCGCGCGCGGCCAGCGGCTCGTGCATCAGGTGAAAGTCCTCCTTGCTGCCGGTGAACCCGGGCAGCAGCAGGGCGACACCGCGCGGCTCGGTATCCGGAAGCGGGGGCATGTCCACGACCGCGAAGTCGCCGCGGGCGGTCCGGAGGGGGTAGGCGCGGGCACCGGGAGGCGGGGCGAGGGGGGCGGGGGTGGTCACGGGGGGAGATTAGCGCGGGTACGCCGACGGCCCGGTCCCACGCGAGGTGGGCCGGGCCGTCGTCTGCGGTGCCTGTCGGCGCCGGTCAGCTCTCCACGGGCTCCGCGGCGGCCGTGGCCTTACGGGTACGGCGGACCTTCGGCTTGGCCTCGGTCTCCGGCTCCGACGCGGCCTGCGCCGGGATCTCCGCGGAGGCGGGCACGGGCTCGGCGGCCTCGGTGGCCTTGCGGGTGCGGCGGGTCCTCGGCTTGGCCTCGGCGCCCTCGGCCGCGGCGGCCGTCTTGCGGGTGCGCTTGGGCTTGGCCTCGGCCTCCGGAGCGTCCGTCGTGACGGCGGCCTCGGCGGCCTTCCGCGTACGGCGGGTCTTCGGCTTGCCCTCGGTGCCCTCGGTGCCCTCGGCGGTGTCGACGGCCGCCTCGGCCGTGGCGGCCGTCCTGCGCGTGCGCTTCGGCTTGGCCTCGGCCTCCGGTTCCGCCGCGGCCTGAGCCGGGATCTCCGCGGAAGCGGCCTCGGCGGCCTTCCGCGTACGGCGGGTCCTCGGCTTGGCCTCGGCACCTTCGGCGGTGTCGACCGCCGCCTCGGCCGCAGCCGAAGCCGCGGTCTTGCGGGTGCGCTTGGGCTTGGCCTCGGCTTCCGGAGCGTCCGTCGTGACGGCGGCCTCGGCGGCCTTCCGCGTACGGCGGGTCTTCGGCTTCGCCTCGGTGCCCTCGGCGGTGTCGACCGCAGCCTCGGCCGCAGCCGCGGTCTTGCGGGTGCGCTTCGGCTTGGCCTCGGCCTCCGGGGCCTCCGCCGCGACCGGTGCCTCGACGGCCTCGGTGGCCCCGGCGGACGCGGTGGCCTTACGGGTGCGGCGGGTCCTCGGCTTGGTCTCCGTGCCCTCGGCGGTGTCGACCGCCGCCTGGGCGGGCGCCTCCTGCGGCTCGGGCGCGGTCACCGGGGCCGTCGGCTCGACGGGCGCCGCGGTCTCGACGGTCGTCGTGGCCTCGGCCGGCGTCGCCGTCTCGGTGGACCGGCGGGTACGGCGACGGCGCGGCTTCGCCGGCGCCTCGGAGGTCTCCGCGGACGCCTCGGGGGTGCCCAGGATGCTCGGGCCTTCCGCCGTGGCCACCGCGGCCTCGGCGGCGGAAGCCGTCGCCTCGGCCGTGGCGGCCGGGGCCGCCTGTCCGGCCGGGGCGCCGCCGCGGGTGCGGCGACGGCGGCGCGGAGTGCGCGGCGCGGTGACCGACTCGGTGACCGACTCGGGGGAGCCGGCCGCCTCCGGGGCCTCCGGTGCGGTGGTGGCGGACGGCGTCTGGGCCGTCGCGTCGACGAGGGCTCCGCCGCGCGTACGACGGCGGCGGCGCGGCATACGCTCGGCGCGCTCCGTACGCTCCGAATGCTCCGAGCGCTCCCGCTCGGCCGGGCGGGACTCGTCGCGGCCGTCGCGGCGACCGCCCCGGGCACCGCGCCCGCGGCCACGGCCGCCCGGCTCGCCCAGGTCCTCCAGCTCCTCCGCGTCGAGCCCGGCGCGGGTGCGCTCGGCGCGCGGCAGGACGCCCTTGGTGCCGGGCGGGATGCCGAGGTCCTCGAACAGGTGCGGGGACGTGGAGTACGTCTCGACCGGGTCGTGGAAGTTCAGGTCCAGCGCCTTGTTGATCAGCTGCCAGCGCGGGATGTCGTCCCAGTCGACGAACGTGATCGCCGTACCCTTGGCGCCCGCCCGGCCGGTGCGGCCGACGCGGTGCAGGTACGTCTTCTCGTCCTCGGGCGACTGGTAGTTGATGACGTGGGTGACACCCTCGACGTCGATGCCGCGCGCGGCGACGTCGGTGCAGACCAGGACGTCGACCTTGCCGTTGCGGAAGGCGCGCAGCGCCTGCTCGCGGGCGCCCTGGCCGAGGTCGCCGTGGACCGCGCCGGCCGCGAAGCCGCGGCGCTGGAGCTGCTCGGCGATGTCGGCGGCGGTGCGCTTGGTCCGGCAGAAGATCATCGCCAGTCCGCGGCCCTCGGCCTGGAGGATGCGGGCGATCATCTCCGGCTTGTCGAGGGAGTGGCCGCGGTAGACGAACTGCTTGATGTTCGCGACCGTGGCGCCCTCGTCGTCCGGCGCGGTGGCGCGGATGTGCGTGGGCCGGTTCATGTACCGGCGGGCCAGGCCGATGACCGCGCCCGGCATGGTCGCCGAGAACAGCATGGTCTGACGCTTGGCCGGAAGCATGTTGATGATCTTCTCGACGTCGGGCAGGAAGCCCAGGTCGAGCATCTCGTCGGCCTCGTCGAGCACGAGGGCCTTGACGTGGCTCAGGTCGAGCTTCTTCTGGCCCGCGAGGTCGAGCAGCCGGCCCGGGGTGCCGACGACCACGTCGACGCCCTTCTTCAGGGCCTCCACCTGGGGCTCGTAGGCCCGGCCGCCGTAGATCGCGACGACGCGCACGTTGCGGACCTTGCCCGCGGTCAGCAGGTCGTTGGTGACCTGGGTGCACAGCTCGCGCGTGGGAACCACGACGAGGGCCTGCGGGGCGTCGGTCAGGGCCTCGGGCGCGGCGCGCCCGGCCTCCACGTCGGCGGGGACGGTGACGCGCTCGAGGAGCGGAAGGCCGAAGCCCAGCGTCTTGCCGGTGCCGGTCTTGGCCTGGCCGATGACATCCGTGCCGGCGAGGGCGACGGGGAGGGTCATCTCCTGGATGGGGAACGGGGTGACGATGCCGACGGCTTCCAGGGCCTCGGCGGTCTCGGGAAGGATCCTGAGCTCTCGGAACGTCGTAGTCAGGGTGCTGCCTCTTCTGTGTGGGCGGTGCGAGGCGAGCGCGGGGGGTCGTGTCAGACCGTGCCGGGGGACGTCGGCTGCCTTACGGGCGGGCCGTGGGGCACGGGACCGCGCCGACGCTCTAGCGCTCGTACCGCTGAGGGTTCCCTCCGATCGTCGTACGCGTTGTGCCGTACGGTCAGGGAGAGCTGTCGGGTCGGAGCCGATCGGGCCACCGACCGGGCATCCTCATACGTGCGGCCTGTCGAGGCACGGCGGAATCAGCCGACGTACCAGCAGGCGCATTACCACCATACCCCGGATTCGCGCACATGCGATGGCCGATTCGGTCACGTAGTCGTCGTCACACCGAATCACGCGGTCAGTCAGGTGGTCCCGCGGGTCGTCGTTGTCACACTGAATGACCAGGGACTTCCGCGACGCGGCGGGCGGGCTATTGTGCGCTTCATGACGAGCTCTGACAAGCCTGCGCACGCCGCCGACACCCCCGACGCCGCCGCCCACACCGGTGTCGCCGCCCAGGACTGGGCGACGGCCTCCGCCGACCCGCAGTACCGGGCCGCGGTGGTGGACCTGCTGGGCGCGCTCGCGTACGGGGAGCTCGCCGCGTTCGAACGGCTCGCGGAGGACGCCAAGCTGGCGCCGACCCTGGAGGACAAGGCGGAGCTGGCGAAGATGGCGTCGGCCGAGTTCCATCACTTCGAGCGGTTGCGCGGCCGGCTCACGGAGATCGGCGAGGAGCCGACCGCGGCCATGGAGCCGTTCGTCGCCGCGCTGGACGGCTTCCACAAGCAGACCGCGCCCTCGGACTGGCTGGAGGGCCTCGTCAAGGCCTACGTCGGCGACTCGATCGCCAGCGACTTCTACCGCGAGGTCGCGGCCCGGCTGGACTCCGACACCCGCGAGCTGGTGCTGGCCGTGCTCGACGACACCGGGCACGCCGGGTTCGCCGTGGAGAAGGTGCGCGCCGCGATCGACGCGGACCCGCGCGTGGGCGGGCGGCTCGCGCTGTGGGCGCGGCGGCTGATGGGCGAGGCGCTGTCGCAGTCGCAGCGGGTGGTCGCGGAGCGCGACGCGCTGTCGACGATGCTCGTGGGGGGTGTCGCGGACGGGTTCGACCTGGCCGAGGTCGGGCGGATGTTCTCGCGGATCACCGAGGCGCACACCAAGCGGATGGCCGCGCTGGGGCTGGCGGCCTGAGCCGAATCCCGGGTGCGGGCCGGGGTTTGAGGCGCGTCCCGCCGTAGGGCGGTCTGTCGGTTTTCGGGGTGCGGGCCGTCGTCGGTTCTCGCGCAGTTCCCCGTGCCCCTTCGTTGCGGCTCCCTCGTTTCGAAGGTGCCACTGGCGGCGGCTAGCCGGGGTTCCCGTCGTGCCGTCGTCGTCCTCTGCGGAGGCGTGGGGCGGTGCGGCGGCGGCTCAGGCCGTCGCCGAGTGGCGGCGGAGTCTTCCCGCCGGGCGCAGCAGCAGCGACAGCGAGGCGACGGCGACCACCGCCGCGCCGATCAGGGTGAGCAGGAAACCCCCGGCGTCCAGGGCGCCGTGGGCGAGGAACGCGCCGAAGAGCGCGCCGGCGACACCCGTCGACAGCACCAGGGGACGGGCCGGCAGACGGTGCGGCAGCCGGTGGACGTACGCCCACGCCAGGACCAGGCCGAGGATCGCGGAGCTGAAGGCTTCCAAGAGCATGTAGGGGTCCTCCCACGTGGCCGTCCTGCCCTAACGGTCACAGCCCGTCTTACCCCTGACCTGCGGAATCCAATCCCCTCTGTGGAGGGTGCGTGTGCCTTTCGTGTGCGCCGCGCACGACGAGGGCCCGCCGGGTGTGACACCCGGCGGGCCCTCGTCGTATGACTGTCGCGTCCGCGCCCGCCTACAGCGCGCCGAAGCCGACCTTGCGCGGCGCCGGCTCGCCCAGCTCCACGTAGGCGAGGCGGTCGGCCGGGACCAGGACCTTGCGGCCGTGCTCGTCCACGAGGCTCAGCAGCTGCGACTTGCCGGCCAGTGCCTCGGCCACCACGCGCTCGACCTCCTCGGCACTCTGACCGCTCTCCAGAACGATCTCGCGGGGCGCGTGCTGCACGCCGATCTTGACCTCCACGGCTATGTCCCTCCGAACGGTCAGTGTTGCGCGGGCGTCCGCGCCGTACCCAGCACACATTAGCCCGGTGAGGGGACGCGCACGCTCCGCGCGAGAACGCCAGGAGCGAACAGCGGACGGGAACAAACGCGCCCCGCCCGTGGCGTCAGTGGTGCGGCTGCTCGTTGTGGTTCTGTTCGCCGTGGTGCAGCGGGAAGCCCGCGATGCCCCGCCAGGCGAGTGACGCCAGCAGCTGCACCGCCTGGTCGCGCGGCACACTGCGGTCGCTGTGCAGCCAGGACCGGGCCACCACCTGGGCGAGGCCGCCCAGGCCCGAGGCGAGCAGCATCGACTCCGCGCGGGACAGCCCGGTGTCCTCGGCGATGACGTCGCAGATCGCCTCGGCGCACTCGTTGGTGACCTTGTCGACGCGCTCGCGCACGGCGGGCTCGTTGGTCAGGTCCGACTCGAAGACCAGGCGGAAGGCGCCACCGTCGTCCTCGACGTACGCGAAGTACGCGTCCATCGTCGCCCGTACGCGCTGCTTGTTGTCGGTGGTCGACGCCAGCGCGTTGCGCACGGACTGGATCAGGGACTCGCAGTGCTGGTCCAGCAGTGCGAGATAGAGGTCGAGCTTGCCCGGGAAGTGCTGGTAGAGCACCGGCTTGCTGACGCCGGCGCGCTCGGCGATGTCGTCCATCGCGGCCGCGTGGTAGCCCTGCGCCACGAAGACTTCCTGAGCGGCGCCCAGCAGCTGGTTCCGTCGGGCACGGCGCGGCAGGCGCGTACCCCGCGGGCGTGCCGCCTCTGTCTGCTCGATGGCTGTCACGCCGCCTCCCAAAGTCGTCCACATGCGGTGTGCGCCGCGCCGCCATCGTACTTTTCGGTAACCGTGTCGTGCGCGCTGCGCACGCAGAATTTCACGTACCGGACGGTGGCGAAAACGGCACAAGAGGTTTCAAACAGATGCAGAGCGGGCAAAAATCGGCCCCGTTCCTGCTCAGCGGTGCCGCGCGTCCGCGCGGATCACCGGTAGTCGTCCTCGTCGAGAGAGACCACGCGGGCCTGCTCGACGAGATCCGCCTCGTTGGCCCGGTCGGGGCTCACCCCGGTCAGCGGGTCGTCGCGGTCCGGCTTCACCTCCGCGTGCTGTTCCGCCGCGTCGACCTCGGGGGCCTCGACGTCGAACACCGGGGTTTCCTCCCCGTCGCCGTTCTCGAAGGTCTCGGGGTCGGTGGGGTCTACGGCCATGATGGGCTCCCTTCCTACGAACGTCCCTGGGAAAGCAGGGGCCACACGCGGGTGCCCTCTGTACGAGCCTAGGAGACACTCGATCAGGACGCTATGCGATCCGCGTCCGTATCGTCACACCGCGCGTAACCCGTTGTGTGCAGTGGTCCGTGAATCCGTCCGTTCCAGTGGTGCTGAAACGACTCTGCACCCTGTGATGGCGAACACATGAACCACGACGTGATCACCTCGTAACATTGCCGCATGTCTTCGACCGAGCCCGCCTTCGCGCCGACCGCCAACGTGCTCCCGAAGGTCGCGCCCGTCCGGGTCGCGGAGGGCGAACGGCTCAGGTCGGTCCGGCTGCCGGGGATCACCCTCTCGGTCCGCTCCCGGCCGACCGCGCGCGAAGGGCTGCCGCCCGCGCTCTACGTCCACGGCCTCGGCGGTTCCTCGCTGAACTGGTCGGCACTGATGCCGCTGCTCGAGGACGTCGTCGACAGCGAGGCCCTCGACCTGCCGGGCTTCGGCGACTCGCCGCCGCCGGACGACGGCGACTACTCGGTCACCGGGCACGCGCGCGCGGTGATCCGTTATCTCGACGCCTCCGGCCGCGGGCCCGTCCACCTCTTCGGCAACTCCCTCGGCGGCGCGATCGCCACCCGGGTCGCCGCGGTGCGGCCCGATCTCGTCCGGACGCTGACGCTCGTCTCGCCCGCGCTGCCGGAGCTGCGGGTGCAGCGCGGCGCGGTCCCGACGGCGCTGCTGGCACTGCCCGGAGTGGCCGCGCTGTTCACCCGGTACACCCAGGGCTGGACGGCGGAGCAGCGGGTCCGCGGGGTCACGGCGCTCTGCTACGGCGATCCCTCCCGGGTGTCGCCGGAGGGCTTCCGCAACGCGGTCGAGGAGATGGAACGGCGGCTGCGACTGCCGTACTTCTGGGACGCGATGGCGCGCTCCGCGCGGGGCATCGTCAACGCCTACACCCTCGGCGGGCAGCACGGACTGTGGCGCCAGGCCGAACGGGTGCTCGCCCCGACGCTCCTCGTCTACGGCGGGCGCGACCAGCTCGTCGGCTTCCGCATGGCCCAGAAGGCGGCCCGCTCCTTCCGCGACTCCCGCCTGGTCACCCTGCCGGACGCCGGGCACGTGGCGATGATGGAGTACCCGGAGACGGTCGCCGCCGCGTTCCGCGACCTGCTGGCCGCACAGGCCGCCCGTGACACCGCCCAGTCCACCGACGCGGGGAGCTGAGACGCCACGTGGGACGCCACAGCCGCCGCGGGCCGGCACCCAAGGATCCCAAGGGGTCCAAAAATTCCAAGGGGTCCAAGGATCCCAACGGGTCCGAGGAGGCCAAGGGATCCAGGGAGTCCGAGGAGTCCCAGGACGGGACCGCCGGCGCCAGTGCTTTGGGGACGGGTCGACGAAGGGCTGCGGGGCCGGGGCCTTTGGGGTCTGCCGGGTCTGCGGCGCCTGCCGGGACTGTGGGGCCTGTAGGGCCCGCGGCTTCTCGTGGGGCTTCTGGTCAGGGTGTGCCGAGGGTTTCCGGCGTGCCCGGGCATCCTGGCGGGGGGCCGGCGCGCGGCGGCCGGAGATCGCCCGACGGGACGCCGGCCCATGGAGTCCCGCGATTTCCCGAGGGCACGCCCGGGCGGGGCGTGCCTCGCTTTGCCGATGGCACGCCGGCTCATGGCGTACCGAGGATGCCCGACGGGACGCCGGCGCACGGCGTTCCCCGGTTTCCGGATGGGACGCCGGCTGGTGGTGTGCCGCGGTTTCCGGATGGGACGCCCGCTCGTGGTGTGCCCCGGTTTCCGGATGGGACGCCGGCCGGTGGTGTGCCGCGCTTCCCCGGCAGGACGTCGTCGGCGCAGGGCGTGGGGCGGTTCTCCGACGGGACGCCGGCGCACGGTGTGCCTCGGATCCCTGATGGCACGCCGGCTCAAGGCTTGCCTCGGTTTGCCGACGGGACGCCCGCGCAGGGTGTCCACAGGTTCCCTGACGGCACCCACGTGCGCGGCGGGCACCCCGAGCAGCGGGAACCCGGGGGCGGCTGGGGGGAGTTGCGGAGTCCGGGGGCGCCCGGTGCCGGGATACCGCAGCAGCGGCCCACGACGGGCCCGACGGACTCCACCGGCCCGGCGAGCCCGCGGCAGGACTACCTCGACGCCTTCGCCGCGGACGAGGCGGCCGACGACGTCTTCACCCGCCGTACGCCCACGGGGGATCCGCACGCCTCCGTCCCCGGCCGGGACGGCGGCGGCGACGACACCCCGCCCGCCGGCGAGCCCGCGCGCGGGAGGGGCGGCAAGGGACGGGCGTTCGCCGGAGTCGCCGCCGCCGCGGTGACCACCGTGCTGGCCGTCGTGGTCGCCGGGCAGGTCGCCGACGGCCGGGACGCCGACGCCGTACGGTCGCAGGCCGGCGCCGACAAGGCGCGCGGGCACCACGGCGCCCCCTCGCGGGGCGACGGCCGGCCGACGCCGTCCGGGTCCCCGAGCCCGGTGGCGCCGCTGACGTACGAGCAGAAGATGGCCCTGAAATACCCGCTGAGCCCGTCGCTCGACGGCTACGGGGAGTTCGAGGCGATCCCCGGCATCGACAAGGCGCCGGGCACGGGCGACAAGTACACCTACCGGGTGGACGTCGAGCAGGGGCTCGGGCTGGACGGCGAGCTGTTCGCGCAGGCCGTGCAGCGGACCCTCAACGACGAGCGCAGCTGGGCGCACAACGGCGGCCGTACCTTCGAGCGCGTCTACTCCGGCGAGGTCGACTTCGTGATCACCCTCGCCAGCCCGGGCACGACCGCCGACTGGTGCGCCAAGTCGGGCCTCGACACGACGATCGACAACGTCTCCTGCGACTCCGCGGCCACCGAGCGCGTGATGATCAACGCCTACCGCTGGGCGCAGGGTTCGCCGACGTACGGCGACGAGATCCACGCCTACCGCCAGATGCTGATCAACCACGAGGTCGGCCACCGGCTCGGCTACTCGCACGTGACCTGCGACAAGGACGGCGACCTCGCCCCGGTCATGCAGCAGCAGACCAAGTTCCTGGAGTACGACGGCATCCGCTGCAAGCCCAACCCCTGGCCATACCCGCGAAGTTGACGCGCCCGTGACCATCCGTACGCGCGTGATCTCTTAGCGCGACAAAACGCGGACCGCACGGGAAAGTTACGACCGTTCACCCCTTTTGGTGGCGCGATGGACAACCGTCCGTCGCGCCACCGGCTTGTCCGCATACGTTCGTCCCGCTGCGAGCCGCCGGCCGACGGCGGCTCCCCAAACGGGAGATCGGGGGTGCACGCGTGCGCATCGGACTGCTGACGGAGGGTGGCTATCCGTATGTGAGCGGTGATGCCAGGATCTGGTGCGACCGGCTGGTGCGCGGGCTCGGGCAGCACGAGTTCGACGTCTACGCGCTCAGCCTCAGCGAGCGTCAGGAGGGCGAGGGCTGGATCCCCCTCCCGCCCCAGGTCGACCGAGTGCGGACGGCACCGCTGTGGACGGCGGAGGACGACGGGATCGTCCACGGGCGGCGCGCGCGCCGCCGCTTCCAGGAGGCGTACGGGGAGCTGGCCGTCGCGCTGTGCGCCGGTTCCGCGGATGCCGTAGGGCTCTCGGAGGAGGTCTCCGCCACTGAGGCGGACCGTTTCGCCAACGCGCTGTACGGGCTCGCCGACCTCGCTCGGGAGGAGGGCGGGCTGGTCCGTGCGCTCCGCTCCGAGACCGCCGTCCGCGCACTGGAGCGCGCCTGTCGCGCACCCGGCGCACCCCGGACGGCGCGCGCGGCGCGCGTACCGGATCTGCTCGCCGTGGCCGCACACCTCGAACGCGCCCTGCGCCCCCTCTCGCTCGACTGGTACGAGGACGACGGGCTCGGCTCGGTCGACCTCTGCCACGCGGCCTCCGGCGGCGCCGCCGCCCTGCCCGGACTCCTCGCCCGCCACTTCCACGGTGTGCCGCTGCTGGTCACCGAGTACGGCGTGCGGCTGCGGACGCACTACCTCGCCGCCGGAGACCAGGCCCCGGCCGTCCGCGCCCTGGCCGCCGCCTTCCACGGCCGGCTCGCCGCCGAGATCTACCGGCGGGCCGAACGCATCACACCCGGCAACGCGCACGCCCGCCGCTGGCAGGAACGCTGCGGCGCCGACCGCGCCAAGCTGCGCACCGTCTACCCCGGCATGGACGCCGCCCCCTTCGCGGAGGTGGGCGAGGCGCCGGAGAACGCCGACCCCGACACGCTGGTCTGGGTCGGCCGGATAGAACCGGCCAAGGACCTGATCTCGCTGCTGCACGCCTTCGCCGAGGTCCGCAAGGAGGAGCCGAAGACCCGCCTGAGGATCATCGGCGCGCCCGCCGGAGCCGAGGGCGCCGCCTATCTCGCCCACTGCCGGGCGCTCGCCGCACAGCTTTTCCCCGACGAGGCCGACGGCCCGCACGCCGTCGGCGACAACCCGGTCTCCTTCGAGGAGATCGGTGACCCGGAGGTCCCGACGCTCGCCGAGGCGTACGCCTCCGGTGCGGTGACCGTGCTGTCCAGCGTCGTCGAGGGTTTCCCGATCAGTCTCGTGGAGGCCATGTTCTGCGCCCGCGCGACCGTGTCGACCGACGTCGGCGCGGTGGTCGAGATCATCGGCGGCACAGGGCTCGTGGTGCCGCCACGCAATCCGAGGGCGCTCGCGGAGGCGTGCGTGGCGCTGCTGCGCGACCCCGAGCGCCGTGCGCGCCTGGGGGCCGCGGCGCGCGCCCGGGCGCTCGAACTCTTCACCGTCGAGCAGAACATCGCGGCGTTCCATGGGATCTATCTCGAGATCGTCGCGCAGTGTCCGGTCCGCCGGATCGTCCTCGACGACAGCGGGGAACCGCTGCCGTTCGCCGTGCCCGCGGAGGCGCGGGTGGCGGGGCGGTGGACCGGGCCGGTGGAGCGGGGAGCGGGGGTGGTCGCGGTCGCGGGCGCGGGAGGTGTAGCCGGGGCGGTCGCGGAAGCAGGCGCGGTCCAGGGAGCTGGTGTGCGCGGGGTGGGGCGTGGGGTGCGGGGGCCCGGGTGGGCGGGGGAGTGGGCGCCGGTGCGCGGCGCGGCGGCGGCCGTGGGCGCGGGGTCGGCGGTCTCGGGTGTGTCGGCTGTGTCCGCCGTGTCGGGCGTCTCCGGTGTGTCAGGGGTTTCCGGTGGGGCTGCCGTGTCCGCCGTGCCTGGGACGGAGGGGGTCCGATGAGGGACGTCGAGCTGGACCGGCCCGGGACGCCCGGCAGTCCCGGAGCGTGGGATGCGCGGTCGGAGGAGTGGCTGACGGTGGGGGGCGCGGAGGGGGGAGAGACGGCGGATGGAGCGAGTGATGCGCCGGCGGGGGCGCCCGCGAGAGACGCTGGGGCCGCCGCGGGCGGCCGTAGGCCCGCCTTAGCCCCCCGCCGTGGCAACGCTGACCCCGTCAAGGCCCTGATGCACCGTCACCGGGAGCTGTGCGAGCGCGCCGTGGACTCGCTGGAGATCGCCGCCGGACTGGAAGCGCACGGCATCACCGACCGGACCGCCGCCCGCTTCCGCCACCGGGACGTCTTCTCCCTCGCCGAGGAGATGTTCGCCCGCGTCCCGCGCGACGCCGACGCGCCTCAGCGCCCCGAACCGGCCACGGCCCCGCGGGTGCGCGCGGAGTGGGTCGTCCGCACCCTGTTGCCCGGCGCCGTGGCCGTCGCCACCCTGGCCGGCCTGCGCCTCACCGAGGGGCAGATGCGCCTCGCCGTGGCCGCCGTGGGCATGGCGGCCCTCGCCCTCGCCGTACGCGCCGCCCTGACCCGCGGCCCGCTGAGCGCGTACCGCACCCGCCCGACGCCCACACCCCCGGCCACCGGCCTACGCGTCTGGACCTGCTGGCTCCTCGGTTACGCCGTCCTCGGCGACGGGCTGCTGACCGCCGCCGCAACCGGTGGTCCCGACACCTTGCCGACCGGCAGCCCGGACTCCTCCTGGCCGGTCGACCCGGCCATCCTGCCGGCCCTCGCCCTCTCCTGCGCCCCAGCCGCCTGGAGCGCCTACCTGCTGACGGCCGGCGCGCGGCGCAGACTGACGGCCAGCCGTGGCCTGGAGGAGTTCGCCACCGCCGTACGGCCGCTGCTGCTCGGCGCGTTCGCCCTGTACCTGGCGGCCCTGGCCGGACTCCACGCCCTCACGGCCGCCGCCCTGGACGAGCCCGCCGACCACGCCCGGACCCTCACCCTGGGCGCCCTCCTGCTGCTCGCCCGGCTGCTCGCCGCACACGGTTTTCGCCACGCCCCGGCGCTGGTCCTCGGGGTCGCGGCCACGGCCGAGGCACTGGCCGTGGCCGGTCTGTTCGCCGCCCGCCTGCCGGGCTGCGGACTCCTCGCGGTGCCCGTTCAGAGCCTCCTGGACGCCTGGGGCGCGGGCAGTGTCCCGGTCCTCGTCTGCGGCGCCGGTGCCCTGACTCTGCTGATCCACGCGGGCCGCAGGCTCACGCGCGCGTCGGCGCACGCCTCGGCCCAGGTTCCGGCTCACGCCGGAAGGGACGCCCGATGCTGACCGCCGCCGTCCCGCGCCCGGCGCCGCACCGGCCACGTGGCCGTGCCGCGGCGCCGCACCGGCCACTCGGCCGTGCCGCCGCCCCGAACCATCCATCCGCCGCCGTCGGCGCCCGGCCAGGCCGCCGCAGGCAGCCGCACCACCCCCTCGAAGGAGAACACCAGATGACCACCTCCCGACCCGGACACCCCGGAGCGCCCGGAGCCACCGGCGCGTTCGGCGTTCCCTCAGGAGCGAGCGGACCTGCCGTAGTGAACGGACCTGCCGTAGTGAACGGACGTGCCGCAGTCGGCGGATCTGCCGCAGTGAGCGGACAGGTCGGCGCGGGCGGACATGCCGGCGCGCGCGGACGTGCCGTGGCGAACGGGCGTGCCGTCGTGAACCGACATGCCGTGGCGAACGGACGTGCCGTCGTGAACCGACGTGCCGTGCAGAGCGGAGCCGCCGACGCGACCGGATCCGCCGTACCCGACGGAGGGCCCGGCGCCGCCGCCCCGCAGCCCCGGGCGGCAGCCGGAACGCTCACATCCGCCGCGCTCATCCGGGGAGGTGCCCGATGAGGGTCCTGCTGATCGGAGCCAACGGGTACATCGGCCGCTTCGTCGCCGACCGCCTGCTCGCCGACCCGGCCGTCCAGCTCACCGCCCTCGGCCGCGGTGACGACGCCGACGTCCGCTTCGACCTCGCGTCCGGCAGCCCCGGAGCGCTCACCCGCTTCCTCGACGCGGTCCACCCCGGCGTCGTGATCAACTGCGCCGGCGCCACCCGGGGCGGTGCGCGGGAACTCACCCGGCACAACACCGTCGCCGTCGCCACCGTCTGCGAGGCCCTGCGGCGCAGCGGCTGTGGGGCCCGGCTGGTGCAGATCGGCTGCTCCGCCGAGTACGGCCCCAGCCAGCCGGGCTCCTCCACCGCGGAGGACGCCGTTCCGCGCCCCGGCGGCCCGTACGGCGTCAGCAAGCTCGCCGCCACCGAACTCGTCCTCGGCTCCGGCCTCGACGCGGTCGTCCTCCGCGTCTTCTCCCCGGCCGGGCCCGGCACCCCCGCCGGATCGCCGCTCGGGCGCCTCGCCGAGGCCATGCGCCGCGCGATGCAGACCGGCGACGGCGAACTCAAACTCGGCGGCCTCGGCGTCCAGCGCGACTTCGTCGACGTACGCGACGTCGCCCGCGCGGTGCACGCCGCCTCGCTCTCCGCCGCGCAGGGCATCATCAACATCGGCTCCGGCCGTGCCGTACGGCTGCGCGACGCCGCCGCGATGCTCGCCCGCGTGGCCGGCTACGGCGGCGCCCTGCACGAACTGGACGGCCCGCCCGTCCCGCACCGCCCGGTCATCGGACACCCGCGCCCGGAGGTCCTGGGCCACCACCGCGGCGAAGCCCTCGCCCACCACCGCGGGGAGGTCATGGGCCACCACCGCGGCGACGCCGACCACCCGCCGCACACCGCCGCCCCGGTCGCCTACCCGTACCCGGACGGCTGCGGCAGCTGGCAGCAGGCGGACGTCCGCACCGCCCGCGACCGGCTCGGCTGGCGGCCCCGGATCAACCTCGAGGAGTCCCTGGCCGACATCTGGATGGAGGCGGCATGCCGCATCTGACCAGCCGGCCGGCCCCTGCGGCGAGTACGGACGTCCGCACCGGGCTCGGCGCCCCCGGATTCGCCCACCCGCTGCTCGCCCCGACCGAGTGGGGCGAGCTGACCCGCCCGGGTGCGCCCGTGCACTGGGCGGTGCTCAACGTCGCCCAGGGGCCGGGCGCCCGCCCGGACCCGCACTGCCTGCAGACGGCCGTCCGCCTGCGCGCGGCGGGCGTCCGCGTCCTCGGCCTCCTGGATCTCACCTACGGCGCCCGCTGGTTCGGCGAGGTCATCTCCGACGCGCACCGGTATCTGGACTGGTACCGGACCGACGGCTTCCTCCTGGACCGCTGCCCGTCCGACCGCGTCTCGCTCCCCGAGACCCGCCGTATCGTCACCACGCTCCGCGCGCTGCGTGACGATGCCCACATCGTCCTCGGCCACGGCACCCACCCCTACCCGGGCTACGCCGAGACCGCCGACCAGTTGGTCACCTTCTCCGGTCCCTGGAGCGACTACCGCTGGTCGCAGGCGGCGGAGTGGACCGCCGACCATCCACCCGAGCGGTTCTGCCACTTCGTGCACGGCGTTCCCCGAGGCCACCTGGACGAAGCCCTGCGCGTGGCCCGCTGGCAGGGAGCGGCGACGATCTGGTTCACCGACCGCCAGGGCGGGGGCGGCCACACCGACCCGTGGGAGACCATGCCCGGCTACTGGGACGAATTCGTCTCGCGTATCGGAACAGGTGTCTCGGAATGAAAAAGGCCGTGGCAGTGTTACGGGTGAACAACCGTACTGATTGACCGACCAACGGAGTCCCCGTGTCGCTGCCACCCCTGGTCGAGCCAGCCTCTGAGCTCACCGTAGACGAGGTCCGCAGGTACTCCCGCCACCTGATCATCCCCGACGTGGGGATGGACGGGCAGAAGCGGCTGAAGAACGCGAAGGTGCTCTGTGTGGGCGCCGGCGGCCTGGGCTCGCCGGCCCTGATGTACCTGGCCGCGGCCGGCGTGGGCACGCTCGGCATCGTGGAGTTCGACGAGGTCGACGAGTCGAACCTGCAGCGCCAGATCATCCACAGCCAGGCCGACATCGGCCGCTCCAAGGCCGAGTCCGCGCGCGACAGCGTCCTCGGGATCAACCCGTACGTGAACGTCGTCCTTCACGAGGAGCGGCTCGAGGCCGACAACGTGATGGACATCTTCAGCCAGTACGACCTGATCGTCGACGGCACGGACAACTTCGCGACCCGCTACCTGGTCAACGACGCCTGCGTGCTGCTGAACAAGCCGTACGTCTGGGGCTCGATCTACCGCTTCGACGGCCAGGCCTCCGTGTTCTGGTCCGAGCACGGCCCCTGCTACCGCTGCCTCTACCCGGAGCCCCCGCCCCCCGGCATGGTCCCCTCCTGCGCCGAGGGCGGCGTGCTGGGCGTGCTGTGCGCGTCCATCGGCTCCATCCAGGTCACCGAGGCGATCAAGGTCCTCACCGGCACCGGCGAGCCGCTGGTCGGCCGGCTGATGATCTACGACGCCCTGGAGATGCAGTACCGCCAGGTCAAGGTCCGCAAGGACCCGAACTGCGCGGTCTGCGGCGAGAACCCCACGGTCACCGAGCTCATCGACTACGAGGCCTTCTGCGGCGTCGTCTCCGAGGAGGCCCAGGCGGCGGCGGCCGACTCGACGATCACTCCCAAGCAGCTCAAGGAGTGGATCGACGACGGCGAGAACATCGAGATCATCGACGTCCGCGAGATCAACGAGTACGAGATCGTCTCGATCCCCGGCGCCCGTCTGATCCCGAAGAACGAGTTCCTCATGGGCACCGCCCTGGAGACCCTCCCGCAGGACAAGAAGATCGTCTTGCACTGCAAGACGGGTGTCCGCAGTGCGGAAGTCCTCGCGGTCCTCAAGTCCGCCGGCTTCTCCGACGCCGTCCACGTCGGCGGCGGCGTCATCGGCTGGGTCAACCAGATCGAACCCCACAAGCCGGTCTACTGATCACGGGCGGCCGTGACCTGCGGCCGCCGAATCGATCAACGCTCTCACCTGCTGCTGAGCTGTCGGTAGCTGTCGACGTTGGTCAACGTTGAGCGCCCTTCCACGGCCCGAGGACGGCCCGGGAGGGCGCTCGTGAGTAAGCACCGCTTTAGGAGTTCGATCCATCCCCGGCACGGTGGGACCGTCCTGCGTGCACTGGGGCCGCATACAACCGCCGACATCCGCGGCGGTTCGTAGCCGTTGATGTCAGCGTTGGATGTCATTCAGATCATCCGGAGAGCGCCAGGAGGATCAGTTGCAGGGGCATCATGAGGAACGCGAGCGACAGCAGCAGTCCGCCGGCCAGCGTCACGCCCGCTGTGCGCCACAGCAGGGTCGAGGCCGCCAGTGAGCAGACGGCCCTGCCGGGCTGCTGACGGTCGTAGACGACTTCGATGCGTGTCGGGTCGCCGCCGATGCCCCTGGCCGCGTAGTCGGACTCGATCTCGTGCGTCCCGCCCTCCAGGTCGGTGTACCGGAAGAACGTCCGCTTGCGCTCTCGCCGGGCGAACACCGCGACGACCGTGACACCCCGCCTGCGCACGGTCCACCGCTTCCACGCCCACCGGAGCGAGGGCACCACGATCAACAGACCGAAGAGGGCGGGCGCCACCCCGAGCAGCCACCACGCCGCCTGCTGCGGTTCGCCAGCCCACGCCAGCAGGGCGAACCCGCCGACGTATACGAGAAGGAGAACGATCCCCACGGCGCGTTCACGGCGTGTCAGCCCCAGCCCTTTCTTCCGGCCGGAGGCGCTCGCCGGCCGCTCCTCGACCAGGGCCGCCCCGCCGTGCGGCGGACCGCTCCTGGACCGTGCCCCGTTGGCCACCTCGACGAGCCGGCCCGCTTGGGCGGCGTCGCGGCCATCCAGGGTGAACACAGGCCCCGGAGCGCCGTCCACACCCCACAGCGCGATCTCGACCGAGCGCCGCCCCCGGCCCACGACCCGCGCCTCCTCCACGGCCTCGATAGGTATCCGCCGCCGCAGCCCCTTCTGCTCCAGCACGACGGCCCGGCCCTCCAGCCACATGGCGTCGCCATACCCACGCAGCGTGACCGACGGCAGCGGCGACAAAGGCGGTGACGGCTCGGGCCGACGGGACATCAGGACCTCTCTCGTTGAATCCGGAGGGGGTGGCACGAACACTCAAAGCATTCCACGCATCCGCCCCCAGGAAGCGGCCGTCACTGTGAACCGGCCGGCGGACGCCGTCTGCCTCGCCGAGACCCAGGCTTCTTTGCGGGAGCTGCCGTCCCTACGGAAGGCCCGCACATTGCTCAACTGACGGGCACGGCGGCCAAGGGCGGCGGGAATTGAGGGGTCCCCGGGTTCGCCTCGGGATTCCAGTCGTGCCTGGCGCACCCAGCGATTCCAGGTGCCGAGCACCGTCGAGAGGGTGGAAGCCGGTGTCACGCAGCTCGGGTGCGTAGCCGATGTCATGCAGCCACGCGGCAGCGACGAGGAGATCCCGGTCCGCCTCGGACACAGCCGCGGAAGCCTCGCGCGCCCGAGCAGCCACGGCCTGAGTGTGCAGCCAGCGGTTCCCGAGCGGGGGCAGCAGGGACTCAGCGAGTTCAGCCGCTCCCTGGGGCGTGTCCAGTGCAGAAGACATGGATGGAACGGTAGCCGAGTCGAGCGGTGAGCCGGCAGGGCACGATCGAGGGCACCGATCAAGGCGGGGTAAGACTTTCTCTACTTCATCAAGGCCCGCGCACGGCGCGGGCGCGCGCCGCCTCTGCGGCGCGGCCTGCCTCCTGTCTGCGCCCCGGCTGGCCGCGCTCGGCGGCTGCGGGCACGTCGCGGGAGAAACCCTCTATGGCTGAGGCGGTCGGCTCCACGGCTTTAGGCAGCCACTTTGGGGCGAGCCTCGAAGATCATGGCCCCAACGTCGTGCTTTAGCGGGCAGGTCCACAGACTGCCCGACGCGCCGGAAGCTTACGGGGCCATGATCACTCGCCCCAAAGCAGCTCCGGCTCAAAGCCGCTCCCTCTGCCCAGTGCAGAGGCCGTGGGCTTCTGCGTTGTCCTCGTCGTGGTCGGCGCGACAACCACAACTGATCACCGACGGCCGTGCTCGGCGCTCGGCATCGGCGGCGGGTCAGTCGCAGACCTTGCCGTCCTTCGGGACCGTGCCGTTCAGCAGGTAGGCGTCCACAGTCGAGTCGACGCATTCGCTGCCGCTGCCGTAGGCGCCGTGGCCCTCGCCGTTCCAGGTGAGGACGACGCCGACGTCCTTGCCCAGTTCGTCGGCCATCCGGCGGGCTCCCTCGACGGGGGTCGCCGGGTCGCCGGTGTTGCCGATCGTGAGGATCGGGGCGGCTCCGGGGGCGCTCACGTCCGGGGTGTCGTGCCGGCCGGGGACCGGCCAGTCGTGGCACCAGCCGGCGGTGTCCCAGCCCAGGAGGGCGCCGAAGACGGGGGAGATCTTCTCGAACTCGGGCAGGAGCGCCTTCGTCTGCGCGGCGGTAGGCCGCTGCCGGTCGTCGAGGCACGATATGACCCGCTGGGAGTGGGTCGTGGTGCCGTAGTGCCCGGCCGGGTCGCGCTCGTTGTAGGCGTCGGCGAGTGCCAGCAGTTCGGAGCCGTCGCCCTTCTCGGCGGCTTCGAGAGCGCTGGTCAGTGTGGGCCAGCTGTCCTTGCTGTACAGCGGGAGCACGATGCCGGTGAGGGCGAGGGTCTGGGTGAGCTTGCGGCCGGGGGTGGAGGTGGGCAGCGGCCGGGCGTCGATGCGGGCCAGCAGGTCCGCGATCTCGCGGGTGCCCTGCTCGGGGTCCTGGCCCGTCGACTTCAGGTAGCCGTCGAGCGCGCGCTGGAAGCCCAGGGTCTGGTTCTTGGCGTGCCCCACCGTGTCGGCGCTCGGGTCGACGACCGCGTCCAGCACCATCCGGCCGACGTTCTTCGGGAACAGGTGGGCGTAGACGCCGCCGAGTTCGGTGCCGTAGGAGATGCCGAAGTAGTGCAGCTTCTCGTCGCCGAGGGCTTGCCGCATCAGATCCATGTCGCGGGCCGTGTCGGTGGTGGCTACGTGTGCCAGCAGCTTGCCGGCGGCCTCCTGGCAGCCCCGGCCGAAGTCCGCGGCGTCCTGGAAGTACGCCTTCTCCTCGGCCGGGGTGTCCGGGGTGGCGTCCAGCTTCGCCTCGGCGGCCCGGATCTCCTTGTCGTCACGGCAGCGCACGCCCTCGCTGGCGGCGACCCCGCGCGGGTCGAAGCTCACCAGGTCGTACCGCTCGCGCAGCGACGAGACGGCGGAGGCGTACGACGGCATCATCGACACACCGGAGCCGCCGGGGCCGCCGAAGTTGAACAGGAGCGATCCGATGCGGTCGTCGCCGGTGGCCTTGGCGCGGATCAGCGCTATCCCGATCGTCTCGCCGTCGGGCTTCGACCAGTCCAGCGGCGCCTGGAGCGTCGCGCACTGCCACTCGCTGCCGGGCGCGGGGGTGTCCGCGGTGGCCTCACAGCGGCCCCAGTCGAGCTCCTGCGCCGCCGACGCGGGGCCCGACGAGTTCCCCGTGCCGCTCCCGGACCGGTCGTCGCCGGCCGAGTCGCAGCCCGACACCAGCAGCGCGGTCGCGGCTCCCAGCGCCGCCCACCGTACGAAACGGGCCATGGACCAATCCCCCCTCGCAGGCCTCCGCATCCGTTCCGCGGATGGCTGTCACGCCATGGTAGGCGTAACCGCCGAAGCCTGCCGGAGCCTGTGGATAACCTTCTGACCTGCGGGTTCTCGGGAGCCTCGGTGAAATCAGGAGCAGACGGTGCCGGCCTTCGGCACCTTTCCGTCCAGCAGATAACCGTGCACGGCGTCCTGCACGCACTTGTTCTTGCTGTCGTACGCGCCGTGCCCCTGACCCCTGTACGTCAGCTCCACACCGACGCCCCGGCCCAGCGCCCGCGCCATCCGGCGGGCGCCCTCGTACGGCGTGGCCGGGTCACCGGTGTTGCCGATGACCAGGATCGGTGGCGCTCCCGGCGCGCTCACCTCGGGATGGTGGGCGGCGCCCGGCACCGGCCAGTCGGTGCAACCGAGCATGCCCCAGGCGAGGTACTCCCCGAACAGCGGTGAGGCGGCCCGGAACTCGGGCAGTCTGCGCTCCACGTACGCGACGTCGTACCGCGGCTTGTCGTCGGCGCAGTTGATGGCGGCGTTGGCCGCGGCGAGGTTGCTGTACTCACCGTTGGGGCTGCGCCCGTTCATCGTGTCGGACAGCAGCATCAGGATCTGCCCGTTTCCGTCGTAGGCCTGGTCCAGGCCCTCCGTCAGGTAGTCCCAGAACTCCTGTGAGTACAGCGCCTGCGCGATGCCGCTGGTCGCGACGGTCTGGGTGAGCCGGCGCGGGAAGATGCCGGGGACGGGTCTGCCGTCGAGGTCCTTCAGCAGCCTGGCGATGCGGTCCTTGACGTCCTGCGCGCTGTTCCCGATCGGGCACTCCTCCGCCTTCGACACACAGTCCTCGGCGAAGTTGTCGAGCGCGCGCTGGAAGCCTCCCGCCTGCGCGAGCGAGCCCTGGTCGGGGGTCTGCGTCGGGTCGACGACGGCGTCGAAGACCGCGCGGCCGACGTTCCTCGGGAACAGGTGGGCGTAGACGCCGCCGAGTTCGGTGCCGTAGGAGATGCCGAAGTAGTGCAGTTTCCGGTCGCCGAGGACCTGGCGCATCAGGTCCAGGTCGCGGGCCGCGTCGGTGGTGAGGACATGCGGCAGCATCTTCCCGGAGTTCTTCTCGCAGGCCTCGTTGAAGTCCTCGACGTTCTCCACCAGTTCGCTGCGCTCGGCCGTGTCGTCCGGGGTCGCGTCCTGCTGGAAGTACGCGTCGAGCTGCCGGTCGTTCTGGCACCGCACGGGAGCGCTGCGGCCCACTCCGCGCGGGTCGAAGCTCACCAGGTCGTAGCGGGTGCGCAGTTTCGCGTAGTCGTTGCCGAAGGCGGGCAGCGCGGTGACGCCCGAGCCGCCCGGGCCGCCGAAGTTGAAGAGCAGGGAGCCGATGCGCCGGCCGGGGCCGGTGGCCTTCGCGCGGATCAGCGCCAGCTCGATCGTGTCGCCCTCGGGGTCGTCCCAGTCGCGGGGCGCCTTCATGGTGGCGCACTGCCACTCCCCGCCGTTCGGCAGCGGTGAGGGGGCGTTGCCGCCGCCCTGCGCCTGGGACGGCGTCGGGCAGTCCTCCCAGCTGAGCTTCTGCCGCGTCAGGTCCTCGTCCTCGGCTTCGCCGTCGCCGCACCCCGCCAGCAGGGATGTCAGCAGCAGGGCGGAGGCGGTCACGGCGGCGGCGCGCACCAGGGAGGGGTTCGGCATGCCCCCATCCTGCGGCGGCACCCGACGGCCCGCGCGGGGCACGGGCCGTACGAGGTACGCGCGCGTGCGGGGCATCGTCGGCGGTACGCGCGTGCGGGGCATGGCCGCCGGTACGCGCGCGTGCGGGCAGGGCGCCACGCAGCGTTGCGTACGGCTGCTAGAGGGCGCCCTTGCGGGTGAGGTGGTTGAAGGCGAGCCAGCCCGGCAGCACCGGCAGCCACAGCGTCAGCAGCCGAAACAGCAGCACCGAGGGGAAAGCGACCTCGCTGGGCAGGCCGACGGCGATCAGACCGACGGTCAGGGTGGCGTCGACCGCGCCCACACCGCCCGGCGTGGGCGCCGCGGAGCCGAGCGCGTTGCCCGCGAGGAACACGACCGCGACGCTGGCGATGCTGATCGAGGTCGACTCGTCGCCGAACGCGCGGATCGACGCGTCCAGGCACATCACGAAGCAGGCGGTCAGCAGCAGCATGCCGCCGATGCCGGTGAGCAGCTTCTGCGGCCGCTGGAGCACGTCCAGCATGCGCGGCACGACGCCCGCGAACAGCGACCTCACGCGCGTGACGACGAATTTCCGCAGGAACGGCACCGAGGTCACCACGAGCACCAGCACCGCCACCGTCAGCAGACCCGCGATGACCGTCCGGGACGGCGACAGCGACGGCGTCTTCTCGATGCCGGTCAGATAGCCGAAGGACAGCAGCATCAGGATGTGACAGCCGAGCCCGAACAGCTGCGACGCGCCGACACTCGCCACCGCGAGCCCCGGCCGCACCCCCGCGCGCTGGAGGAAGCGGGTGTTCAGCGCGACACCGCCCACCGCGGCCGGCGCCATGATCTTCACGAACGACCCCGCGACCTGCGCCACCACTGTCCGCGGGAACGGCACCCTCTCCGGCACGAACCCCAGCAGGCTCATCGCCGCGGCCACATAGCTCAGCGCCGAGAACGCCACCGCGGCCGCCACCCAGCCCCACTCGGCGTTGGCGACGAGCGGGCCGAACTCGATGTGCGTGAGCTGCGTCAGCAGGAAGTACGCGGCGATGGCGCCGGCGATGAAACTGATCAGCGTGCGCGGCCGGATCCGCTCCAAGCGCGCGGGTTCGACGGGCGCCTGCGGCCGGATCCGCAGCACCTCGTGGCGGATCTGGGTGAGCAGATCCTCCTCGCGCGCCTCCTCCAGCGCCTCGTCGATGGCCCGCTTCTCGGCCCGCGCCTGCGCGCGTACGGCCTTCTTGCCGGGCTTCTCCAGGGCCGCCACGGCCTCCTCGCCGCCGGCCGCCTCCGCGCGGGCCAGCTTGGCCTGCCGGGACGCCTCCACGACCGCCTCGCGCTCCCGCTCGGCCCGCTCCCGGGCCAGCCGGCGCAGGGTCGCGCGCGTGGAGCGGGTCAGCGCGATGGGCTGGAGCATCGGCAGACAGTCCGCCACCGCGTCGGGACCGAGCACGGCGACCGCGGAGGCCACCGCGCGCTCGGCGCCCACCCGCAGCGCGAGCGTGGTCATCAGCTGGGCGACGTCCATGCGCAGCAGCAGATCACCGGCCGCGATCTCGCCGCCGCGCAGATCCGTGAGGATCACCGTGCCGGAACGATCCACCAGAATCGCGTCACCGGCGAGCCTGCGGTGCGCGATCCGCCGCGACTGCAGGGCGCGCACCTGGTGCCAGGTGTTGTGCAGCAGCTCGTCGGTGATCTCCTCGTCGGCCAGCGAGTCGAGGGTGCGCCCGCCGGTGTGCTCGTAGACGAGCATCACGGCGTCGGGACCGAGCTCGGAGGTGGCGATCAGCTTGGGCGCGTTGGCGCCGGCCGCGATGGCCGCGTAGGCGAGCAGCGCCTCCTGCTCCAGGGCCTGGCGCAGCGACTGGAGGCTGCGACGGGTGGCGAAGCCGCGCAGGGTCAGATTGCGCCACACCCGGTAGAAGAAGCCCTGGGCCTGCTGCTCGCGGTCGACGACCGTGACGTCGAGCGGGGGGCCGTCCTCGAGGGTGACGAAGTAGCGCCGGCCGCGGTCGCCGCCGTCGGTGGTGTCCCCGGTGTCCTCACGGGCCGCGCTCACCGGGCGGAACCCGACGGTCCGCAGGCCCGCCATCAGCGTCCGTCCCGTGGGCCGGACGTTGGGCGAGCCGACCGCGTACAGCGTGCCGTAGGCCACGGTCCAGCCGATCAGCACCGTGAGGATGATCGAGAACGGTGTGGTGTAGCCGGTGACCAGCATCGAGAACGCGTCCAGGAGCAGCACGATCCACAGGACCGCGCGCCAGCGCGGCCGTCGGGACATGCCGACCGCCGTCATGTACGCGATGACCGGGGCGAGATAACCGTGCACCGGATCGGTGAGGGCGCTGAGGTCGCCGGGGGAGGGCTGGGTCAGGGCCTCCTGGATGGAGTCCGGCGCGGCCCTGGCGACCCAGAGGTCGGTGGCGAGGGTTACACCGTGGGCGAGGACGGCCGCGAGAACGCCGTCGGCGATCCGCAGCCCGTCCCGTTTGATCAGCCGTTCGATCGCGAAGGCGACCGGTACGAGGAGGATCGCGATGCTGGAGGCCAGTCCGGCAATCTTGATGAGCAGGTCGGGGGCCTGGCCGGTGCCCTTGGTGATGTCCTGTTCGAGGCCCGAGGTGGTGCCGTGCGCGAACGCGGCGATCGCCAGCAGCACGACGACGGCGAGCACGCCCACCAGGAGCCGCATCAGGTCCGAAGGACGATGCACGCGCGCGGGGAGGAGCGGTTCGTCGCCCTCGACGGCGTCGGAGGGGGCGTCGGGATCGGTGCCGCCGGAGTCGCCGTCTCGGGAGGTGTCGCCGGGAGTGGAGTCGCCGGGGCCGGGGGAGGCGCCGCGGGGGCCGGGGGAGGCGCCGCGGGGGTCGGGGGCGGCGCCGCGGGGGTCGCTGCCGTCGGGGTCCGGGGGCGTGGTCCCGCGTGGACGGTGTTCATCGGCTGCCGTCGTCCCGCGCGGATCCTGCTCGCCCGCAGTCGCAGCCACAGCCTCGCCGGGACCTGGCTCTTCCGCACCCTTGCCTGCCGTGTCGGCGGTGTCCGGGCGCGACGACGCATCAGAGGTGCTGTCCGCGTCCTCCGGGTGCACACCCTGCTGCTTCATCGTCTCTTCTTGATCTCGTATCACCAGTCACCGCCCGCACGATGGTGGCATGCTCCACCGACACACGCGGGCATCAGGGTGCACATGCGGGGGCGCACAGTCTGCCCGAAGCACCGCTCCGGGGCGAGGGTCACGCACGGTGGCGACCGCGTCACATTGTCGGTGGCATGCGGCAGGATGGGACGAATGAGTGAGGAGAGTCTTCCTGAGGACGCCCGCGCGGAGTACACCGACGCCCTGCCGGAGTACGCCGAGCGGGTCCTCGACGTCGCGGAGATGATCCCGCCGGGGCGTGTCATGACCTACGGCGACGTCGCCGAGTGGCTGGAGGAGGGCGGTCCGCGTCAGGTCGGCCGGGTGATGGCGCTCTACGGCGGTGCCGTCCCCTGGTGGCGGGTCGTCCGCGCGGACGGCGTCCTGCTCCCCGGCCACGAACAGGTGGCCATGGCCCAGTACCGCGCCGAGGGCACGCCCCTGAAGGAGGCGAGCCGGGCCGCCGAGGGCCACCTGCCGCGGATCGACATGCGACGGGCGCGGTGGGACGGCGGTGAGCGCGCGAAGGGTCACACCTGACAGCTTCCGCCATCGGCGGCGGCCGTGGGTGACGCCTGATCCGTACGGGGGAAGACGGGCACTTCCGTGACATGACGTACGTTCGAGGGGCAAGGGACGCACGGGTCCGGTGAGCCCCGAGGGAACAACCGGAAGCCCTGCTTCCGATCCCGGCGTGGGCGTAGCGTCTGCTCCGCGCGTCCCTCTCATCCCGTGGTCACCGCCGTCCCCGTACGGCGATCGACCCACCAGCACACCCACCAGGACCGGCGAACCACGTGAGCTCCTCTTCCTCCACCAGGCGCCTGTCGCACCCCGCGGTGCGACAGGGGAACCGTGGCGCTTACCGGCTCGTCCGCACCCTTCCGGCCCGACCGGATCCCCCTCTCCTGGACGCCGCGCAGCGCTCCGTGGTTGACCACCGGTCCGGTCCGCTGCTCGTCCTCGCCGGTCCGGGCACCGGCAAGACCACCACGCTGGTCGAGTCGGTGGCCGCGCGGATCGCCCGCGGCGCCGACCCCGAACGCATCCTCGTACTGACCTTCAGCCGCAAGGCGGCCGTCGACCTGCGCGACCGCATGGCCCTGCGCATCGGTGCCGCCCGCGCGCCCCGGGCGACCACCTTCCACTCGTTCGGCTACGCCCTCGTCCGCGCCCACCAGGACAGCGACCTGTTCGTCGAGCCGCTGCGCCTGCTGTCCGGCCCCGAGCAGGACGTCGCCGTCCGCGAGCTGCTCGCCGGCCAGCGCGCGCTGGAGGGGAGCGGCCTCGCCCATGTGCGTTGGCCGGACGAGCTGCGCGCCTGCCTGACCACCCGCGGCTTCGCCGACGAGGTCCGCGCGGTCCTCGCCCGCACCCGCGAGCTGGGCCTCGGCCCGGACGCCCTGGACGCCTTCGCCCGCCGCATCGGCCGCCCCGACTGGCGCGCCGCGGCGGCCTTCCTCGCCGAATACCTCGACGTCCTCGACCTGCACGGGGTCATCGACTACGCCGAACTCGTCCACCGCGCGGTGCTGCTCGCCGGCCGCCCGGAGGTCGCCACGTGGCTCGCCGCGCAGTACGACGCGGTGTACGTGGACGAGTACCAGGACACCGACCCCGCACAGGTACGGCTGCTGCGCGCCCTCGCCGGCGGCGGGCGCACCCTCGTCGCCTTCGGCGACCCCGACCAGTCGATCTACGCCTTCCGCGGCGCCGACGTGAACGGCATCCTCGACTTCCCGCACGCCTTCCCGCGCGCGGACGGCCGCCCCGCGCCCGTCCAGGTCCTGCGCACCTCCCGCCGCTCCGGCGCCGCCCTGCTGACCGCCACCCGGCTGCTCACCCAGCGGATGCCGCTCACCCGGCTCCCGGCCGAGAAGGTGCGCGCCCACCGGGAGCTGACCCCGGTGCGCGACGGCGGGCGCGTGGAGGTGTACACCTACCCGACGCCCGGCACCGAGCTGGACAACATCGCCGACATCCTGCGCCGGGCCCATCTGGAGGACGGCGTCCCCTGGCGGGACATGGCCGTCCTGGTGCGCGCGGGCTCCCGCACCATCCCGGGGGTCCGCCGCGCCCTCACCGCCGCGGGCGTCCCGCTCGACATCGACGGCGACGACCTTCCGCTGCGGCACGAACCGGCGGTCGCGCCGCTGCTGACAGCGCTGCGCGCGGTGGCGACGGCGGAGGCGGACGCCGCGGCTGCCTCCGACACCACCCCGGAGAACACCGACCCGGCCCACCCCGGCCCCTGCTGGCTCGACACCGAGACCGCCCTCACCCTCCTCGCCTCCCCTCTCGCCGGCATGGACGCCGCCGACCTGCGCCGCCTCGGACGTGCCCTGCGCGAGGAGGAGCGCGCCGCGGGCAATCCCGTCCCGCCGCCGTCGGACGTGCTGCTCGCGCGGGCGCTCGCCGAACCGGAGCGCCTGGTCGCGCACGACCCGGCGTACGCGCGCGGGGCCCAGCGCCTCGGCGCGTTGTTGCGCACGGCGCGCGAGCGCCTGGCGCGTGGGGGTACGGCCGAGGAGGCGCTGTGGGACCTCTGGTCGGGCACGCCCTGGCCCGCCCGGCTGGAGCGAGCCGCCCGGCGCGGAGGCGCGGCCGGCCGCAACGCCGACCGCGACCTGGACGCCGTCTGCGCGCTGTTCGCGACGGCCGCCCGCGCGGAGGAGCGCACCGGCGGCCGGGGCGCCCTGAACTTCCTGGAGCAGATCGAGGCCGAGGACATCGCGGCCGACACCCTCACCCGGCGCGCCCTGCGCCCCGACGCGGTGCGCCTGATGACCGCGCACCGCGCGAAGGGCCTGGAATGGCGGCTCGTGGTCGTGGCCGGAGTCCAGGAGGGCCTGTGGCCGGACCTGCGCCGCCGCGGCTCCCTCCTGGAGGCCGACCGCATCGGCCGCGACGGACTCGCCGAACCGCTCACCCCCGGCGCCCTGCTCGCCGAGGAGCGCCGCCTGTTCTACGTCGCCGCCACGCGCGCGCGGGAACGGCTCGTCGTCACCGCGGTCAAGGCCCCGGCGGACGACGGCGACCAGCCCTCTCGCTTCCTCACCGAACTCGGCGTCGAACCCAAGGACGTCACCGGCCGCCCGCGCCGCCCCCTGTCGGTCGCCGCGCTGGTCGCCGAGCTGCGCGCGACAACCGTCGACCCGCGCGTGTCCGATGCGCTGCGCGAGGCCGCCGCACGCCGGCTGGCCCGGCTCGCCGCGCTCGCCGACGAGGACGGCCGGCCCCTGGTGCCCGCGGCCCACCCCTACCGCTGGTGGGGCATGTTCGAGCCGACCGAGAGCAAGGTGCCGCTGCGCCACCGCGACCAGCCCCTCGTGCTGTCCGGCAGTGCCCTGGACCAGCTCGCCAACACCTGCTCCCTCCAGTGGTTCCTCAGCCGCGAGGTGAAGGCCGACGAGCCCGCCAGCGCCGCCCAGGGCTTCGGCAACGTGGTGCACGTCCTCGCCGACGAGGTCGCCTCCGGGCGTACCCCGGCAGACCTCGCCGTCCTCATGGAACGCCTCGACTCGGTGTGGGACGCGCTGGCCTTCGACGCGCCGTGGAAGTCGGCGCAGGAGAAGGAGCACGCGCGCGTGGCGCTCGAACGGTTCCTGAAGTGGCACGTCATGGACCGCACCGGCCGCACCCCGGTGGCCAGCGAGCACGACTTCGACGTCACCCTGGAGGCGGGCGACTACGAGGTCCGCATCCGCGGCCAGATGGACCGCGTGGAGGCGGACGGCGAGGGCCGCGCCTACGTCGTCGACTTCAAGACCGGCAAGCACGCGCCCAGCGCCGCCGAGGTGGCCCGCCACCCGCAGCTCGCCGTCTACCAGCTCGCCGTCCGCGAGGGCGCCGTGGACGACGTCTTCGACGGCATACGCCCCGAGCCGGGCGGCGCCGAACTCGTCCACCTGCGCCAGGGCGCCGCCAAGCGGGACGGCGGGGAGACCCTGCCCAAGGTCCAGGCGCAGGAAGCCCTGGAGGGGGCGGCGGGGGAGTGGATCGGCGAGCTGCTGGCCACGGCCGCGGGCAAGGTACTCGACGAGCGCTTCACCCCGACCACCGGCCAGCACTGCACGCACTGCGCGTTCCGGGCGTCGTGCAGCGCCCGCCCCGAGGGTCGGCACGTCATCGAGTGACCCGCGGTGTGACGAGCGGCACCACAGCCCCTGACCTGCGCTTCTGTCGCCACGGGCGGCGAGCCGGCATCCCCTGTCAGTGGCCGCCGCTAGCCTCTCTGGGGTGCCCGCACGAATCACCGACCCCGAGCAGCTCAAGGAGCTCCTCGGCATCCCGTTCACCCCGGAGCAGACGGCCTGCATCACCGCGCCGCCCGCCCCGCAGGTGATCGTGGCCGGAGCGGGTTCCGGCAAGACCACGGTGATGGCGGCCCGCGTGGTGTGGCTGGTCGGCACCGGCCAGGTCGCACCCGAACAGGTGCTCGGCCTCACGTTCACCAACAAGGCCGCCGGCGAACTCGCCGAGCGCGTCCGCAAGGCGCTGATCAAGGCGGGCGTCACCGACCCGGACACCATCGACCCGGACAACCCGCCGGGCGAGCCGGTGATCTCCACCTACCACTCTTTCGCCGGCCGCCTGCTGACCGACCACGGCCTGCGCATCGGCCTGGAACCGTCCTCCCGTCTGCTCGCCGACGCCACCCGCTACCAGCTGGCCGCGCGGGTGCTGCGCGAAGCCCCCGGGCCGTATCCCGCGCTGACCCGCTCCTTCGCGGACCTGGTCAGCGACCTCCTCACCCTCGACTCGGAGCTGGCCGAACACCTCGTGAGCCCCGAGGACCTGCAAGCCTGGGACGCGGAACTGCTGCGCACCCTGGAGGGCGCCAAGCTCACCAACGCCGACCTGCGCAAGGTCCCCGAGACCGCCGCCGCGCGCCGCGAACTCGCCGACCTGGTGGTGCGCTACCGGGCGGCCAAACGCGAGCGCGACCTGCTCGACTTCGGCGACCAGATCGCCCTCGCCGCCCGCCTCGCCCAACTGCCCGAGGTGGGCCGCATCCTGCGGGACGAGTTCCGCGTGGTGCTCCTCGACGAGTACCAGGACACCTCGGTCGCCCAGCGCGTCCTCCTCGCCGGCCTCTTCGGCGGCGGCACCGGCCACCCGGTGACCGCCGTCGGCGACCCCTGCCAGGCGATCTACGGCTGGCGCGGCGCCTCCGTCGCCAACCTCGACGACTTCCCCGAGCACTTCGCGCACGCCGACGGCCACCCCGCCACCCGCCAGGCGCTCAGCGAGAACCGCCGCAGCGGCGGCCGGCTCCTCGACCTCGCCAACGGCCTCGCCGAGCCGCTGCGCGCCATGCACGCGGGCGTGGAGGCCCTGCGCCCCGCCCCCGGCGCCGAGCGCGACGGCGTGGTCCGCTGCGCGCTGCTGCGCACCCACGCGGAGGAGATCGACTGGATCGCCGACTCCATCGCCCACCTGGTGAACACCGGCACGGCACCGGGCGAGATCGCCGTCCTGTGCCGTACGGCGAGCGACTTCGCCGAGATCCAGGGCGCGCTCGTCGCCCGGGACGTGCCCGTCGAGGTGGTCGGCCTCTCCGGGCTGCTGCACCTGCCCGAGATCGCCGACCTGGTCGCCGTCTGCGAGGTCCTCCAGGACCCGGGCGCCAACGCCGCCCTCGTCCGGCTGCTGACCGGCCCGCGCTGGCGCATCGGCCCGCGCGACCTCGCCCTGCTAGGGCGGCGCGCGCGGATGCTCGTCGCCCACGCGCGCGTGGACATCGACGACGACCCCGACCGGCGGCTCGCCGAGGCCGTGGAGGGCGTCGACCCGGCCGAGGTGATCTCGCTCGCCGACGCCCTCGACACCTTCCTGGAGACGCCTCTGGAGGGCGGCGGGGACGACGACGGGCTGCCCTTCTCGCCGGACGCGCGGGTCCGCTTCGCCCGCCTCGCCGCCGAACTGCGCGACCTGCGGCGCTCGCTCGCCGACCCGCTGATGGACGTACTCCACCGCGTCCTCGCGGTCACCGGCCTGGAGGTGGAGCTGTCGGCGTCCCCGCACGCGCTGGCCGCCCGCCGCCGCGAGACCCTGTCGAACTTCCTGGACATCGCCGCGTCCTTCGCCGCCCACGAGAGCGAGGCCACCCTGCTGGCCTTCCTCGGCTTCCTGCGCACCGCCGCCCAGTACGAGAAGGGCCTCGACAACGCGCTGCCCGGCGGCGAGAACACCGTCAAGGTGCTCACCGCGCACAAGTCCAAGGGCCTGGAGTGGGACGTCGTCGCCGTCCCCGGCCTGGTCACCGGCACCTTCCCCAGCGCCCAGGGCCGCGAGAAGTGGACCGCGCAGGCCAAGGTGCTGCCGCACGAGCTGCGCGGCGACGCCGACACCCTGCCGGACATCGAGTCCTGGGACTCGCGCGGCATGAAGGCCTTCCACGAGGCCATGAAGGACCACCAGCACACCGAGGAACTGCGCCTCGGCTACGTCACCTTCACCCGCCCCCGCTCCCTGCTCCTCGGCTCCGGTCACTGGTGGGGCCCCACCCAGAAGAAGCCGCGCGGCCCGTCGGACTTCCTCCTGGCCCTCCACGACCACTGCGCCGCCGGCCACGGCGAGATCGAGGTCTGGGCCGAGCCCCCCGCCGAGGACGAGGAGAACCCGGCCCTGCACCAGGCCACCGCCGACCGGGCCTGGCCGCTGCCCCTGGACGACGCGGCCCTGGCCCGCCGCCGCGCGGCCGCCGAGACGGTCCTCGCCCACCTCGACGCCCTCGCCGCCGCCGACGACGACCACCCGGCGGCCACGCACGACCCCGACACCTACGAGGACCCGGAGTGGCCCCCGCCCCCGGAGGACGACGACTTCCCGTACGACGAGCCCCCGTACGACGAAGTCCCGTACGAGGACGAGCCGTACGCCGACGCAGACGCCCTCCATGAGGACCACGCCCCCGCCGACGAAGCCGCCCCGGCCGACGGGCCGCCCGACTGGGACTCCTGGCCCCCCGGCCACCCGACCGTCCCCCACCAGGCGACGGCCCCCGACACGGACGCAGTCCACCGCGCCGAAACCGCCCCCCGCGCCGAAACCGCCCCCCGCGCCGAAACCGCCCCCCGCGCCGAAACCGCCCCCCGCGCGGACACCGCCCTCCACGCGGACACGGCCCCCCGCGCGGACACCCCCGAGCAGCGCCGCCTCACCCCGGAGGAAGCCCGGATCGTCGCATCATGGGACCGCGATCTCGACGCCCTCACCGGGGAACTGCTGCGCGCGCGGGAGAGCGTCACGGAGGTCCCCCTGCCCGCCTCCCTCACGGCGACCCAGCTGCTGTGGCTGGCCGACGACCCGGACGGCTTCGCGCGGGAGCTGGCCCGCCCCATGCCCCGCCCGCCGCAGCCCGCCGCCCGCCGCGGCACCCGCTTCCACGCGTGGGTCGAGGCCCGCTTCGAGGCGCTGACCCTGCCCATGCTGGAGCCGGAGGAGCTGCCCGGGAGCGAGGCCGAGATCGCCGACGAACGCGACCTCGAAGCACTGAAGGACGCCTTCGAACGCACCGAGTACGCCCACCGCACGCCGTACCGCGTGGAGGCCCCCTTCCAGATCACCATCGCCGGCCGGGTCGTACGGGGCCGTATCGACGCCGTCTACCGGGACGGCGACGGCGAGGACGCGACGTACGAGATCGTCGACTGGAAGACCGGCCGCGAGCAGAGTGCCGACCCCCTCCAGCTCGCTCTGTACCGGCTCGCCTGGGCCGAGCAGCAGGGGATCGGGCCGGAGCGGGTCACGGCCGCGTTCGTGTACATACGCAGCGGCGATGTCGTACGACCCGACGACCTCCCCGGCCGGGAGGAGCTGGAGCGGCTGCTGCGGGAGGAGCCGAGCGGTGACGAACCGCACGACCGGGCTGTCGGTGCGGGCCGATAGGCTCGTGACCATGAGCCCGACCCCGGACAGCGCCGTCCGCACGTACATCGACCAGCACCGCACCGCCTTCCTCGACGACCTCGCCGAGTGGCTGCGCATACCGTCGGTGTCCGCCCAGCCGCACCACGCGGCCGACGTGCGGCGCAGTGCCGAATGGCTCGCCGGAAAGCTCAAGGAGACCGGTTTCCCGACCGCCGAGGTCTGGGAGACTCCGGGCGCCCCCGCCGTCTACGCCGAGTGGCCCTCCGACGACCCCGCGGCGCCGACCGTCCTGGTCTACGGCCACCACGACGTGCAGCCCGCCGCGCGGGAGGACGGCTGGGACAGCGATCCCTTCGAGCCCGTCATCCGCGAGAACCGGCTCTACGCGCGCGGGGCGGCCGACGACAAGGGCCAGGTCTTCTTCCACACCCTCGGCGTGCGCGCCCACCTCGCCGCCACCGGCCGCACCGTCCCGGCCGTCCATCTGAAGCTGCTGATCGAGGGCGAGGAGGAGTCCGGCTCCCCGCACTTCCGCGCCCTCGTCGAGGAGCACGCCGCCCGGCTCGCCGCGGACGCCGTGATCGTCTCCGACACCGGCATGTGGTCCGAGGACACCCCCACGGTCTGCACCGGCATGCGCGGCCTCGCCGAGTGCGAGATCCGGCTGTACGGCCCCGACCAGGACATCCACTCCGGCTCCTTCGGCGGCGCCGTGCCGAACCCCGCCACCGCCGTAGCCCGCCTGGTCGCCGCCCTCCACGACGAGCAGGGACGCGTGGCCGTCCCCGGCTTCTACGACGGTGTCGTAGAACTCACCGACCGCGAGCGCGAACTCTTCGCCGAGCTGCCCTTCGACGAGGAGCGCTGGCTGCGCACCGCCAAGTCGCACGCCGCCCAGGGCGAGGCCGGGTACACCACGCTGGAGCGCGTCTGGGCCCGTCCCACCGCCGAGGTCAACGGCATCGGCGGCGGCTACCAGGGCCCCGGCAGCAAGACGATCATCCCGTCCACGGCCATGGTGAAGCTGTCCTTCCGCCTGGTCGCCGGCCAGGACCTGGACCATGTCGAGCGGGTGGTCCGCGCGTGGGCCGCCGACCGCGTCCCCGCCGGCATCCGGCACGAGATCGCCTTCTCCGCGGGCACGCGCCCGTGCCTGACCCCGCTGGACCACCCGGCCCTGCGGTCCGTGGCCCGCGCCATGGGCCGCGCGTTCGGCACCGAGGTCCGCTTCACCCGCGAGGGCGGCTCGGGACCGGCCGCCGACCTCCAGGACGTCCTCGGCGCACCCGTCCTCTTCCTGGGCATCTCCGTCCCGTCCGACGGCTGGCACGCCCCCAACGAGAAGGTGGAGCTCGATCTGCTCCTCAAAGGCGCGGAGACCGGCGCCTACCTGTGGGGCGATCTCGCGGCGACCTGGCGCCATGCCCCCTGACCCCGCCGGCCGTCCGGAGCCCCGCACCGCGCGGGGCACACTGGAAGGGCCGCCCGCACCACCGAGCCCCGCCGGACCCGGTCGCCTTCCGCCCGGACGACCCGCCGAACCGCCCGCCGAACCGAACCGCTTGTACCGGGGGAGATGGAAGCACCCGTGACCACCTGGACCGACCACACCGCCGACCGCCCCATCTCGCTCACCGCCCCGAGCGGCATCGACCGGGCCGCCCACCACCGGCTCGACGAGGCCTGGCTCGCCGCGGCGTGGAGCCACCCGACGACGCGCTGCTTCGTGGTCTCCGGCGGTCAGGTCCTCATCGACGAGACGCCGGACGGCCGCACCGAACTCGTCATGACCCCGTCCTTCGAGGCCCCGCTCACCGAGGCCCACCGCTACTTCCTGGGCATCGACGAGGGCGGCGTCAGCTACTTCGCCCTCCAGAAGGACTCCCTCCCGGGCCGGATCGACCAGTCCGCCCGCCCGGCGGGCCTGCGCGAGGCCGGCCTGCTGCTCTCCCCGCGCGACGCCGGCCTCATGGTGCACGCCGTCGGCCTGGAGAACTGGCAGCGCACCCACCGCTTCTGCTCCCGCTGCGGCGAGCGCACCGTGATCGCCGCGGCCGGCCACATCCGCCGCTGCCCCGCCTGCGGCGCCGAGCACTACCCGCGCACCGACCCCGCGGTGATCATGGCCGTCACCGACGAGGACGACCGCATCCTCCTCGGCCGCCAGGTCCACTGGCCCGAGGGCCGCTTCTCCACGCTCGCCGGCTTCGTCGAGCCCGGCGAGTCCATCGAGCAGGCCGTGCGGCGCGAGGTCTACGAGGAGGCCGGCGTCGCCGTCGGCCAGGTCGAGTACATCGCCAGCCAGCCCTGGCCCTTCCCGTCCAGCCTCATGCTCGGCTTCATGGCGCGCGCCACCTCCACCGACATCGACGTCGACGGCGACGAGATCCACGAGGCCCGCTGGTTCTCCCGCGACGAGCTGGGCGCCGCCTTCGACTCCGGCGATGTGCTGCCGCCGTACGGCATCTCCATCGCGGCCCGTCTGATCGAGCTGTGGTACGGCAAGCCGCTGCCGACCCGCAGCGTCATCTGACCGGCATGCGAAAAGGCGGCCCCCGGGAGATCCCGGGGGCCGCCTTCGCGCGCCGCACAGGGCCGCGGCCGGCCGTCGGCCGTCGTGTCCTCAGACGCCGATCTTCTGCTTGACCTGGGCCAGCGACGGGTTCGTCAGCGTGGTCCCGTCCGGGAACAGCACGGTCGGAACGGTCTGGTTCCCGCCGTTCGCCTTCTCCACGAACGCGGCGGACTCCGGGTCCTGCTCGATGTTGATCTCGGTGTACGCGATGCCCTCACGGTCCAGCTGGCTCTTCAGCCGGCGGCAGTAACCGCACCACGTGGTGCTGTACATCGTCACAGTGCCCAGCATGTCTTTTCGCGCTCCTTCGGCGGGTCGGGGACGAGTGCTCGCAGAGTGGGAACGTACTTGAAACCGCCACCATTCCCGCCCTCGGCCCTCATCGGGGTGATTAGTACGACTAACAGGTCCCGCCTGTGGACAACCGGCTCAGCGGTCTCCGGCGACCTGGCAGCATGGCTGTGTGACAGCAGCAACGCACTCCACCCTCTTCCCGCAGGTACCGGACTCGGCCGACGCGGTGCTCGAAGGGCTCGACCCCGAACAGCGCGAGGTCGCCACCGCGCTGCACGGCCCGGTGTGCGTGCTCGCCGGAGCCGGTACGGGCAAGACGCGGGCGATCACCCACCGCATCGCCTACGGCGTGCGCGCCGGCATCCTCCAGCCCTCCAGCGTGCTCGCCGTCACCTTCACCAACCGCGCGGCCGGGGAGATGCGCGGCCGGCTACGCCAGCTCGGCGCCACCGGCGTCCAGGCCCGCACCTTCCACTCCGCCGCGTTGCGGCAGCTGCAGTACTTCTGGCCGAAAGCGATCGGCGGCTCCATGCCCCGGCTCGTCGACCGCAAGGTCCAGCTCGTCGCCGACGCGGCAGCCGCCTGCCGCATCCGCCTCGACCGGAACGAGCTGCGGGACGTCACCGCCGAGATCGAATGGTCCAAGGTCACCCAGACCGTCCCCGCCGACTACGCGCTCACAGCCGCGAAGGCCGGCCGCGAGACCCCACGCGACCCGGCCGAGATCGCCCAGCTGTACTCGGCCTACGAAGACCTCAAGCGCGAGCGCGCGGTCATCGACTTCGAGGACGTCCTGCTGCTGACCGTCGCCATCCTCCAGGACCGCCAGGACATCGCCGAACAGGTCCGCGCCCAGTACCAGCACTTCGTGGTCGACGAGTACCAGGACGTCAGCCCCCTCCAGCAGCGCCTGCTGGAGCTGTGGCTCGGCGACCGGGACGACCTGTGCGTCGTCGGCGACGCCAGCCAGACGATCTACTCGTTCACCGGAGCGACCCCCGACCACCTCCTCGACTTCCGTACCCGGCACCCCGGCGCCACCGTCGTCAAACTGGTCCGCGACTACCGCTCCACCCCCCAGGTCGTCCGCCTCGCCAACGGCCTGCTCGCCCAGGCCCGCGGCCGCGCCGCCGACCACCGGCTGGAACTCGTCTCCCAGCGCCCCGCCGGCCCGGAACCCGTCTATACGGAGTACACCGACGAACCCGCCGAGGCGGAGGGCGCCGCCCGCCGGATCCGCGAGCTGCTCGACGCCGGCATCCCGGCGAGTGAGATCGCCGTCCTGTTCCGCACCAACGCCCAGTCCGAGACCTACGAGCAGGCCCTCGCCGACGCCGGCATCCCCTACCAGCTGCGCGGCGCCGAGCGGTTCTTCGACCGGCCCGAGGTCCGCAAGGCGGGCATCGCCCTGCGCGGCGCCGCCCGCTTCGGCGGCAACGACGCGGCCCTGGAGGAAGCCGTCGACCTGCCCTCCCAGGTCCGCGCCGTGCTCTCCTCCGACGGCTGGACCCCACAGCCCCCGGCCGGCTCCGGCGCCGTCCGCGAGCGCTGGGAGTCCCTGGCCGCGCTGGTGAACCTCGCGCAGGACTTCGCCGCCGCCCAGCCCGGCGCCACCCTCGCCGACTTCGTCGCCGAACTCGACGAGCGGGCGAACGCCCAGCACGCCCCGACCGTCCAGGGCGTCACCCTCGCCTCCCTGCACTCGGCCAAGGGCCTGGAGTGGGAGGTCGTCTTCCTGGTCGGCGTCGCCGAGGGCATGATGCCGATCACCTACGCCAGAACCGACGAACAGATCGAGGAGGAGCGCCGCCTCCTCTATGTCGGTGTCACCCGTGCCCGCTCCCATCTGTACGTCTCCTGGGCGCTCGCCCGCTCTCCCGGTGGCCGTCCCAGCCGCCGCCCCAGCCGGTTCCTCGACGGACTGCGCCCCGGCTCGGGCACCGCGGCGGGGCGTGCCGCCACGGGCGGCGGCGCGGGCGGTGTCGAGCGGGGCGTCGCGGGCCGCCCGGAGACCGCCCCCCGGCGCACCCAGCGGACCCCCGCCCGCTGCCGGGTGTGCGGTCGCACCCTCACCGACGGCGGCGAGCTGAAGCTGCTGCGCTGCGAGGACTGTCCCTCCGACATGGACGAGGGCCTGTACGAGCGGCTGCGCGAATGGCGCGCGGATCAGGCGCGGCTCAGCGGCCAGCCCGCGTTCTGCGTCTTCACCGACAAGACACTGATGGCGATCGCCGAGACCGTCCCCGACGACGCGGGCGAACTGGCCAGGATTCCCGGCGTCGGAGCCCGCAAGCTCAAGCGGTACGGAACCGACGTACTGGCGCTCTGCGCGGGCCGGGACCTCGCCGGAAGAGAAGACGACGACTGATACGAACTCGTCGAAAAAATAGTTTGCGCATGCCCCAGCAATCCCCATAGGTTCTTACGCGTGGGAACGGCGGCCTTCTCGGAGGCGCCGATTCCGTGTTGTACTTGCATATCCGCAGGGCTGGTTCACCCCAGCCCCCCGAGACGCCGAGAGGAGGCGAGTCCAGTGATCAGCATCAACGCCAGCTCCATCAGCACCGTCAAAATGACCGATCGCTCGGTCGTCGCTTCCCTGTGCATGCTCGGCTCCTCGGACCAGGGCACCGGTCTGTCCGGCATTCGTGCCGTCCGTCCGGCGTCCTCCGTCGCTCTCGCGGGTCTTCCCGTCCGCGAGCGCGATGAGCGACCGACCAAGGCACTGGAAGCGGCAGTAGAGGCACAGGCGCAGGCCTATGCCTTTACGGCGACCGGTGCCGGATTCCGGAAGCAGACGACGCAGCACCACCTGATGTGGGCCTTCCGTGGGCCAGAACCCTGGAGTGATCCAGCCTGATCGGCGATCAGGCCGGCGCCTTCAGGGCCGCGGAACCCCATCCGGGATCCGCGGCCCTTCTGTTTGTCCACGAACGTGGATGTGACAGAGCGAAGGGGCCTCGGGACAGAAAGCGCCCGGTACCAGCCGCCACCCGGTCCAACCGACCGGAACGACCAGACGAGGAAGTCAAACCGTGCAACTCGAAGCGCACGCCCCGTCCGTACCGCCTTCCCAAACGATCCCCCCGCCCGGCCTCACGGAGGACTCCACCTTGACCCCGCTCACTGCGCTCACCGCGCTCGACGACGCCATCGAGAACCTGGGCGTACCCGTCCCGTGCCGCTCCTACGACCCGGAGGTCTTCTTCGCCGAGTCGCCGGCCGACGTGGAGTACGCCAAGTCCCTCTGCCGCACCTGCCCGCTGATCGAGGCCTGCCTCGCCGGCGCCAAGGAGCGGCGTGAGCCCTGGGGCGTCTGGGGTGGCGAGCTGTTCGTCCAGGGTGTCGTCGTCGCCCGGAAGCGGCCGCGTGGCCGCCCGCGCAAGAACCCGGTCACGGCATGAACACCACAGGAACCATCGACCGTCCCCTCACGCACGACCCCCAGAAGCAGGCCCCGATGAAGCCGTCCACCCACGAGCCCACCGGCTCCGCGACACCAGACGTCACCACCACCGGCGCGACCGACTCGCGTCAGAACAGGACCCGAGAGATGCAACTCATCCCAGAAGCCCTGGCTCGTGCGCATATGCACGACCGCCTGCATGAGGCGCAGCGGGAGCGCCGGGCCATGAGCCTGGCGGCCGCCCGCCGGATGCAGCGCCGGGCCGAGCGCGCCTCGATGCGCGCCCGGCGGGCGCTCGCCCTCGCCGTCATGCAGTAACCCAGCCACGCCCGAAGCGGCGGCCTGCCGGTACCGGGAGGCGTGAGCTTCCCCGCGGGGGCCGGTCCTACCGAAGGGACCGGCCCCCGCGGTGCGTTGTGCCGGGCGATCCGCCGGTGACGGCGTTATCGTCGCCGGGTGACGACTCTTCCCGGAGGCAGTGACAAGGGCGGTTCCCCCACGAAGCGCGGGCGGGTCGTCTGCGCCCGCTGCGGCACCTTTGCGGATGGTCTCCAGCCCACCTGGACCTGCTCCGTGGAGAACGGCGTCCGCCAGTACTTCTGCGACAGCTGCTCCCGCGAGAACCTCAGAGCCATCGAGGGGCGCCTGGACTCGGCCTGGTGGTAGGCCGGGCGCCTCCTCTCAGCCGGGTGGCGGACCTCAGGCCTCCGCCGCCGACTCCTCGGGCAGCTCCTCCTCCGGCACGAAGCCCGGCAGCCACTCCTCCAGCTCCTCGCGCAGCCGGACGGTCGCGCCGAGCTGGCACAGGACACCGATGGTGCTGAGGGTGACGCGGTGTATCAGGAGATACGCCGGCGGCAGGTTCAGCCGCTTGCCGAGCTGGTAGGCGGGGGAGCGGGGGTCGGCGATCCGGGCCGCCTGGCTGCGCATCCAGCCGCGTGTGAAGGTGAACTCGTCGACCTGGGCCGGTTCGATGATCGGCAGGAGATAGTCGAGCACCGCGTCGGGGTCCAGCTCGATGGACTCCTTGACGAAGCCCTCCGCGCACAGCAGGTCGTAGACGGCCTGGGCCTCGCCGTCGAGGGTCATGCGCAGGGACTCGCCGATCGGGGTCGGCAGACCGCCCGGCAGACGGTCGACCGTGCCGAAGTCGAGCACGCCCAGCCGCCAGTCGTCCTCGCCTTCCGGGCCGCCGGGCAGCAGCCGGAAGTTCCCGGGGTGCGGGTCGGCGTGCAGCAGCCCGGTGCGGGCGGGGCCGGAAAAGAGGAAGCGGGCGAGCAGCTGACCGGCCCGGTCGCGCTGTTCCGGGGTGCCGTCGGAGATGACCTCCGACAGGGGGATGCCGTCGATCCACTCGGTGACCAGGACCTGCTCGCTCTGGTGGACGACGGCGGGCACCAGCACGTCCGGGTCGTCGGCGAACTCCTCGGCGTGCGCCCGCTGGGCCTGCGCCTCCAGGCCGTAGTCCAGCTCCTCGGAGACCCGGTCCTTCAGCTCCGTGATCAAGGGCTTGATGTCCATGCCGGGCACCAGCGGGCCCAGCAGCCGGGCGAAGCGGCTCAGCTGGTTCAGATCGGAGAGCAGGGCCTCGCCGGCGCCCGGGTACTGCACCTTCACCGCGACTTCGCGGCCGTCGTGCCACACGCCCCGGTGCACCTGGCCGATCGAGGCGGCCGCCGACGGCTTGTCCTCGAACTCCAGGAACAGCTCCCGCCAGTTTGGCCCGAGCCGCTCCGCGAGCACCGTGTGCACGGTGCGGGTCGGCATCGGCGGCGCCGCCTCCTGGAGCTTGGTCAGGGCCGCGCGGTAGGGGCCGGCGACCTCCTCGGGCAGCGCCGACTCGAAGACGGACAGTGCCTGCCCGAACTTCATCGCGCCGCCCTTGAGCTCGCCGAGCACCTTGAACAGCTGCTCCGCCGTGCGCTGTTGGAGCTCACGGCCGACGATCTCCGCGGACTCGCCGACGATCCGCTTGCCCAGCCCCCAGGTCGCCCGGCCGGCGAAGCCGAGCGGGAGCGCGGCGAGCTTGGCGGTCCGGGTGACCGCCTTCCGGGGAAGATCAGACATGCGCCCTCCAAGTCCCAGCCGGCCGCGCCGCGCCTGTCGGACGGCGTACCCGCGTTGACGACCCTTGCTCAGTCATTGTCTCGTGTGCGGCGGCGTCCTTTGAGGCCTGTTCCCCTCCGGCTTTCTCCGCCGCCCCGCACGGGCATGCGGAGTGTGCCCAAACCGGCCTCGCGTGCCACTGGAGGCCGGGGAGGGAGACCTCCCAGCGGGCGCCCGCGCTGGAGGGCGTCCGGCCGTCGAGAAAGGCAAGCGCGTGGGCCGCCGCCAGCCCGGCCACCGTGGTGGCGAGCGCCAGATCACACGGCCGTACCTGCCGCTGTCTGCCGGACCGCCACTGGGCGACCAGCCGGGGCCAGGTCGGGTCCCGGTCGGTGCGCGCCTCGTGCAGACAGCCCGCGCAGCCCGTCTCACCGGGCAGGACGAGCGGACCGACCATGCCGGTTCCCTCCGCCACCCCGGCGTACAGATGCGGGGTGCCCGAGGCCATGAGGGGAGCGGCGGTGTCCGGGCCGGGGGTGTGGACGGCCACATCGTCCCGCGGGGCGAGGATCACCAGGGAGAAGCCGGGCTCGGCCGTACCGGCGGGGGCCTGGGAGCGGCGGGGCGGGCGGTCCGGGGCGGCGGCGCGCGCCACCCGCCGGGCCGCCTCGTCGCGTCTGGCGCCCACGGTGTCGGCCGGCAGCCCGGCCGGGCTCACGTCCCACGGCTCCACCTGGCCGCCGTCGCGCACGTCGACCTCGCCGACGCCCGCCCCCGACAGCAGCGCGGCCAGGGCCGATCCCACCCGGCCGGCGCCGCGCACCTGCACGCGCTGGGAGCGGCGCGCGGCCAGCCGCTCGACGGCCTCGCCCGGTTCCGACGTGGTCAGCGACAGCGTGGCAAGGTCGGGGCGCAGCCGGTCCAGGACCTCCGGCTTCCCGCGCAGCGCCTGCGCGGCCGGTCCGCCGCCCCGGGCGTCGTCGAGGAGCCCGGCACCGGTCAGCCGGCGCACCAGCGCGTCGACATGGCCGTCGGGCAGGTCCATCCGCCGTCCTTCCTCGCGCAGCAGGTCCAGTCCGCGGGTGCCGTCGAGCAGATCGAGGAAGCTGCCGGTCGCGGTGTCCATCGGACCCAGCGTCATCGCGTGCGCGGGAGTCATCCCGAACTGCACGGTGTTGAGATCGCGCCAGCCGCGCCGGAGCGCGGGCTTCACCATCGGATGCATGACAGGCCCCCGTTGCCCGAGAAGTTCGTATCAAAGCCCTGTTCGTCAACGGGGAGGTGACCTGCCCGATTCCGGCCCTTTGAGACAAATTGTTCAGACCTGCGCCCGTTCGTGCCGGTCTCTCCGGTCCTGTCGGCCCGCGCTCCGTTGTCGACGCAGGCCAGCATGCCCGGACCGGGCGCCGGGTGCGGGGAGTTGTCCACAGGCGGCGGGTGATTGTCGTATAAATCAAACGCGCGGTGGGGCATCGCGGCGGAACGGCCCCGGACTCGGGACTTCCCGCGTGCGCAGCGGGTAACGTCGGGGCGTGCCCGCCGACCCACTGCACCGCGCCGGAACGCCACAGCGCAGCACGACGAGCCAGCCGCCCCGCGGCTCGCAGGCGAGCGCGATCGAGGTACGCAGGAGCGCCCGCCGGCGACGGACGGTGTCCGCGTACCGCGAGGGCGATCGCACCGTCGTGCTCATCCCCGCCCGGATGTCCGAGGCCGAGGAGCAGCGCTGGGTGAGCGTCATGCTCGACAAGCTGGCCGCCCAGGAGAGCAAGCGGACCCTCGGCGACGCCGAGCTGGCCGAGCGCGCCGAGCGGCTGTCGGCGCAGTACCTCGGAGGCCGGGCCCGGCCCACCTCGGTCCGCTGGGTCACCAACCAGAACACCCGCTGGGGTTCGTGCACGCCGGCCGAGGGCAGCATCCGGCTCTCGCACCGGCTGCAGGGCATGCCCGAGTACGTCGTCGACTACGTGCTCGTCCACGAGCTCGCCCATCTGCTGGTGCCCGGCCACGGCCCCCGTTTCTGGCGGCTGTTGGAGGCGTATCCGCGGACCGAGCGGGCCCGGGGCTACCTCGAAGGGGTGGTCGCGGCGGAACGGCTGCCCCACGTGCCCGGCGCGCGCGGAGAGTGATCTCCCCGCGCGGTCGGTGATCCGCCGCGCGCGGTCCGTGAGCTGCACCGTACCGGTTCGCCACCGGTCGGCGGAGGTTCTGTACCGGGTCTGTACCGGCCGCGTCCGTTGTCGGACTTTGCCGTTAGCCTGGCGCGACGCACTCACATTCGGGATGGGGGACGGTCGTAACGCATGGTCAGGGAATTCCAACGCGGCCACAAGGCCAGGATCAGTGACCTCACCGCGGGCACGGATCTGTACGTAGGCGTGCAGATCTCCGGCCCCGGACTGACCTTCGACATCAGCTGCTTCGGGCTCGACGCCGACGAACGGCTCTCGGACGACCGGTACTTCGTCTTCTTCAACCAGCCGAAGTCCCCCGAGGAGGCCATTCAGCTGCTGGGCGCCCAGGCGGGCGACACGGAGTCCTTCCGGGTCACGCTCGACCGCATCCCGCCCCGGATCCAGAAGCTGTCGTTCACGGCGACGATCGACGGCGCCGGGCAGATGTCGCAGATCAACCCCGGATACATCAGGATCGTCGCGGGCGGCGAGGAGGTGGCCCGGTACTCCTTCAACGGCTCGGAGTTCTCCACCGAGCGCGCCGTGATGCTGGGCGACTTCTACCTCAAGGACGTCTGGCGGTTCGCGGCCGTCGGCCAGGGCTTCGACGGTGGTCTGGAGGCGCTGCTGAGGAACTTCGGCGGCGAGGTCGCGGAGGAGGAGACCCCCGCGCCGCAGCAGAACCCGGCCGCGTCCGCCGCTCCCGGCTTCGCCCCGCCCGCCCAGGCCGCCGCCGCGCCGCCCGCGTTCGGCGCCCCGGCCGCCGCGCCCACCCCGGCGCCCGCGCCCGCGCCCGCACCGGCTCCGGCTCCCGAGCCCGCTCCGGCCCCTGCCCCCGCCCCCGCGCAGGGCTTCGCGCCCCCGCAGGGAGCAACGCCGCCCCCGGCGCCCCAGCCGCAGGTGCACGCCGCGCCGACCATCGCCGCGCCCATCACGCCGCCCGGCGGCACCGTCCCGCCGCCCGCCCCGGCCCCGACGCCGCCCTACGGCCAGCCCGCGCCGCAGCAGCCGTACGGCCAGCCGCCCCAGCAGGCCCCCTACGGCCAGCCGCCCCAGCAGCAGCCGTACGGCCAGGCCGCCGCCCCGGCGCCGACCGCCCCGCTGCCGCCCGGCTACGCCCAGCCCCCGGCGGCCCCCGCGCCTCACATGCCCCAGGCCCAGACTCCGTCCCCCGGCTACGGCCAGCAGCCTCCCTTCGGCCAGCAGCCCCCGGTCGGCCAGGCCCCGGGCCGGCCCGCGCCCTACGGCGCCCCGCAGGGGATGCCCCAGGGCATGCCGCACGGCGCCCCGCAGGCGCCCGGAGTCGCCGCCGCGCTCCAGCAGTTTCGGGAGTCGCCCACCGGGCAGCGCTGGACGCAGCAGAACAAGAAGATGGTCCGCGTCGACCTCGGCATCGGCGGCCAGCCCGTGCTCGCCCGCCAGGGCAGCATGGTCCTCTACCAGGGCAAGGTCGACTTCAGCTACAAGGGCGCCGGTTTCGCCGGCCGGATCGTCGGCAACGCCACCGGCCAGGAGATGCAGCTGATGCGCTGCACCGGCCAGGGCCAGGTCTTCCTCGCCGAGGACTCCACGATGCTGCACCCGATCGAGCTCCAGGGCGACGGCATCTGTGTCTCCGCCGAGAACGTGCTCGCCTTCGACGAGAGCCTCCAGTACGAGGTCCGACGGATCGAGGGGCACGGCATCCCCGGCGGCGCGCTGTTCACGATGCAGTTCACGGGCACCGGAACGATCGTCGTCAAGACCCACGGCACGCCCGTCGTGCTGCCGGTCACGCCGACCACGTTCGCCGACTGCAACGCCGTGGTCGCCTGGTCGTCCGCCGCCCAGGTGGTCGTCTCCAGCCAGGTCCGCATGCGCCGCAACGCCTACCCGGGCGACACCGGAGAGAGCGTGAACCTCCAGTTCCGGGGCGCGCCCGGCAACTTCATCGTCGTCCAGCCGTACGAGGTCTGAGGGAGCCCGTCATGAACCAGCCGCTCGCGGGCTACGCCCCCGCACCCGTCACCGCCCGCATGGAGAACCACGGCAACCACATGCTGAAGGTCGCCATGCAGACCGGGAACGACCTCCTCGCGCGCGTGGGGTCGATGGTCGCCTACGAAGGGTTCATCCAGTACGAGCCCAACCCGCCGGCCGTGCGCCAGATCGCCAAGGACTGGATGACCGGCGAGGGCGCGCCCCTGATGAAGTGCTCCGGCGACGGCCTGCTCTACCTCGCCGACTACGGTGCCAACGTCGTCGTGATCAACCTCAACGGCGACGGCATCTCGGTCAACGCCACCAACCTGCTCGCCTTCGACGCGCACCTCACCTGGGGCGTCGAGCGGGTCAAGGGGCTGGCGAAGTTCGCCGGGCAGGGCCTGTGGAACACCAGGATCTCCGGGCAGGGCTGGGTCGCGCTGACCTCCCGGGGCAAGCCGATCGTCGTCGACTGCGGCGGCGGCGAGGACGAGACGTACGTCGACCCGGACGCCCTCGTCGCCTGGTCCCCGAACCTCAAGGTGAAGGGCAAGCGCAGCTTCAAGGCGCAGTCGCTGATCGGCCGGGGCAGCGGGGAGGCCTACCAGATGGCCTTCTCCGGCCAGGGCATCGTCGTCGTCCAGCCGAGCGAGGACAGCACCGACCGCCTTCGGGTCCGGGGCTGAAGGGGGAGCCGGAAACACCATGCAGAGTTCGCTTTTCGCCCACGCCGAGCAGCAGACCCAGGAGCGCTGGAGCCTGCAGAACAAGCAGATGCTGCGCGTCGTCCTGGAGGGCCACGACGACATCCTGGCCCGCAAGGGCACCATGGTCGCCTACCAGGGCCTGGTGGAGTTCGACGCCGAGTTCCAGAACAGCAGCCAGTCGCGCGACCGCGCCCGCACCGGTGAGGGCCTGGACCTGATGCGCTGCCACGGGCAGGGCACGGTCTACCTCGCCAACCTCAGGCAGCACATCCACCTGGTGGACGTCGACCAGGACGGGCTCACCGTCGACAGCAGCTACGTCCTCGCCATGGACTCCTCGCTGCACCACGAGGTCATCGCCGTGGACAGCCTCTACGGCATCTCCGGCTCCGGGAAGTACCAGCTCAACATCACCGGCCGCGGCAAGGTCGCGCTGATGACCTCCGGCATGCCGCTGATGCTGCAGGTGACACCGGACAAGTACGTCAACTGCGACGCCGACGCGATCGTCGCCTGGTCCACCGCGCTGCGGGTGCAGATGCAGGCCCAGACGCACTCGTCCGGGGTGTGGCGGCGCCGCGGCAACACCGGTGAGGGCTGGGAGCTGAGCTTCATGGGCACCGGGTTCGCGCTGGTCCAGCCGAGCGAGATGCTGCCGCCGCAGAACGCCCAGACCGGCTCCGGGCTCGCCGCGCAGTACGGGATGGGACAGCAGGGGGCCCGCGGGCAGAACCAGGGCAACGTCTGGAACTGAGGCCGGACCGAGCCCACGAGAACATCGGTAAGGGGTGACCGCCATGGCGGTCACCCCTTACCCGTTCAGAGCCTCGCCCGGGTGGCCTCCAGCAGCCGTACGACCGACTCGTCGGCCACGTCCGCCACCTCGTCGTAGGCGAACCAGCGCAGGTCCAGCGACTCGTCGCTGATCTGCTGGACGGCGTCCGCCGGGGCGAGCACCGCGTACTGCACGTCGAAGTGGACGTGGCAGGGGGGCGGGATCGGATGCCGGTCCAGCCGCACCGGGCCGCCCGGCAGCAGCGTCAGCCCCGCGATGCCGGACTCCTCCGTCGCCTCGCGCAGCGCCGCCGCCGCGAGGGAGGTGTCCGCCGGCTCGCAGTGGCCGCCCATCTGGAGCCACATCCGCAGCTTGCGGTGGAGGGTGAGCAGTACGCGGCCGTGCTCCGGGTCGATCACCAGGGCGCTCGCCGTGATGTGGCCCGCGTGGCAGGCCTTCCACATGCCGTCCGGATGCGCGGCGAGGTGGTCGAGGTAGGCCTGGCGCAGCTCGTCCTGGTCCTCGTACGCCTTCAGTACGAGGACCGCGTCGTCGTGCAGGCTCACTCGGTGCCGTCGCCCTTGCCGTCGCCCTTGTCCTTCGTGCCCGGCTCGGGCTTGGCCTGTTCCGCCCGGCCCTGCTCCGGCTCGCCTTGTCCGGACTTCTTCAGGTCGGGCTTGTGCGCCGCCTCGCCGAGCATCTTGTCCCACTCGGAGAAGTCCATGTGCTCGCGGTGCACGAAGCCGTCCGGGTCGTCCAGGTCGGTGGCCGTCGGCAGCATGTCCGGGTGGGCCCACAGGGCGTCCCGGCCGTCCACGCCGCGCGCGTCCGTGAGCGAGGCCCACAGGCGGGAGGCGTCGCGCAGCCGGCGCGGGCGCAGCTCCAGGCCGATCAGCGTGGCGAACGTCTGCTCGGCCGGGCCGCCCGAGGCGCGGCGGCGGCGCAGGGTCTCGCGCAGCGCGTCGGCGGAGCCCAGACGGGGCTTCGCGGCGGCGTGCACCACCGCGTCCACCCAGCCCTCGACGAGCGCCAGCGCGGTCTCCAGACGGGCCAGGGCGGCCTTCTGCTCCGGCGTGTCCTCCGGCTGGAACATGCCCTGCTGGAGGGCGTCCTGCAGCTGCTCCGGGTTCTGCGGGTCGAACTGGCCGACCACGTCCTCCAGCTTGGCGGTGTCGACCTTGATGCCGCGCGCGTACCCGTCGACCGCGCCGAACAGGTGCGAGCGCAGCCACGGGACGTGCGCGAAGAGGCGCTGGTGAGCGGCCTCGCGCAGGGCGAGATACAGCCGCACCTCCTCCTTCGGCACACCCAGGTCCTTGCCGAAGACCTCGATGTTCACCGGCAGCAGGGCGGCCTTGCCGGCCGGGCCGAGCGGCAGGCCGATGTCCGTGGAGCCGACGACCTCGCCCGCGAGCACGCCCACGGCCTGGCCGATCTGCGTGCCGAACATGGCGCCGCCCATGGAGCGCATCATGCCGATCAGCGGGCCGGCCATGGCCTGCATCTCCTCGGGCAGGACGTCGCCCATGGCGGTGCCGACGCGCTCGGCGACCGGGTCGACCAGCTCCCGCCAGGCGGGCAGGGTGGCCTCCACCCACTCCGCGCGGCTCCAGGCCACGGCGGAGGCGGCGCCGGACGGCAGGGAGGTGGCGTCGTCCAGCCAGAGGTCGGCCAGGCGGACGGCTTCCTGGACGGCGGTGCGCTCGGCGGGGCCGACGCTCGCGTCCTTGGTGCCGTCAGAGGTGCCCTGGGCGACCGTCTGGCGGGCGATCTGCTTCGCCATGTCCCAGTTCACCGGGCCGCCCTCGTAGGAGAGCATCTGGCCCAGCTGCTGGAACGCGGCGCCCAGGTCGGTGGGGTTCAGGGAACCGAACATGGCAGCGAGCGGATTGTCCGCCCCGGGGCCTCCAAAGCCTCCGGCGCCGGGCAGCGACCCGAAACCGAACGGGTTGGCCGGTCCCTGCCCACCACCGCTCTGCTGGTCCTTCTTCTTGCCCTCGTCGCCGTTCTCCGGCTCCTCCGGCGGAAGGCCGAATCCGAATGGGGTGTCACTCACGGGATTCCTCGGCTGGTAAGGCCGCCGGTTCTTTTCCCGACGGCACGACTGCCCGACAACACCACCCAGCGTAGACACCCGGGGCGGTTCGGGCCTCGGTGCTTCGCCGACAGGAGGCCTGCGGCAGGATGGATGCCACCTGGTACGTACGCGTCACTCGCGCCCGTACTGAAGACAACCGCTGGAGACGCCCGGTGAGTTCCCCAGACCCGCAGGTTCGCGCAGCGCGAAACCACTCAACCTCTCCCGCCGCGCGCGGGCCCGTCGTCGCGGTGACCGGAGCCGCGTCCGGGGTCGGCGCGCTGCTCACCGCGCGGCTGGCCGCGTCGGAGGAGATCAAGCAGGTCATCGCCATCGACGAGCGACGCGGTGAGTGCGCTCAGGCGCAGTGGCACATCCTCGATGTGCGCGATCCGGCCATCGCGGAGAAACTGCGCGGGGCGGACGTCGTCGTCCACCTCGCGCTCGACCTCGACCTGGAGACCGATCCCGCCGCCCGCACGGCGTACAACGTGCGGGGCACACAGACCGTGCTCACCGCCGCCGCGGCAGCCGGGGTGCACCGCGCGGTGCTGTGCACCTCCGCGATGGTCTACGGGGCGCTGCCGGACAACGAGCTGCCCCTGTCGGAGGACGCCGAGCTGCGGGCCACGGCCGAGGCGACCGGTGTCGGCGACCTGCTGGAGATCGAACGGCTGGCACGGCGGGCGCCCCGCGCGCACCCCGGGCTCAATGTCACCGTGGTGCGCCCCGCGGTGCTCGTCGGCGGCACCGACACCGCCCTGACCAGGTACTTCGAGTCGCCTCGACTACTGGTGGTGGCCGGGTCGCGGCCGGCCTGGCAGTTCTGCCACGTCGAGGACCTGTGCAGTGCGCTCGAGTACGCCGTCCTGGAGAAGGTCGACGGCGAGCTGGCCGTCGGGTGCGACGGGTGGCTGGAGCAGGAGGAGGTCGAGGAGCTGAGCGGGATCCGGCGGATGGAGCTGCCGTCGGCGGTCGCGCTCGGTGCGGCGGCCCGGCTGCACCGGATCGGGCTCACGCCGTCGCCTGCGGGCGATCTGGCGTACACGATGTACCCCTGGGTGGTGAGCGGCAGCCGGCTGCACGATGCCGGGTGGCGGCCTCGGTGGACCAACGAGGAGGTCCTGGCGGAGCTGCTGGAGGAGGTCTCCGGGCGGCATACCGTGGCCGGGCGCCGACTGGGCCGCAAGGACGCGACGGCGGCGGGGGCGGCCGGGGCGACGGTCGCTCTGCTGGGTGCGGCGGCGGTGGTGCGGCGGGCACGGAAGGCTCGGCGGCGGATCTGAGGGGGCGCGGCTGGTGCTGCGGCCACGACGAGTCCCGCCCCCGCCGCCCCTACCCATTCCCCTCCCCAGGGGCTCCGCCCCTTCGACCCCACCAGGGGCTCCGCCCCTGGACCCGGGCGGGGGACCGCGCCGTGGGTGCCCGGTGCGGCTGGGTGCCTGGTGCGGCTGGGTCCCCGCCCCGCAGCGGGGGCTCCGCCCCCTGCACCCCCGGAGGGGCTGGGGCCCCGGGCGATGCCCTCTGGGCCCCGGCGGGGGGCTGCGTCCACCCCGCCCCCTCGGAAGGGCTGGGCCTGGGCGGCGAACCATGGGCCGCGGCGGGGTGTGCGCCGTGGGCGCCTGGTGCGGCTGGGTTTCCTGCCCCGCGGCGGTGCGCCCCCCCCGCAGGGGGCTGGGTCCCTGCGGCCCCGGAGGGGCTCCCCCCGGTTACGCCCCTGGACCTTCGCAGGGGCGACGCCCCCTGAGCCCCGGCGAGGGCTCCGCCCCTACCCCCCGGGCGGAGAGGGGTCTGCTCCTCCCTGTGCCCCCGCGCGGGAGTGGCTTTTGGCCTCGCCCTGACTCCGCCCACCCTGGACCCGCCCCCTACACGCGCACTGCGCAGCACCGAATCATCCGAGTCGAGTGGGTCTGGGATGGAATGGGCTGTAGGAGGAGCCAAAGCCTGGGTGGGGCGGGCGAGGGGAAAGATGCATTTCGGGTTGTCGGTGGGGTGAGGCACGATGGTGGCATGGCAGCCACGAACGATCATCCCGGTGAGCAGGGCGCTCAGGAGCCCATCAAGCTGATCGGTATTCGGGAGACGCCGCTCTCCGTGGACGAGGTGTTCCGGGCGGTCGGGGACGACGCCGCCGGGGGGACGGCGCTGTTCGTGGGGACCGTGCGGAACCATGACGGCGGGGCGGATGTGGACGAGCTCGGGTATTCGTGCCATCCGAGCGCCGAGGCCGAGATGCGGCGGATCGCGGAGAAGGTCGTCGCCGAGTTCCCGGTGCGCGCGCTGGCGGCCGTGCACCGCGTGGGCGACCTGCGGGTCGGGGACCTCGCCGTCGTCGTCGCCGTCTCCTGCCCGCACCGCGGCGAGGCCTTCGAGGCCTGCCGCAAGCTGATCGACGACCTCAAGCACGAGGTGCCCATCTGGAAGCACCAGAGGTTCTCCGACGGCACCGAGGAGTGGGTCGGCGCCTGCTGAGCACGACGGGGGAGCATGTCCCCCGTTCAGGCGTCCCTCCGCTTGCGTAACCGCACCCCTGGCGTGAGCGTTGTCACTGCGGATGGTTAATCTGCTGATCAGTCAGTTGCGGACGCTCACATGGGGTTGGGAGGTCGGCATGGCGGCGCTCGCCTGGTTGCTGATTCCGCTGATGGCTGCGATCGGCGCGGGTCTGTGGGGCGTGTGGGCCAACAGGACCCGCAAGGTGCGCAGCGACGGACCCGAACTCGACGGGTACGCGCGCTTCCGCGCGGCCATGGAGAAGTCCACGACCGGCGGCTGAGCAGCGGGGGCCGCCCTGACGGTGTGCTGACAGAAGCGTCCCGTACTGTCGAGGCATGCCACGCCGCACTGCGACGATGCTCGCCTCCACCCTGATGCTGATCGCGCTCCTGTGCGCGGGAGTCCTCATCCCCGTGCCGTATTCGGAGATGTCCCCGGGGCCGACGGTGAACACGCTGGGCGAGCACGACGGCGAGCCGGTGCTGCAGATCTCCGGGCGGAAGACGTATCCGACGGACGGTCACCTGAACATGACCACCGTCCGCGTGACCAGCGCCGACTACCGGATGAACCTGGTTGAGGCGGTCTACGGCTGGCTCGCGCACGACAACAAGGTGGTCCCGCACGACACCCTCTACCCGGACGGCAAGACCGAGGAGGAGTCCACCCAGGAGAACGCCGAGGAGTTCAGCCAGTCCCAGGAGAGCGCCAAGGTCGCCGCCCTGAAGGAACTGGACATCCCGGTGCAGTCCTGGGTGATCGTCTCCACCGTGGTCAAGGGCTCGCCGGCCGAGGGCAGGCTGCACGCGGGCGATGTGATCAAGGCGGTCGACGGTACGGCCGTCAAGGAGCCCGCCGACGTCGCCGAGCTGGTGACCAAGCACAAGCCCGGCGAGGACGTGCGCTTCACGATCGTGCCGGCCAAGGAGCAGGCCGCCGCGGAGAAGGAGAAGCGGGCGCCGCAGAAGACCGAGAACGTCGTCATCACCACGAAGACCTCCGACGACGGCGGTGAGAAGCGGGCCATCGTCGGGATCTCCGCCGGTACCGATCACACGTTCCCGTTCAGCATCGACATCAAGCTCGCCGACGTCGGCGGGCCCAGCGCCGGACTGATGTTCGCCCTCGGCATCTACGACAAGCTCACCCCGGGCAGCCTCACCGGCGGCCGTTTCGTCGCCGGGACCGGGACCATCGACGACGACGGCAAGGTCGGACCCATCGGCGGGGTCGAGATGAAGACCGTCGGCGCGCGCGGCAAGGGCGCCGAGTTCTTCCTGACGCCCGCCGACAACTGCGCCGCCGCCGCCAAGGACACCCCCGAGGGCCTCACCCTCGTCAAGGTGGACACCATCGACGACGCGCTCGGCGCCCTGAAGGACATCCGCAGCGGCGACACCGCCGACCTGCCGAAGTGCACCACCAAGGGCTGATCCGCCGCACCCGTCGGCAGTGTGGTGGAGACGGTGCCCGGACATGGCGGGGGCGCCCCGCGTCTCGCGGAGCGCCCCCGGCACCGTAACGGCCTCTCTCAGTCCTCGAACGTCGCCGCCAGCGCCTCCGCCAGGCCCGGCACCAGGTCGGAGCCGGTGAGCACCTCGGTCGGCGAGTCCTTCTCGCGCAGCCGCAGGGCCGACTCACGAGCGCCGTCGCGCAGGACGGCGACCGTCATCCGGACCTCCTGACGCTCGGGGTGCTCGGCCACCCACTTCGTCAGCGCGGCCTCGTCCAGATCCTGCGGAACCTGGGCCTCCGCGGACGGCGGCAGCATCAGGCGCTCCACGGTGAGCGCGCAGCCGTCCACCGCGTCGGGCCAGGCGATCGTGCCGAGGAACTCGTCGAGCGGCTTGTCCGTCGGCACTTCGTCCTGCTCGATCGGGGTGAGACCGGCGGAGGTCTCCTGCTCGTCCCCCAGGCCGAGCTGCGCCGCGAGGGCGGGTTCCTGGGCCCGCAACCGCGCGGTGTCTACGAGGGCGAAAAGGCGGGCGGGCTGGTCCCAGCCGAGGCCGGAGGCGTACTCGTCGATCTCGAGCACGGCCCGGGTGAGCGGGCTCGCCGCCATGGGAGTGTTGGACATGGTCACAATCCTGCCTCGTTCCCGCCCGGAATCGGGAACCGAGTAAAGCGTGAGTAAGTTGCATAGGTGAGGGCCTACGATCACGGGGCCCGTCCCACGGCCCGCGACACCGGGGGCCTGACAGACCAACAGCGACTTTCGAGGTGCCACCTTGGCTTTCCAGATGCCGGACCGCGGCGGAGGCCCGACGGGGCCACGGATCAGAGTGGGCCGCCCGTCCCGGCGTGTCCGGACCCTGCTCATGACACTGGGCGTCCTTGCCGTGCTCGGCATGGCGTTCACCATGTTCGCGGGCTTCTGGACGGACTGGCTCTGGTACCGGTCGGTGAACTACTCGTCCGTCTTCACCACCACCCTGTGGACCAAGATCGGACTCTTCTTCGTCTTCGGCCTGCTCATGGCCCTGGCGGTCGGCTTCAACATCTGGCTGGCGCACCGGCTGCGGCCGCCGCTGAGCGCGATGTCGATGGAGCAGCAGAGCCTCGACCGCTACCGGATGGGCATCGCGCCGTACAAGAAGTGGCTGCTGCTGGGGATCACGGCCCTGGTCGGGCTGATCGCCGGCGCCTCCGCCTCCGGTCAGTGGCGGACCTGGCTGATGTGGGTCAACGGCGTGCCCTTCGGGCAGAAGGACCCGCAGTTCCACCTGGACGTGAAGTTCTACGCGTTCGACCTGCCCTGGTACCGGTTCCTGCTCGGCTTCGGCTTCGCCGCCGTGATCCTGTCCGTGATCGCCGCCGCGCTCACCCACTACCTGTACGGCGGGCTGCGCGTCACCAGCCCCGGCGCCCGCGCCACGGCCGCCGCGACCGGGCACCTGTCGGTGCTGATCGGCATCTTCGTCGCCCTGAAGGCGGTCGCCTACTGGCTCGACCGGTACGGCCTCGCGGTGAAGTCCAGCGACTTCAAGGCGACGGACAACTGGACCGGCCTCAGGTATGTGGACGCCAACGCCTATCTGCCGGCCAAGACGATCCTGTTCTGCATCGCCGTCATCTGCGCGCTGCTGTTCTTCGCCACGATCTGGCGCCGCACCTGGCAGCTGCCGCTGATCGGCTTCGGCCTGATGGTGCTCTCGGCGATCCTGATCGGCGGGCTGTACCCGGCGATCGTCCAGAAGTTCCAGGTCCAGCCGAACGAGCAGGCCAAGGAAGCGCCGTACGTCGAGAAGAACCTCAAGGCCACGCGTGAGGCCTACGGCATCGACGGGACCAAGGTCAGCGACTACCCGGGGACCAGCAAGACCGAGGACAAGGCGCAGCTGCGGGACGACGCGGACGGCGCGGCGAGCATCCGGATCATGGACCCGAACATCGTCTCGCCGACGTTCCAGCAGCTCCAGCAGATGCGGAACTACTACGCGTTCCCGACCAACCTGGACGTCGACCGCTACAGCCAGGACGGCAAGGACCAGGACACGGTCATCGGTCTGCGCGAGCTGAACCTCGCCGGCATCCCGAAGAAGAACTGGATCAACAACCACTTCCGCTACACCCACGGCTACGGCGTGGTCGCCGCCAAGGGCACCACCGCCGACTCCGAGGGCCGCCCGGTCTTCACCGAGTCCGACCTGCCGTCCAAGGGCGACCTGCCCGAGTACCAGCAGCGGATCTACTACGGCGAGAAGACCACCACGTACTCGATCGTCGGCGGTCCCCAGAAGGAGATCGACTACTCCGACGACAGCGGCGAGAAGACCTACAGCTACCGGGCGGACAGCGGGGTCAACCTCTCCGACCCCGTCAACCGGGCCGCGTACGCGGTGGCGTTCAACGAGCCGCAGATCCTCTACTCGGGCGCCATCGGCGAGGGTTCGCGGATCCTGTACAACCGCACGCCCAAGGAGCGCGTCGAGGCGGTCGCCCCGTGGCTGACCATCGACGGCGACGCCTACCCGGCGGTCGTGAACGGCAAGATCCAGTGGATCGTCGACGCGTACACGACGACGAACGGCTACCCGTACGCCTCCCGTACGACCCTCGGTGACACCACCGCGGACTCGCTGACCGCGACCAACGACCAGCGCGCGGTGGTCGCCCAGCAGAACCAGGTCAACTACATCCGCAACTCGGTGAAGGCGACCGTCGACGCGTACACCGGCGAGGTCAAGCTCTACCAGTGGGACACCCAGGACCCGGTCCTGAAGACCTGGATGAAGGCGTTCCCGGACACGGTCGAGCCGAAGAGCGCGATCTCCGAGGAGCTGATGGCCCACCTGCGCTACCCGCAGGACCTGTTCAAGGTGCAGCGCGAACTGCTCACCCGCTACCACGTGAAGGACGCCGAGACGTTCCTCAGCGGCAGCGAGGTGTGGCAGGTGCCGGACGACCCGACCAACAAGACGGGCGACGCGGTGCCGCCGTACTACCTGAGCATGAAGATGCCCGACCAGAAGGAACAGGCGTTCTCGCTGACGACCACCTTCACGCCCAACGGCCGCGACAACCTGAGTGCGTTCATGGCGGTCGACGCGGAGGCGGGCACCAGCGGCTACGGGCAGATCAGAATCCTGAAACTGCCGACGAGCACCACGGTCTCCGGACCCAAGCAGGTGCAGAGCCAGTTCAACTCCGAACAGGACATCGCCGAGTCCATCAGGCTGCTGCGAGGCGGTGACTCGGAGGTCGAGTACGGCAACCTGCTGACGGTGCCGCTCGACGGCGGACTGCTCTACGTGGAACCGGTCTACGTCCGCGGTGGCGGGCTGAAGTACCCGCTGCTGCGCAAGGTCCTGGTGACCTACGGCGGCAACACCGCGTTCGAGGACACCCTCGAGGAAGCCCTCAACAAGGTGTTCGGCGCGGAGGGTTCGGCTCCGCAGCCGCCCGAGGACGAGGGCGACGACGGTGGCCGCGACGAGCCGACCCAGCCGCCGACGACCGGGGACCCGACCGTCGAAGAGGCACTCGCCGACGCGCAGAAGGCGTTCGACGCCGGCCAGGAGGCCCTGCAGAAGGGCGACTGGGAGGCGTACGGCCGGGCGCAGCAGGACCTGGAGGACGCGCTGAAGCGAGCCGAGGAGGCTCAGGGGCGCGCCGACAGGACCGGCGCAGGCGGTGGCTCCGGCGGAGAGGCCGGCGGTGACGGCGGCGGTGGCGGTGACTCGGGCGCTTCCGCCAGTCCCAGCCCGAAGCCCGGCTCAGATAACTGATCAAGTGCTCCCCCCGCGCCGTGATACGGTTGAGGAACAACGGCGCGGGGTGGAGCAGCTCGGTAGCTCGCTGGGCTCATAACCCAGAGGTCGCAGGTTCAAATCCTGTCCCCGCTACTGAAATCGAAGGCCCGGATCCTCACAGGGATCCGGGCCTTCGGCATGTGCGAACTCATGTGCCGATGCGGTGCATCGCCGTGCCGCCGTGGGGAGTTGGGAAATCTGTGTTTGACTTGTCTCTCTGTGGGCATGTCGACAAAACGCTGAAGTGACCTCACTGGCTTCGGTATACGAGGTGTACCCGGGTTGCGGGTGGTGCGACGATGGACGTTATGGGGGACATGGCAACTCTGTTCGAGACAGGGCGGTTTGTGCAGCCGACCGGCCAGGAGGAAACCCGTGACGAGGCCGCCGAGGCGGCCGAGGAGGCGCGGCAGCGACTCGCCGCGGAGGCCGGTGACATCGAGGCGATGAGCGTTCTCGGGGCGATGCTGCTGCGCCGCGGCGATCTCGACGGAGCCGAGCCCCATCTGCGTGCCGCGACCGCCGCCGGGGACCGGGCCGCCGCCAACAACCTGGGCGTCCTGCTGTACCAGCGGGGATACCCCGACGAGGCCGCGGGCTGGTGGCGGATCGCCGCCGTCGCCGGTTCGGCGGCGGCGGCGCACGCGCTCGGGCGGCACTACCGCGAGCGCGGGGACGAGCCCGCCGCCGAGTACTGGCTGCGCCAGTCCGCCGAGCAGGGGCATGTGCTGGGCGCGTACGCGCTCGCCGATCTGCTGGAGCACCGCGGGGACACCGAGGCCGAGAAGTGGATGCGGGCCGCCGCCGAGCGGGGGCACCGGGAGGGGGCGTACCGGCTGGCGCGCGCGCTGGACCGGAGAGCCGCCGCCGCGGGGGACACCGACGGTGACAACGGTGTCGTATGCGGGGCGGGAGGCGGTGGCGGTGGCGGTGGTGCGGCTGGGGCGGCGGAGGAGGCCGAGCAGTGGTACCGGCAGGCCGCCGCGCGCGGTCACCGGCGGGCCGCGCTGTACCTCGGGGCGATCCTGGAGCGGCGCGGTGAGCTGAAGGAGGCCGGCCGCTGGTATCTGACGTCCGCGAAGGACGGGGAGGCGCGGGCCGCGTGCGCGCTCGGGTTCCTGCTGCGCGACGCCGGCGACGAGGAGAGCGCCGCCGTGTGGTGGCTGCGGGCCGCGCAGGAGGGCGACGGCAACGCGGCCAACGCGCTCGGCGCGCTGCACGCCGAGCGCGGGCAGACACAGACCGCGGAGCGGTGGTACCGGGCGGCGATGGACGCCGGGGACGTGAACGGCGCCTACAACCTGGGGCTGCTCTGCGCCGAGCAGGGACGGACCGCGCAGGCCGAGCAGTGGTACCGGCGGGCGGCGTACGCCGGGCACCGGGAGGCGGCGAACGCGCTGGCGATCCTGCTGCTCCAGGGCGGGGACGAGACCGGGGCGGAGCCCTGGTTCTCCAAGGCCGCGGAGGCGGGGAGCGTCGACGCGGCGTTCAACCTAGGGATTCTCTACGCGGGGCGGGGGGAGGAGGAGGCCGCCCTGCGGTGGTACGAGCGGGCGGCTGCGGCCGGGCATACGGAGGCGGCGCTCCAGGTCGGGATCGCGCGGCTGCGGGAGGGCGACGAGCAGGAGGCGGAGCGGCATCTGCGGTGCGCGGCGGGCGGGGGGAGCGCGGAGGCGGCGTACCGGCTGGCGACCGTGCTCGACGCGCGGCAGCCGGCGGGGGCCGGGCCGGAGCTGGGGGAGCCGGTGCACCGGCGGACCGAGTGCGAGGAGTGGTACGAGCGGGCGGCGTCGCAGGGGCATCGGCGGGCGCAGGTGCGGGTGGGGATGCTGGCGGCGGCGCGGGGGGACGTCGTCGAGGCGGCGCGGTGGTACCGGGAGGCGGCCGAGGCTGGCTCCCGGAACGGGGCGTTCAATCTCGGACTGCTGCTGGCCCGGGAGGGGAGCGAGCCCGAGGCGGTCATGTGGTGGAAGCGCGCCGCCGACGACGGGCACGGGCGGGCGGCGCTCCGGCTCGCCCTCGTCTACGCGCGTCGCGGCGAGCTGGTCGAAGGGCAGCGCTGGGCGGATCTCGCGGTCTCGCTGGGGCCGGCGGAGGTGGCCGAGCGGGCGGCGCGGCTGCGGGACGCGCTGCGGGAGGAACTGTCGGCGTGAGGGCGTCTCGATCGTCGTCCTGCACCCCGCCCCTCCGGGCCACCGCGTCGACGCGATTTGCCTCGGGCGGCACGTTGACGTAATGTTGCATTCGTCGACGCGGGGTGGAGCAGCTCGGTAGCTCGCTGGGCTCATAACCCAGAGGTCGCAGGTTCAAATCCTGTCCCCGCTACTGAAGATCGAGGGCCGGAATCCGAAAGGGTTCCGGCCCTCGGTGTTTCTCCGCGTTCCGTGCGTGAGCACTGTCCGCGCCCATGCCTATGCGCCTGGCATGCGGAAGGCCCCGGCACCAGGTGGGTGCCGGGGCCTTGCCGTGGAGTGAGAGCTACGCCGAGGCGCAGTTCGGGCAGATGCCGCGGTAGGTGACCTCGACGTCCGAGACCGTGAAGCCGAAGCGCTCGGAGTCGGGGAGGTCGGCCAGCGGGTTGCCCGTGGGGTGGACGTCGCGGATCGAGCCGCACTGGGCGCACACCAGGTGGTGGTGCGGGCGGTGTGCGTTCGGGTCGTACCGCTTGGCTCGCTTGTCGGTGGTGACCTCGATGACCTCGCCCAGGGAGACCAGCTCGCCGAGGGTGTTGTAGACGGTCGCCCGGGAGATCTCGGGCAGCTTCGCGACGGCTCGGGCGTGGACCTCGTCGGCCGTGAGGTGAACGTGCTCGCCGTCGAGGACCTCGGCCACAACACGCCGCTGCGCGGTCATCCGCCATCCGCGTCCGCGCAGTCGATCAAGAAGGTCGCTCATGGCACCAGCCTAACAGCAGGGGACCTGTATCCCGAATGGGTGTGAAGTTGGAGTCTCCCCTGGATTGGAGACTTGCTTGACTTAGACAATGTCTATTGTAGGATCGAGATCGGCGTTAGAACAAGGGACAGGGAAGACAGGAAGGTGCGTCCGTGACTCAGGGACCGCTCACCACCGAGGCCGGTGCTCCGGTAGCCGACAACCAGAACAGCGAGACGGCGGGCGTCGGCGGCCCGGTGCTCGTCCAGGACCAGCTCCTCCTGGAGAAGCTGGCCCACTTCAACCGCGAGCGCATCCCGGAGCGAGTCGTGCACGCCCGCGGCGCCGGCGCCTACGGCACCTTCACGGTGACCGCCGATGTCACGAAGTACACGCGGGCCAAGTTCCTCTCCGAGGTCGGCAAGCAGACCGAGGTGTTCCTGCGGTTCTCCACCGTGGCCGGCAACCTCGGCGCCGCGGACGCCGTCCGCGACCCGCGCGGCTTCGCGGTGAAGTTCTACACCGAGGAGGGCAACTACGACCTCGTCGGCAACAACACCCCGGTGTTCTTCATCCGCGACGCGATCAAGTTCCCGGACTTCATCCACACCCAGAAGCGCGACCCGTACACGGGCTCCCAGGAGGCGGACAACGTCTGGGACTTCTGGAGCCTGAGCCCGGAGTCCACGCACCAGGTGACCTGGCTGTTCGGCGACCGCGGCATCCCCGCCTCGTACCGGCACATGGACGGCTTCGGCTCGCACACCTTCCAGTGGAACAACGAGGCCGGCGAGGTCTTCTGGGTCAAGTACCACTTCAAGACCGACCAGGGCATCAAGAACCTCACCCAGGAAGAGGCCAACAGGCTCGCCGGTGAGGACCCCGACTCCCACCAGCGCGACCTGCGCGAGGCCATCGAGCGCGGCGAGTTCCCGAGCTGGACCGTGGGTGTGCAGATCATGCCGGCGGCCGAGGCGGCGACGTACCGCTTCAACCCGTTCGACCTGACCAAGGTGTGGCCGCACGCGGACTACCCGGTCATCGAGATCGGCAAGCTGGAGCTCAACCGCAACCCGCGGAACATCTTCGCCGAGGTCGAGCAGTCGATCTTCTCGCCCGCGCACTTCGTGCCGGGTATCGGCCCCTCGCCGGACAAGATGCTCCAGGGCCGGCTGTTCGCCTACGGCGACGCGCACCGCTACCGCGTCGGCATCAACGCCGACCACCTGCCGGTGAACCGCCCGCACGCGACCGTGGCGAACACCAACTCCCGCGACGGCTTCCTCTACGACGGCCGGCACGGCGGCGCCAAGAACTACGAGCCGAACAGCTTCGGCGGTCCGCAGCAGACGGGCCGGCCGCTGTGGCAGCCGTTCGACGCCTTCACCGGCGGCACCGGCAACCACCCGACCCCGCGCCACACCGAGGACGACGACTTCGTCCAGGCGGGCAACCTCTACCGGCTGATGAGCGCCGACGAGCAGAAGCGGCTGATCAACAACCTGGCGGGCTTCATCGCCAAGGTCTCGCGCGAGGACATCGTCGAGCGCGCGATCGGCAACTTCCGCAACGCGGACGCCGACTTCGGCAAGCGGCTGGAGGCCGCGGTCCAGGCCCTGCGCGGCTGAACAACCCCACCAGCACTGGATCGCTTGCCGTAGGCGGCGGGCCGGGTTCCCCTCGGGGCCCGGCCCGCCGTGCGTTCCACGCCGGTACGGCCGGTGGTCTGCGCGGATACGGCCGTTGATCTGCGCGGATGCGGGCGGTGCTCTACGCCGATACGGCCGGCGCGGTGGCCCTGTGCAGTTTCGCCGGGACCCAGCAGCGGATGAGGTCGCGGACCGAGACGATGCCGGCCGGCTCGTCCCGGTCGAGGACGATCAGATGCCGGAAGCCGCCGTGCGCCATGGCGCGGGCCGCCTCCTCCAGGGTCCAGGCCGGGGTGGCGAAGACGACGTCGGTGGTGGTGTGGGCGTGCGCGCACTCCGTGTCCGGGTCCTGCCCGAGGCCCACGGAGTTGAGGATGTCGCGTTCGGTCAGGATGCCGATACCGCCGGCGTCCGGGTCGTGGACGACGGCCGCGCCGACGCGGCGGGCGGCCATCAGGGCAGCGGCCTGGCGGAGGGTGTGGGTGGGGCCGATGGTGAGGACGACGGTGCTCATGGCGTCGCGGACGAGCATGGGCTGGAGCCACCTCCTAAGGAATCCCCTGGTCAGGCCCCGGGTCAGGGCTTGTTCCGGGATTCACAAATTCACAAGTGGGGGGACTCTCAGAGTGGCAGGCAAAGGGAGGGTCAACAAGGGGGCGCGTGAAGCTCAGTAGCGCTGATTCAGGTAGCCCAGCAGCTCGTCGTGGAGGAGGCCGTTCGACGCCGCCGCGTTGCCGCTGTGCGGACCCGGGCGTCCGTCGAGGCCGGTGAAGGTGCCGCCCGCCTCGGTGACGATGATGGCGTTCGCCGCCATGTCCCACAGCGACAGCTCGGGCTCCGCGCACAGGTCCACCGAGCCCTCGGCCACCATCATGTACGGCCAGAAGTCGCCGTACGCGCGCGTGCGCCAGACCTCGCGGGTCAGGTCCAGGAAGCCGTTCAGCCGGCCCTGCTCCTCCCAGCCGGAGAGCGAGGAGTACGCGAACGAGGCGTCCGCGAGCTTCGAGACTCGCGAGACGTGCAGCCGGGTCGCCTTCTGCAGGCTGCGCCCGCTGAACGCGCCATGACCCTTCGCCGCCCACCAGCGGCGGCCGAGCGCGGGCGCGGAGACCACGCCGACGACGGGCTGGTACCCGCCCTCCCCGGCCTCCATCAGCGCGATCAGGGTCGCCCAGACGGGGACGCCGCGCACATAGTTCTTGGTGCCGTCGATCGGGTCGATCACCCAGCGGCGGGGTCCGGTGCCCTCGACGCCGTACTCCTCGCCGAGGATCGCGTCCCGCGGCCGGGCGCGCTGGAGCTGGCCGCGGATGAGCTCCTCGGCGGCTTGGTCCGCTTCGCTGACCGGGGTCATGTCCGGCTTCGTCTCGACCTTGAGGTCGATGGCCTTGAAGCGGTCCATGGTGGCGGCGTCTGCGGCGTCCGCGAGGACGTGGGCGAGGCGGAGGTCGTTGAGGTAGTCCGGCATGTGAGGAACGGTATCCGGCCTGCGAGGTGCGGGGCCACACGGGGCCCGCCGCTGCCGGGGGATGCGATGCTGCGGGCATGCACGACACGTTCGCGGCGCGGCTCGACAGCGCGGAGGAGTGGCTGTCCGCCGCGATCGAGGACGCCCAGGAGGGGCACTGGGCGCGCGACGCCGTGGAGCGGCAGGTGATGGCGGACGTCGGAGCCGCGACCAACCCCCTCCACGGCGGACGGCTGCCTCCCTTCACCGGTGACCTCTGGCCCGTCCGGCTCGGGCGGATCGCCCACTGGGCCGGAGCGCTCCGGCTGGCCGCCCGCGCCGGAGGCTGGGACCTCACGCCCGTCGCCGGGCGCCGCCCGCCGCGCTCCGCGGGCATGGCCGTCCTGCTCTCCGGGATCTACGCGGTCGGCGAGCAGGGCGAGCTGTGGATGCGGCGGCTCCCGGCCGGCGAGACCCCGCCCGGGGCGGAGGTGGCCCGCGCCGAGGGGTTCCTGTACGGGCCTGGGTCGGTGGAGGACCTGGAACTCTTCTTCTACGACTGACCTGACCTCGCCGAACGTCCAGCGCCCCGCTCCGCCGCCCCGCGCGCGGTCTCTCGTGCGCCCTTTGTGCCTGCGTGAACCCTTGACAGTGGTTTTGGCCGCGTCAAATCTGGGCGCAGAGCCGCCGGTCGGCGAGGGAGGCGATGATGCCTGCAGCGCGGGAGTCCCTGCTGGACGCCGCTTACCGGGCGCTGGCGCGCAGGCCGTGGTCGGCGGTGCGGATGGTGGACGTGGCCGCGGCGGCCGGGGTCTCCCGGCAGACGCTGTACAACGAGTTCGGCAGCAAGGACGGTCTCGCCCGCGCACTGGTGCGGCGGGAGGCGGACGCGTATCTGGCGGGGGTCGACCGCGCGCTCACCGTGCCGGCGCCCTCCCGCGCGGACCCCCACACTGACGCGCGCCCGGAGGACCCCCGGGTGGAAACCGGACAGCGGCTCACCGCCGCCGCCGAGTGGATCGCCACGGCCGCCCGGGAGAACGCGCTGGTCCGTGCCCTGCTCACCGGCTGCTGGAGCGAGCGGCTGCCCGCCCCGGCCCTCGCCGCCGTACCGCCCACCACCGCCGTGCCCGCGCAGCGGCGCGCGGACGGGCCGCTGCCGTCACCCGGCAACTTCGTGGCCCTGGTGCGCGACCGTGCCGTCGCCGTCCTCACCGGCCCCGGCGACGGGACCGGCCGGGACAAGGCGGAGGACGCCGAACTGGCCCGCTCCTGCGAGCTGGTGGTCCGGCTGGCCCTGTCCTGTGTGGCCGCCCCGCCGGGCGAGGGCGGCGTCGCCGAGCTGGTGCGCGCGGTGCTGCCCCGGCAGCCGGTCTGAGGTCGACTCAGTGTGCCGAGCCGGACAGCTGGAGTCCGATCACGCCGATGATCACCAGGCTGATCGAGACGATCTTCAGCGTGGACACGATGTCGCCGAGGAAGATCATTCCGTAGATGGCGGTGCCCGCCGCCCCGATTCCGGTCCACACGGCGTACGCCGGACCCACGTCGAGCTTCTTCAGGGACAGGGTGAGCAGACCGAAGCTGCCCAGGGCGAAGGCGGCGAAGGCGATCGTCGGCCACAGCCGGGTGAAGCCGTGCGAGAGCTTGAGGCAGACAGCGAAACCGGTTTCGAGCAATCCGGCCACGATGACCAGCAGCCACGCCATGTGCTGTCCTCCCGTTTGTCCCCGTGAATCCCCGTTGCGCACTGTGGCCGCTTCGCCCGGTTTTGGTCAGGCTTGCTTCTGGCTCGGTGCGATTATGCCCTTACCGGACCTACCCCAGGACAAACAACGCGGAGGTCAGTCGCCTTCCCGCCGCTCCCGCGTGGCGAGCAGCCGGCGCAGCGAGTACAGGCGGGCCGGGTCGGCGTGGCCCCCGGCGACCCAGTCGTCCAGCGCGCAGTCCGGCTCGTCGTGACCGCACGCGCGCGGACACCCCTCGGTGCCCGGCACCAGGTCGGGGAAGGCGTGGATCACCCGGGACGGATCGATGTGGGCGAGGCCGAACGACCGTACGCCCGGAGTGTCGACCACCCAGCCGTCCACGCCGGCGAGGGGGAGCGCCAGTGCGGAGGTCGTGGTGTGCCGACCGCGGCCCGTCACCGCGTTCACATGGCCGGTCAGCCGGCGTCGCTCCTCGGGCACCAGCGCGTTGACCAGGGTCGTCTTGCCGACACCGGAGTGGCCGACGAAGGCGGTGATCTTGCCGCCCAGGTGCTCGCGCACCCGGTCCGCCGCGTCGCCGTTCTCCAGTTCCTCACGGCTGGTGACGACATACGGGATGTCCAGGTCGCCGTACAGCTCCAGCAGCTTGTCCGGCGGGGCGAGGTCCGACTTCGTCATCACCAGCAGCGGGGTGAGACCGCCGTCGTACGCCGCCACCAGACAGCGGTCGATCAGCCGCGGGCGGGGCTCGGGGTCGGCGAGGGCGGTGACGATGGCGAGCTGGTCGGCGTTGGCGACGACCACGCGCTCGAACGGATCGTCGTCGTCGGCCGTGCGGCGCAGCACCGAGGAGCGCTCCTCGATCCGCACGATCCGCGCGAGCGTGTCCTTCTTGCCGGACAGATCGCCGACCAGGGCCACCCGGTCGCCGACCACGGCCGCCTTGCGGCCCAGTTCACGGGCCTTCATCGCCATCACCACGCGGTCCTCGACCAGGCAGGTCAGGCGGCCCCGGTCGACGGTGAGGACCATGCCCTCGGCGGCGTCCTCGTGCTTGGGCCGGATGTGCGTACGCGGCCGGTTGCCCTTGCGGTTGGGGCGGCTGCGGATGTCGTCCTCGTCGGTGTGCTTGCCGTAGCGGCGCATGCGTGTGTCCCCGCGTCCCTACTGCCCCAGCATCCCGGTCCACAGTTCGGGGAAGTCCGGGAGGGTCTTCGCCGTCGTCGCCACGTTCTCGATCTGCACACCCTCGACCGCCAGGCCCAGGATCGCGCCGGCGGTCGCCATGCGGTGGTCCTCGTACGTGTGGAAGATCCCGCCGTGCAGCGGGCGCGGGCGGATGTGCAGACCGTCGGCGGTCTCGGTGACGTCGCCGCCCAGCTCGTTGATCTCCTTGGTCAGGGCCGCCAGCCGGTCCGTCTCGTGCAGCCGCAGATGCGCCACGCCGCGCAGCGTGGACGGGGAGTCGGCGAGCGCGGCCACCGCCGCGATGCCCGGGGTCAGCTCACCGACCTCGCCCAGGTCGACATCGATGCCGTGGATCGCGCCGGAACCGGTGAACCGCAGGCCGTGCTCCGTCAGCTCGCAGGAGCCGCCCATCTCCGTGAAGATCTCCCGCAGCCGGTCGCCGGGCTGCGTGGTGCGGGCCGGCCAGTCGGGGATCAGCACCGTGCCGCCGGTCACCAGGGCCGCCGCCAGGAACGGCTGGGCGTTGGACAGATCCGGCTCGACCGTCAGATCGCGGCCCAGCAGCGCGCCTGGCGTGACCCGCCAGACGTTCGGCTCGCCGCCCGACTCAGGGGTGTCCACCTGGGCGCCGACCGCGCGCAGCATCTCCACCGTCATCCGGATGTGCGGCAGGGAGGGCAGCGTGGGGCCGATGTGACGGACCTCGACGCCCTGGTTGAACCGCGGCCCCGACAGCAGCAGCGCCGACACGAACTGCGACGACGAGGACGCGTCGATCTCCACCCGGCCGCCGTCCAGGGCGCCCCCGCCGTGCACGGTCAGCGGCAGCGCGCCCCGGCCGTCGTCGTCGATCCGCGCGCCCAGCACGCGCAGCGCGTCGATGACGCCGTTCAGGGGACGCTCGTACGCCCTCGGGTCGCCGTCGAAGCGGACGGGACCGTCGGCGAGGGCGGCGACCGGCGGCAGGAACCGCATCACCGTGCCGGCGTTGCCGACGTCGACCGTGGCCGGTCCGCGCAGGCCGTTGGGGAGCACCCGCCAGGCCTCGCCCGTGACGTCGGCGGCCCCCGCGCCGGCCGAGCTGGACGACACCGTCTCCTCGATGTCCACGCCCATTGCCCGCAGCGCACCGGCCATCAGCAGGGTGTCGCGCGAGCGGAGCGGGCGGCGCACCCAGCCGGGCTCGCTCGCCAGGGCGGCAAGCACGAGGGCGCGGTTGGTGACGGACTTGGACCCCGGCACGTGGACCGTCGCGTCGACGGCTCCGCTCGCGTGCGGGGCGGGCCAGAGGGCGGGAGGTGTGGCGGGGTTCGGGGCCATGGGTTCACTTTATAAGGAAGGGGTGGGACCGGCCGGTCGTCGGGTGCGGCGCCGTTGTGGCTGGTCGCGTGGGCTCGCGCCCCCCGGTGAGCGGTCGCGCGGTCCCCGCGCCCCCGGGCGGGCCCCTGGGCGGGTGGTCACAGCCCGAGAAGCCAGCGGACCCCGCCTGTCAGCGAGCACAGCGACACCGCGTGGAACAGGAACAGCCACACGCCCGCCGGTGCGTGCGTCAGACGGGCCAGCTGGTCGGCGTCGGAGTCGGGGGCGCCACCCCGGCGCCGCTTCGACTGGAGCTCGAACCCCGGGCGTACGCCGCCCACCAGCAGGAACCAGACCACCGCGTACGCGAACGCCGCCTGCACCTGGGGGCCGGTCAGCCAGGACACCAGGACGAACAGGCCGCCGGTCAGCACCACCGTCAGCGCGCCGTACGCGTTGCGGATCATCACCAGCATCGCGAGCAGCAGGGCCGTCGCCAGCCAGAGCAGCAGGGTGATGCGGCCGGAGGCCAGCAGGGCGGCGCCGCCCAGGCCCAGCAGCGGCGGCGCGGTGTAGCCCGCGGCGGCGGTGAGGATCATGCCGAGGCCGTACGGCTTGCCGCGGCTGACGGTGAGGCCGCTGGTGTCGGAGTGCAGCCGTATGCCGGTGAGGGTGCGGCCGGTGAGCAGGGCGACCAGGCCGTGGCCGCCCTCGTGGGCGATGGTGATCGCGTTGCGGGACAGCCGCCACAGACCGGGCGGGGCGATCACGGCCAGCGCGGCCACCAGGGTGGCGATCACCACCCACAGGTCGGGGTCGGGCTGGGTGCCGACGAGTTCGTCCCAGAGAGAGGTGGCTGTGGTGTCCATGATTGCTGGGGCGCTCCCTCGGGTCGTACGGAGTCTGGCAGTGTGGCACGCATGTGCGGACGGTATGCATCGAGTCGTAGGCCCGAGGATCTCGCAGGAGTCTTCGAGATCGAGAAGTGGGAGCCGGAGGAGACTCTTGAGCCCGACTACAACGTGGCGCCGACCAAAGAGGTCTACGCCGTCCTGGACCGTCCTCTGAAAGACGCGGACGACCCGCGTCCGGTTCGGCAGCTGCGCAGGCTCAAGTGGGGGCTCGTGCCGTCCTGGGCCAAGACCCCCGACGGCGGCGCCCGGATGATCAACGCCCGCGCGGAGACCGTGCACGAGAAGCCCGCCTTCCGCCGCGCCTTCGCCGCCCGGCGCTGCATCCTGCCCGCCGACGGCTACTACGAGTGGGTCACCGGCAGGCAGGAGCGGGAGCTGGAGGTCGAGGGGCGCAGGAAGCGGCCCCGCAAGCAGCCGTACTTCGTGCTGCCCGCCGACGGGTCCGTGTTCGCGATGGCGGGGCTGTACGAGTTCTGGCGGGACCGCACGCTGCCCGACGATCACCCGCGGGCCTGGTGGGCGACCTGCTCGGTGATCACCACCGAGGCGGAGACCTCCCCGCTGGCCGTGGCCCCCGCCGAGGGCCCGGGCACGCTCGCCGAGATCCACCCCCGGATGCCGCTGATGCTCACCCCGGACCGCTGGGACGCCTGGCTGGACCCGTCCCGCACCGACCCCGACGAGCTGCGCGAGCTGCTCGCCCCGCCGCCGCCCGGCCTGATGCGCGCCTACCCGGTGTCCACGGCCGTCAGCAACGTCCGCAACAACGGACCGGAGCTGCTGAAGGAGCTGGCGGCCCCCGAGGAGGGCACACTCTTCTGATGTGACGACCACCGAGACCACCCAGCTCGTCGAGACCGACGCGGGCACCGCCCGTATCACCTGGCACCGGGCCCGCAAGGCCCGCCTCGTCCTCGCCGTCGGCCACGGCGCGGGCGGCGGCGTCGAGGCCCGGGACCTCCGGGCGGTCGCGGCCGCGCTGCCGGGCCACGGGGTGACCGTGGCGCTCGTCGAGCAGCCCTGGCGGGTCGCCGGGAAGAAGATGGCGCCCGCGCCGAAGACACTGGACACCGGGTGGCGGGGCCTGTGGCCCGCCCTCGCCCGGCCCGGCCTGCCGGTGATCGCGGGCGGGCGCAGCGCCGGGGCCCGGGTGGCCTGCCGTACGGCCGCCGAGCTGGGCGCGGCCGGCGTGCTGGCGCTGGCCTTCCCGCTGCACCCGCCGGGCAAGCCGGAGAAGTCCCGCGCCGAGGAGCTGCTGGGGGCGGCCGGAGCGGGGGTGCCCACCCTGGTCGTGCAGGGCGGCAACGACCCGTGGGGGAAGCCCGGCGAGTTCCCCGACGGGGACTTCGAGCTCGTCGAGGTGCCGTACGCCGATCACGGCCTCGCCGTGCCGAAGCGGGCGCCGCTGGACCAGGCCGAGGCCCTGGCGGTGGTCACGGACGCGGTCGTGAAGTGGACCGGCTCCCTCGGGTAAGGCTTCGGGAAGAGTTCGGCAATGCCGCGGGAATGCCCGGACCGCGGTCGCTGTTGAGGCGGACAGAAGTGCTGACCGACCAGCACGGACGTCGTAGGAGAGGAAGTCCGCCGCATGGGTTCGACGTACTGCCCGAGCCGCAGCAGCCGTGCCGATCTGGACTGGACGGTGCTGCACGCGGCCAAGACCGCCCCTATTCGGGCGGCGGGCGGACCGGATCGTCGTCTATCCTCCGATTCGGGTGGGACCGGATTCGGTTCCGCAAAGCTTTTCGAGGAGGTGGGTCCGGTCAGCGGTACCGACGCAGGGACCGACAACGGCCAGGCGGAGCTGCCCGAGGGCCAGGGCATCAGCGCGGACACGGGCGCGGAGACCACCGCCGAGCGCAGCGCGCGCTTCGAGCGGGACGCGCTCGAATTCCTCGACCAGATGTACTCGGCCGCACTGCGCATGACGCGCAACCCGGCCGACGCCGAGGACCTGGTGCAGGAGACGTACGCCAAGGCGTACGCGTCCTTCCACCAGTTCCGCGAGGGCACCAACCTCAAGGCGTGGCTGTACCGGATCCTCACCAACACCTTCATCAACTCCTACCGCAAGAAGCAGCGTGAACCGCAGCGCAGCGCGGCCGAGGAGATCGAGGACTGGCAGCTCGCCCGTGCCGAGTCGCACATGTCGACGGGTCTGCGCTCCGCGGAGTCGCAGGCGCTCGACCACCTGCCCGACTCGGACGTGAAGGAAGCGCTGCAGGCGATCCCCGAGGAATTCCGCATCGCCGTGTACCTGGCCGACGTGGAGGGCTTTGCGTACAAGGAGATCGCGGACATCATGGGGACACCCATCGGAACGGTGATGTCCCGGCTGCACCGGGGCCGCCGTCAACTGCGCGGCATGCTCGAGGACTACGCCCGCGAGCGCGGGCTGGTCCCGGCCGGCGCCGGAGAGTCGTCGAACGAAGCGAAAGGCTCGGGCTCATGAGCTGCGGAGAGCCGCACGAGACGGACTGCAGTGAGGTCCTGGACCACCTGTACGAGTTCCTCGACAGTGAGATGCCGCCCCTCGACCGGGACAAGTTCCAGCACCACTTCGAGGAATGCTCGCCCTGCCTGGAGAAGTACGGCCTCGAGCAGGCGGTGAAGAAGCTGGTCAAGCGGTGCTGCGGGCATGACGAGGTGCCGACCGACCTGCGCGCCAAGGTCATGGGGCGGATCGAGCTGATCCGCTCCGGGCAGACCGTGCCCGAGCACGATGTGACGGCGACACCTCAGGAGTCCTGACGCCTCGGGCGTCCCGACCCCTCGAGGAGTCCCGACCCCGCCACGCGGGGCTTCCGTCACCCGAACGTGCTAATCGGCGGACCAACGGTCCGCACCCTCCCCCCGGCCGCCCTAGGCTCCCAGCCTGGAGAGACAGGGACGGGGGCTGGGGAGGGACGTCGTCATGGAGGCGGTTCCGGCACGGGCCCGGGTGTACGTCGCCGGTGTCGCCCTCGCCGCACTGATCTGTCTGGCCCCGCTGCCCGCGGCGGGCGCGCCCTGGTGGGCCGTGGCGCTGCTGGCGGCCCTGCACACCGGCGGAGAGCGGATCACCGCCCGCCGGTCGCCCGGCGCCTGCCACCCCGTGCTGCTGGCCGGGGCCTTCCTGCTGCCGCCGCCCGCCGCCGCGCTCGTCGCGCTGCCGGGGGCGCTGCTGGCCCGGGTCGACCAGCGGCCCGTGCTGCTGCGCCGGATCTGGCGGGCCGCCGAGCCGGTTCTCGCCGTGTGGGCCGCGGCCCGGGTGTTCGGGCTGCTGGGCGGACGGGAGGCCGTCGCGTCCGCCGACTTCCCGTACGCGCTGCTGCCCGCCGCGGTCGCGGTGCTGGTGTTCTGCGCGGTCCTCGCCCTCCTCGACGGCAGCGTCCTGCTGATCGCTGAGCGGGTACCGGCCCGCCGGGCCTGGCGAGGGCTCTTCACGCGCTCGCTCGCCCCGCTCGGGGTGCACGGACTGGCCGGACTGATGATGGCCGTACTGTGGCGCAGCCGGTACGGGCCGGTCGTCTCACTGCTCGTGCTGCTGCCGATGTGCGTCTCCTGGTGGGCCTTCGCCCAGTACCACCGGGAGCGGGCCGCCCACCAGGCCACCATCCGGGCGCTGGTGCAGGCCGTCGAGATCAAGGACGGGTACACCCGCGGCCACGGCGAGCGGGTCGGACAGGCCTCCATGATGATCGCCCGCGAGCTGGGCATGGACGACGAGCGGGTCGAGGTGCTGCGGTTCGCCGGCATCCTGCACGACGTCGGCAAGCTCGGCGTGCCCACCCGGCTGCTGCGCAAGGACGGGCCGCTGACGCCCGAGGAGCGGCGGATCATCGAGCTGCACCCGGAGTACGGGCACGAGATGGTCCGGGGCATCTCCTTCCTCGGCGAGGCCCGGGCCGCCGTGCTGCACCACCACGAGCGGATGGACGGCAGCGGCTACCCCTACGGGCTCGTCGGGGACCGCATCCCCGAGTCCGCGCGGGTCGTCGCCGTCGCCGACGCCTTCGACGCGATGACCTCCACCCGGAGCTACCGGCGGGCCCGGCCCGTCGAGGCGGCGGTCGCGGAGCTGGAGCGGTGCGCGGGGGCGCAGTTCGACCCGCGGATGGTGGAGGCGCTGGTGCGGGCCCTCGGCAGACACGGCTGGCATCCGGTGGTGACCGCCGACGAGGTCCCGCCATCCCGGCCGCCGGCCCCACCCGGGACCGGGACCGGGCCGGAAGCGGCCCGGGGAGCGACCCCCGCGGCCGGGCCCGGGCAGCCCCAGGGCACGTCTCCCGGCACGACCCCCGGCAGGCAGGAGGCCCACCGGTGACGCCCGTCCTGCCGCGGACCCTCATCCACACCAGTGCCGCCCTGCTCACCGCCCTCTCCCTCGCCGCCACGCTCTCCACCGGGCTCGCCGAACGCGGTGTCGCCCTGGCGTTCGGCGCGCTGGTCGCCCTCGGTGAGCTGACCCGCTGGACCGGGGCCGAGCGGATCCGGGAGGCCGCGCCGGTCGGCGCCGCCGGGGCGCTGTCGTACGCCCTGCTCGGGGAGAACGCCGGCCGGCCCACCGCCCACGGCGTCGCCCAGGTCGTCTGTGTCGTGCTCGCCGCCTCGCTGGCCGGCTGCGTCCCGCACCTCGCCCGCGGCCGGGGGCCGACGTACGACGATCTGGCCCGCCGGGTGCTCACCGTCGGCTTCGCCGCCGCCTGCTTCCAACCGCTGTACAACCGGGGCGTGTTCGACGGCTGGGTCGGGCCCGCGTACGCGCTGCTGCTGGTCGCGCTGCTCGTCCTCACCGCGCTGTGCGACGCCGTGCTGGCCGCCGCGCTGGCGCGCTCGCGCACCGGCTGGCCGTTCGGCCCGTTGCTGCGCGACGAGCTGCGGGCCATGCCGGGTGTCGGTTCCGCGGTGTGCGCGACCGGCGCGGTGATCGCGCTCGCGGTCGCGGTCGCCGGGCTGTGGGCGCTGCCCGTGTTCAGCGTGCCGCTGCTGCTCACCCAGGTCGCCGTCCGCCGGTACGCCGCCGTGCGCGCCACCTACCGGCAGACCATCGCCTCCCTCGCCCGCGCCACCGAGATCGCCGGCTACACCCCGGCCGGGCACGCCCGCCGCGTCGCCGCGCTGAGCCGCGCCGTCGGCCGGGACCTGGGCCTGCCGGAGCCCGAGCTGACCGTCCTGGAGTACGCGGCGCTCATGCACGACATCGGGCAGCTCAGCCTGGTCGACCCGGTGCCCGCCGGGGCCACCGCGGGCCTGCCCGCCGCCGAACAGCGCAGGATCGCGCTGCTCGGCGGGGCCGTCGTCCGGCAGACCGGGGTGAGCCCGCAGGTCGCCGAGATCGTGGAGCGGCAGGCCGACCCGTGTGCGGAGCAGCCGCTCGCCGCGCGGATCGTGCGGGTGGTCAACGCGTACGAGGAGAAGGCCCGGGGAGCCGGGCCCGGCGGGCCCCTCACGGCGCTGGAGGAACTGCGCCTCGCGACGGCGGGGGAGTACGCCCCGGAGGTGGTGGAAGCGCTGGCCCGGGTCCTGTCACGGGACTGTCTGACCCTGCCCGTGGGTGGGTAACCCATGGGTAATGAGCGCCTCTCCAGGCGTACGTGGTTGGATGCGAAGGAGAGGGAGTCCGAGAGGCTGTCCGGGGGCACAGCCGGCCCACTCCACGGAACTGGCAGGCGGGAATCGTGAGGATCTTCGGCAAGGGACGGCACCGGCCCTCCGCCTCGTGGCGGCAGGCCACCGACCGCGCGTTCACGCTGATCGGCGACGGCCGGTACGAGGACGCGGGCGCGCTGCTGACACGCGCCGCCGATCTGGAGCCCTGGCTGTCGGATTCCTGGTTCAACCTCGCGCTGCTGCACAAGTTCCGGCACGACTGGGAGCAGGCCCGCGCGGCGGGACTCAGGGCCGTGGCGCTGCTGGACCGGGAGACCGGGGCGCCCGACTGGTGGAACGTCGGCATCGCCGCCACCGCGCTCCAGGACTGGCCGCTGGCCCGGCGCGCCTGGCAGGCCTACGGGCTGCACGTGCCTGGGGGCACCTCCCGGCCGAAGGCCGGGGGAGGTGCCACCGCCTCCGGCGAGCCCGTCGGCATGGACCTGGGCAGCGCGGCCGTACGGCTGTCGCCCGAGGGCGAGGCCGAGGTGGTGTGGGGGCGGCGGCTCGACCCGGCCCGGATAGAGGTGCTGTCCATTCCGCTGCCGTCCTCCGGGCGGCGCTGGGGCGAGGTCGTGCTGCACGACGGGGTGCCCCACGGGGAGCGGACCACGGCCGCCGGGCACACCTACCCCGTCTTCGACGAGATCGAGCTGTGGGCGCCCTCGCCGGTGCCGACGTGGGTGGTGCTGCTGGAGGCGGCCACCGAGGCGGACCGGGACGCGCTGGAGCAACTGGCCGCGGAGGCCGGGTTCGCCGCGGAGGACTGGTCGTCGTCGGTGCGGCTGCTGTGCCGGATGTGCTCGGAGTCGCGGATGCCGGCGGACGAGGGGGACGGGGAGCATCTGGATCCCCACGACCACAGTGAGCCGGGGCATCCGGGGCCGTTGGGGCACCGGACGGACGGGCAGCTGTGGGTGCCGGAGCGGGAGTGTGGCGTCGCCGCCCCAGCCTCCCTGGTACGGGGGTTGCTGGACGGGTGGGTGGCCGACAGTCCGGATTCCAGGGATTGGCGGGATCTCGAAGAGGTGTGTTGAGCGTCGTTGCCGGGTGCGGGTCGGCGTGGGTTGTCCGCGCAGTTCCCCGCGCCCCCGAGGGGGCGCGTTGCCCGTACCCTGGATGCGCATCGCACCCTTGTTTTTTCCAGGAAGGCATACGTCGGTCATGGCGCAGCAGGACACCGATCAGCAGCACGTGGGCGTGCTCCCCGTGGACGACGAGGGCTTCGTCATCGACACGGAGGACTGCGAGGAGCGCGAGCGGGCGTACCGTGAGCGCGGCACCTCCCGGCCGATCACCGTCGTCGGGAACCCGGTGCTCCACAAGGAGTGCCAGGACGTCACCGAGTTCGACGACGAGCTGCGCAAGCTGGTCGACGACATGTTCGCCTCGCAGCGCACGGCCGAGGGCGTGGGCCTGGCCGCGAACCAGATCGGCGTCGACCGGAAGGTCTTCGTCTACGACTGCCCGGACGACGAGGGCGTGCGCCACGTCGGTGTGGTGTGCAACCCGAAGCTGGTCGAGCTGCCCGCGGAGAAGCGCCGGCTGGACGACAGCAACGAGGGCTGCCTGTCGGTGCCGACCGCGTACATGCCGCTGGCCCGGCCCGACTACGCCGAGGTGACCGGCCAGGACGAGTACGGCAACCCGATCAAGGTCCGCGGCACCGGGTACTTCGCTCGGTGTTTGCAGCACGAGACGGACCACCTCTACGGCTACCTCTACATCGACCGGCTCTCCAAGCGGGACCGCAAGGACGCGCTGCGGCAGATGGCCGAGAACGAGCCCCGCTACCCCGTGGTCGCGAACGACTGAGCACCACCCGCCTCTTCCGTACGGCGCCCGACCGGACTTTCCTTCCCGGTCGGGCGCCGTTCTTCTGTCCGTCGTGCGTTCGACCGCTTCCGCTTCCGCGGTGATCCAGAACCAGTCACACAAGAGGGGTGTCTCGGCAGTATGCGGTAGTGAGTGGAGCAAATCCGTTCCCAGAACGGTCAGTTGTGGTGCTGAATGGAAGTGCGGGGTTACGCAACGGCGCACGCCCGGCATGACCGAGGGTGTGTGCCAACCGGCGGCTGAGAGGGGTTTGTTCGTGCCTGCTTTCCCACACAGCACCACCGCGACCGCGGTCGCCGTTCCACCGTCGCTCGCTCTCCCGGTGATCGAGGCGGCGTTTACCAGGCAATTGCACCCGTATTGGCCCAGGCTCCAGGAGAAGACCCGTACCTGGTTGCTGGAAAAGCGGCTGATGCCGGCGGACAAGGTGGAGGAATATGCCGACGGCCTGTGCTACACCGACCTGATGGCGGGGTACTACCTCGGCGCGCCGGACGAGGTCATGCAGGCGATCGGGGACTACAGCGCCTGGTTCTTCGTCTGGGACGACCGCCACGACCGGGACATCGTGCACCGCCGCCCCCTGGCCTGGGACCGGCTGCGCACCCGGCTGCACACCGCCCTCGACCACCCCCAGGGCCACCTGGGCCACGACGACCCGGTGGTGGCCGGCTTCGCGGACAGCGTGCTGCGGCTGTACTCGTTCCTGCCGGACACCTGGAACGCGCGCTTCGCCCGGCACTTCCACGCGGTGATAGAGGCGTACGACCGGGAATTCCGCAACCGCACCGAGGGATTCGTGCCCACGGTCCAGGAATACCTGGAACTCCGCCGGCTCACCTTCGCGCACTGGATCTGGACCGATCTGCTGGAACCCAGTGCCGGAATCGAACTCCCGGATTCCGTACGGAAACACCCGGCATTTCGGCGGGCGGCACTGCTCAGTCAGGAATTCGCCGCCTGGTACAACGACCTCTGTTCGCTGCCCAAGGAAATCGCGGGCGATGAGGTCCACAATCTCGGCATCAGTCTCATCACCCATGAAGGGCTGACCCTCGAGGAAGCGATCGCCGAAATCCGGCAGCGGGTCGAGCGATGCATATCCGATTTCCTCGTCGCCGAACGGGAGGCGCTGCGGTTCGCCGACGACCTCGCCGACGGCACGGTACGGGGAAAGGAACTCAGCGTCGCCGTCCGCACCTGCGTCGCGAATATGCGCAACTGGTTCAGCTCCGTCTACTGGTTCCACCACGAGTCCGGCCGGTACCGGGTGGACAGCTGGGACGACCGGTCCACGCCCCCGTACGTCGACAACGAAGCGGCAGGTGAGAAATGACCGTCGAGTCCGTGAAGCCCGCGGCCCCCGAGGCGGCCCGGACGACCGAACTGCGCGAACCGCCCCTCGCCGGCGGAGCCGTACCGCTCCTCGGCCACGGCCTGAAGCTCGTCCGCGACCCGCTGGCCTTCATGTCCCGGCTGCGCGAGCACGGCGATGTCGTCCGGCTCAGGCTCGGCCCCAAGACGGTGTACGCGGTCACCACCCCCGCGCTCACCGGGGCGCTCGCGCTCAGCCCCGACTTCAAGATCGACGGGCCGCTGTGGGAGTCCCTGGAAGGCCTGCTCGGCAAGGAGGGCGTGGCCACCGCCAACGGCCCGCGCCACCGCCGCCAGCGCCGCACCATCCAGCCCGCCTTCCGGCTGGACGCCATCCCCGCGTACGGGCCGATCATGGAGGAGGAGGCGCACGCGCTGACCACCCGCTGGCGGCCCGGCGAGACCATCGACTGCACCTCGGAGTCGTTCCGGGTGGCCGTGCGGATCGCCGCCCGCTGTCTGCTGCGCGGCGAGTACATGGACGAGCGGGCCGAGCGGCTGTGCACCGCGCTCGCGGTCGTGTTCCAGGGCATGTACCGGCGGATGGTGGTCCCGCTCGGGCCGCTGTACCGGCTGCCGCTGCCCGCCAACCGCGAATTCAACCGCGCGTTGGCCGATTTGCATCTGCTCGTCGACGAGATCATCGCCGAGCGCCGGGCATCCGGTCAAAAGCCGGACGATTTGCTGACGGCATTGCTGGAGGCGAAGGACGAGAATGGCGAGCCCATCGGGGAGCAGGAGATCCACGACCAGGTGGTCGCGATACTCACGCCCGGAAGCGAAACCGTCGCCTCCACGATCATGTGGCTGCTCCAGGTGCTCGCGGAACACCCGGAACACGCGGACAAGGTCCGGGAAGAGGTTGAATCCGTAACGGGTGGCCGTCCCGTGGCATTCGAGGACGTCCGCAAGCTGCGGCACACCAACAATGTCGTCGTCGAGGCGATGCGTTTGCGCCCGGCCGTCTGGATATTGACCCGACGGGCGGTGACCGACACCGCGCTCGGCGACTATCGCATTCCGGCGGGCGCCGACATCGTGTACAGCCCGTACGCGATCCAGCGCGACCCGCAATCGTACGCGCACCACCTCGACTTCGACCCCGACCGATGGCTTCCGGAACGCGCCAAGGAAGTGCCGAAATATGCCATGAGCCCCTTCAGCGTGGGTAATCGGAAGTGCCCCAGCGACCACTTCTCGATGGCCCAGCTGACGCTCATCACGGCAGCGGTGGCGACGAAGTACCGCTTCGAGCAGGTGCCCGGTTCCGACGACGCCACCCGCGTCGGCATCACCCTGAGGCCGCAGCGGCTGCTGCTGCGGGCGGTGCCGAGGTGACGTCCCCGCCAGGGCCGGCCCGGTCGGCGGCCGGCCCTGGCGGTGCGGCTCAGAAGTCCTCGTCCAGGTCCACCGTGCCCTCGACGGCCACCTGGTACGCGGACGGACGCCGCTCGAAGAAGTTGGTCAGCTCCTGGACGCCCTGGAGCTCCATGAAGGAGAACGGGTTCTCCGAGCCGTACACCGGGGCGAAGCCCAGCCGGGTCAGACGCTGGTCGGCCACGCACTCCAGGTACTGCCGCATGGACTCGGTGTTCATGCCCGGCAGACCGTCACCGCACAGGTCGCGGGCGAACTGCAGCTCCGCCTCGACGGCCTCCCGCAGCATGTCCGTCACCTCCTGCTGGAGCCGGTCGTCGAAGAGGTCCGGCTCCTCCTTGCGGACGGTGTCGACCACGTCGAACGCGAAGGACATGTGCATCGTCTCGTCGCGGAACACCCAGTTGGTGCCCGTGGCCAGGCCGTGCAGCAGGCCCCGGCTGCGGAACCAGTAGACGTAGGCGAACGCGCCGTAGAAGAACAGGCCCTCGATGCACGCGGCGAAGCAGATCAGGTTCAGCAGGAAACGGCGGCGGTGGGCCCTGGTCTCCAGCCGGTCGATCTCCTCCACCGAGTCCATCCACTTGAAGCAGAACTCGGCCTTCTCCCGGATGGACGGGATGTTCTCGACGGCCGCGAACGCCGCCGCCCGGTCGTCCGGGTCGGGGAGGTAGGTGTCCAGCAGCGTCAGATAGAACTGGACGTGGACGGCCTCCTCGAACAGCTGGCGCGACAGATACAGGCGCGCCTCCGGGGAGTTGATGTGCTTGTACAGGGTCAGCACCAGGTTGTTCGCCACGATCGAGTCGCCCGTCGCGAAGAACGCGACCAGCCGGCCGATCAGATGCTGCTCACCCGGGGACAGCTTGGCGAGGTCGGCGACGTCCGAGTGGAGGTCGACCTCCTCCACGGTCCAGGTGTTCTTGATGGCGTCCCGGTAGCGCTCGTAGAAGTCCGGGTAGCGCATGGGACGCAGGGTCAGCTCGAAGCCCGGGTCGAGGAGATTGGCGTTACGGGTGGTCATTACTGGCAGGCCTCGCAGGACTCGGGGTTTTCCAGGGAGCAGGCGACCGCGTCGGGGTCGGCGGCCTGCTGCACGGGGACGGTGGGCTGCTGCGCCCGGGCGGCGCGGGCGATGCGCGTCGCGGGCCGCGAGCGCAGGTAGTACGTCGTCTTCAGCCCGGACTTCCAGGCGTACGCGTACATCGAGGAGAGCTTGCCGATGGTCGGCGTCTCCATGAAGAGGTTCAGGGACTGCGCCTGGTCCAGGAACGGGGTGCGGGCCGCGGCCATGTCGATCAGGCCGCGCTGCGGGATCTCCCACGCGGTGCGGTAGAGCCGCCGTACGTCCTCGGGGATCCACGCGAAGCCCTGCACCGAGCCGTTCGCGTCGCGCAGCGCCTCACGGGTGCGGGCGTCCCACACGCCGAGCTTCTTCAGATCGGCGACCAGGTAGGAGTTCACCTGGAGGAACTCACCGGACAGCGTCTCGCGCTTGAACAGGTTGGACACCTGCGGCTCGATGCACTCGTAGACGCCCGCGATCGAGGCGATGGTGGCGGTCGGCGCGATGGCCAGCAGCAGGCTGTTGCGCAGGCCGACCTCCGCGATCCGCTCGCGCAGCGCCGACCAGCGCTCCGGCCAGGTCGGCTCCACGTCGTAGTGGTCGGGGTGCAGGACCCCGCGGGCGGTACGGGTCTTCTCCCAGGCGGGCAGCGGGCCGTTGCGCTCGGCGAGGTCGGCGGAGGCCTCGTACGCGGCCAGCATGATCCGCTCGGCGATCCGCGTGGACAGCGCCTTCGCCTCGGCCGAGTCGAACGGCAGCCGCAGCTTGAAGAAGACGTCCTGCAGACCCATGGCGCCGAGGCCCACCGGGCGCCACTTGGCGTTGGAGCGGCCCGCCTGCTCGGTCGGGTAGAAGTTGATGTCCACGACGCGGTCGAGGAACGTGACGGCCGTGCGGACGGTGGCGTCCAGCCGCTCCCAGTCGATGTCCTGACGGGCCGGGTCCACGAAGGCGCCCAGGTTCACGGAGCCCAGGTTGCAGACCGCCGTCTCCCCGTCGTCGGTGACCTCCAGGATCTCCGTGCAGAGATTGGAGGAGTGGATGACGTGGCCCGGCTCCGCGGTCTGGTTGGCGGTGCGGTTGGCGGCGTCCTTGAACGTCATCCAGCCGTTTCCGGTCTGCGCGAGGGTGCGCATCATCCGGCCGTACAGATCGCGGGCGGGCATGGTCTTCTTGGCGAGGCCCTTCGCCTCGGCCGCGCGGTACGCCGCGTCGAACTCCTCGCCGTACAGGTCCACCAGCTCCGGCACGTCGGACGGCGAGAACAGCGACCACTGCTCGTCGGCGTTCACACGGCGCATGAACTCGTCCGGGACCCAGTGCGCGAGGTTCAGGTTGTGCGTACGGCGGGCGTCCTCGCCCGTGTTGTCGCGCAGCTCCAGGAACTCCTCGATGTCGGCGTGCCAGGTCTCCAGGTAGACCGCCGCCGCGCCCTTGCGCCGGCCGCCCTGGTTCACCGCGGCGACCGAGGCGTCGAGGGTCTTCAGGAACGGGACGATGCCGTTGGAGTGGCCGTTGGTGCCGCGGATCAGCGAACCGCGCGCGCGGATCCGGCTGTACGACAGGCCGATGCCGCCGGCGTGCTTCGACAGGCGGGCGACCTGGTGGTAGCGGTCGTAGATGGAGTCCAGCTCGTCCTTGGGGGAGTCCAGGAGGTAGCAGGACGACATCTGGGGGTGCCGGGTGCCGGAGTTGAACAGCGTGGGGGAGGAGGGGAGGTAGTCGAGGCGGCTCATGAGCCCGTAGAGCGCCGCGACCTCCTCCACGGAGCGGGTGGTGTCGTCCTCGGCGAGACCGGCGGCGACGCGCAGCAGGAAGTGCTGGGGCGTCTCGATCACCTTGCGGGTGATCGGGTGGCGCAGCAGATAGCGGCTGTGCAGGGTGCGCAGGCCGAAGTAGCCGAAGCGGTCGTCGGCGGCGCGGTCGACGAGGGCGTCCAGGCGCTCGGCGTGCAGCCGGACGAACGCGGCGGTGCGGTCCGCGATCAGGCCCTCGCGGTGGCCGACGGCGACGGACTCGGTGAACGACGTGACACCCTGCGAGGCGGCCTCGGCGGTGATGCCGATCGCCAGCAGCCGGGCGGCCAGCCTGCTGTAGGCGGGGTCCTCGGAGATGAGGCCGGCGGCCGCCTCCGTGGCCAGCTCGCGCAGCTCCGTCTCGTCCGCGCGGGCGGACCGGCCGCGCAGCGCGGCGGCGGCGACCCGGCCGGGGTCGGCGTCGGGGAGATCGGCGGTCAGTTCGGTCAGGATCCGCAGCAGCGCGGCGCCGGGACCGTCGTCGTGGGACGGGACGGCCGCGTCGTGGGACGGGACCGTTGCGTCGTGGGACGGGACCGCTGCTGAGGCCGGATCTGCGGGCGCGATGGTCACGTGGGGGCTCTCCCTCGCTCGGCACGGGGCCTGCGAGGGCAGGGGGCAGCTCACGAGCGCACGCGGCGTCGCGTCCACCGGCCCATTCCACGAGGCCCGGACGTCAGGCGCCCGGACCGGATGGTCGGGCGCACTGTCGGCAGGTCCTCGGACTGACGCCCATACCCGCATATACGGGCATGGGTACACCGTTGCGGGACAGTTCCGGATTCACACCGGATTCCCCTGCGGCGACAGCGAGCATGAGCATACATGTTGTGTCGGGCGGCGATGGCACCCCCAGATGTTGTGTCGTAGCGGTTTCAGAGCGTCAACTCGTAGGTGAGCAGAGTGATGTCGTCCAGTTCCGGGAGCGGGTTCCAGTCACGCTCCGGGGTGCGGACGAAGCCCAGGCGTTCGTAGACGCGGTGGGCGCTGTGCATGGTGGGCTGGGAGGACAGGACGACGCGGACGCAGCCCGGGGTGGCGCGGGCGCGGTCGACACAGGCGCGCACCAGGGCTTCGCCGGCGCCGCGGCGCCGGGCCTCCCGGGCGACGGCCAGCATGCGTATCTCGGCCTCGCCGGGGCCCGCGACGTCGGCCATGGGCCCACCGGACGGGACGAAGGTCACGCCCCCGACGACGCGCTCCTCCGCCACGGCGACCAGCACCTCCGCCGCGGCGGCCCGCTTCGCCACGTCTCTCAGCTCCTCCAGATACGCGTCGCTCTCCCCGAAGTCGAGCAGACCGTCCCGGAGATAGGCCTGGGCGGTGATCTCGCCGACGGTGTCGTACTCGGCGGGCGTGACAGGGCGGATGAGGATCTCCATGGGGCCGAGTGTGCCCGAGGGGTGTGACAGCGGCCCGGGGTTTTCCACAGGGCTCGCAGGGCCCCGCCGGGGTTTCCACAGCCGGGTTGCGGGCCCCCACCGGAGTGATTCCATGGAAGCAGGGGTCTCGTGAGGAGACCGCACCATGACGGGGGCACGACGAGGGTCGGAGCACGGCGGGGGTCGGACCGTGACGGGGGCGCACCATGACGGGGGTTGGACCATGACGAGGGCTGGACCATGACGGAGCGCACGATGACGTGGGCCGTCCTGTGACCGGGGCCGATCCACGACCAGGGCCTCCCGTGACGAGGGCTGCCCCGTGACGAGGGCCGTCCCGTGACGAGGGTCGTACGGCGCCCGCCGGGCACGCGGCGCCCGCGTGACGCGCCGATGGCGACACTGGAACTGCGGCGCGCGGCGGGCCGGGTCCGGCGCGGGCTGCTCGGCTGCTGGCACGCCCTGACGGTCCGTCTGGAGGCCCGGCGCGGCGGCGGACGCCCCAGGAAATGGCGCAGGTGGCTGTCGTACACCAACGTGACCCGGGCCGTCTGGCTGCTGGGCGCGCTGCTGGTGGTCGCCTGGTGCGGGGAGGCCGTCTACAACCTCGTCACCGGCGAGGAGAGCGCCCTCGACCGCCTGGGCGGCACCACCAACGGCCTCGACGACCTCCTCCGCTTCATCGGCCCCGTCCTCACCGCGTCCGTCGCCGCCGCGCTCTTCCTGTTCTGGTGGTACAGCTGGACCAAACGCCGCTACCTCGCCCGCGCCCGCTCCTGCCCCCGCCGGCTGGTGCTCACCGCCGGACCGGACATCGACCGGATCGTGGGCCGCGAGGAGGTCGCCCAGGTCATCGCCGAGCGGCTGCGGCAGCGCGAGACCCGGCGGCCCTACCTGCTCGTCGGCGGCGTCGGCGCGGGCAAGACCGCCGTACTGGTCCGGCTCACCGAACTGCTGGCCCAGCAGCAGGCCGTGCCGGTGCCGATCCGGCTGCGCGACGCCGACGACGGGACCGCCCTGAACTTCGAACTGCTCGCCAAACGGCGCTTCGCCGAGGAGGCGCCCCGCGGCCTCCTCGCCCGCACCAAGAACGAGCGGGTCTGGCAGCAACTGCTCGCCGACGACAAGGTCGTCGTCCTCGCCGACGGCCTGGAGGAGGCGCTGCTCGACGAGAGCGCCCAGCAGAACCGCGACAACATCATCCGCCGGGCCATCGAACGCGCCCACGACGAGAGACTGCCGCTCGTCATCGCCTCCCGGCCGCACAGCCCGCTGGAGAGCACCCCCGCCGCCATCGTGGAACTGGAGCCGCTGAGCGAGGAGGAGGCCCTGCACTTCGTCGCCTCCCGGGTGCCGGACACCGACGAGCGCCGGGTGGACTGGATCGTGGAGACCGCCGAGGTCACCGAGTCGCCGATCTACCTCCAGCTCGCCCGCGAACTCCACCAGCACGGCCTGCTCGAACGGGACCGCCCGCGCGACGACCCGTACCGGCTGGACACCCGCAGCCGGGACCGCGGCACGCTCCGGCTGTGGCTGCTGGAGACCTGGGAGACCGCCCTGTGCGACGGCCTGCTGCGGGACTCCGTCGCGCTCGGCCCGCGCGAGCGGCGCGAGACCCTGGAGGTGGTCTGCGCCCTGGCGTGCGTGGGGCTGCTCCAGGACAAGCTCGAGGTCGGCTTCGGCGAGTTGCTCGACCGGGACATCCACCCGGGCCCGGCCCGCCGCGCCCGCACCGGCGCCGGCCATCTGTGGGCCGCCCGGCGCGGCTTCGACCGGTACGGCGGACGCGCCACCGTGTTCTCCGAATGGCACCGGCAGCGGATCTGGGACGCCCTGTGCGACCGGCTCGGCGAGGAGACCGGCCGGCGGCTGCGCGGGGGGAACCGGGACCAGTGCCACGCCCTGCTCGCCGGCTACGTCGCGAACGCGGGCAAGCTCGACCTCGTCGAGAGCTTCGAGAAGAAGGTCCGCTTCCCGCACAGCATCATCCAGGCCTACTTCGGCTTCCGCCTGCTCAACCACCTCGGCGAACGGGAGGCCGGCCGGCTGGTCGAAGAGGCGCTGCAGCCGCCCGGCCCCAGCCGTGAACTGCTCATCGCCCTCGTCCTGCTGTCCCGTCGGCGGACGGCGGAACTCGCGGCCGACGGCGGCGGGGTGCGCGCGGAGATCGGCAAGGAGATCCGGGAGCGGTGGCGGCACGCCCCGGTGCGCGGGCGGCCCCTTTCGCGCCTGCTCACCGCGGCGGCTCAGCGCCGTACCGACGACCCGAAGGCCCTCCACCTCTACGCGGCGGCGGCCGAAGTGGAGAGCGTGGAGCCCGACCCGGGCTACCTGACGGACATCGTCGCCGCGGTGCACGCCCGCTGGCCGCACATCAAGGGCGATCCGCGCACCCTCCAGGACGCCAAGCTGAGGCTGCTCAAACGGCTCGGTGAGGCCCTGCGCCAGGTCTCCGACCGGATGGACACCACGCCGCTGTACTGGCGGCTGTTCCGGATGGGCACCATGGAGCCGTCGTATCCGGTCCGCCTGGCCGCCGCGCAGGAGTTCGGCAGCGGGGGCAACGCGGCCTTCGCGGTGATCCGGGAGCGGGTCGGGCTGACCACCGATCCCATCGAGGAGTACAACACCAAGATCAACGACCTGAAGGCGTGGAAGCGGCGCGAGTACGAGGCGTGGGCCGCCGAGATGACCCGGGCCCGCAGCGCGCGGGGCAGCGCGCGGACGCGGACGCCGGAGCGGGTCGAGGAACTGATGCGCCGGCGCCGGGCGTTGAACCAGCGGTACCGGGAACGGCGAGTCGCCCTCTTCCGGGAGTTCGTGATGCGCGCCTGGATGGTGCCCATGCTGCTGGGCTCCGTCGACGACGCGCACCGCGACGAGGCCCGCGAGCGGCTCACCCGATGGCTGCGCCACCTGGACCCGAAGTACACCGGCGGCCCGCCCGATCTGCCGCTCGCCCTGGAGACCGCGCTGGCCCAGGGGTTCAAATACGCGGCGAACCGGCGCAAACGGCATCCGCACACCTACCCCGGCAACCGCGCCGAGCTGATCCGCCAGGCGGAGACCGTGCTCCAGCGTTCCCGCTGCTGGTACACCCAGCTCGTGCTGCTCCAGGCGCTGTGCCTGTGGGAGATGCCGGACACCGCGGGCCGGCACGAGCACGTCCGCGGCGGCGGCGCGGGGTGGCAGGAGGAGCAGTCGGACGGGGCGCGCCGGCCGGGTACGGGGATCGGCGGGACGAGCGCCGTCCAGACCGTGGAACGGTGGCTGTCGATGGCCGGTACGGTGAACCGGGCGCCCGGCGTCGCCGGCGGGGCGGAGGGGAACGGACAGGAGCCCCGGCGGCTGCACCCGTTCGTCGCCGAGGCGGCCGATCTGGCGGCCCTCGCCCTCGAGACGGGCCGGCCCGAGCGGTTCCTGTGGATCGACGAGAAGGGCGTCAGCGACACCATCGGCTCCCGGCCCCGCGGCGGTGGCGGGTACCGCAAGCACAACCTGTGGATTCCGCCCTCGGTCGGCTGGAGCACCCTCGACCCGCGCGCCCAGCGGCTCGTCGCCGACGTACTGATCATGCTGAACCTGATCGAGCGGGACGGCCATCCCGACGAGGTCGAGGAGCGGCTGACCCGCGTGGAGCAGCCGGACACGCCCCTGCCGCCGTGCATCCGCACCGACCGGGAACCGCTGCGGCCCGGACTCCGGGGCGGAACCGCCGTGGTGCCCCCGCCCGGCGAGACCTGCCTGCCCGACTGCAAGTTCCAGCTCTGCCCCTACCCGCCCCGCGGCTGCGTCCCCCGCGGCGAGATCCGCGAGCCCTTCTGCCGCCAGCAACAGGCCCTCCTCCCCGGCCGCTGGCGCCGCTGCCTGCCCCGGGTCCTGCGCCGCAAGACTCCCCACTGGGTGGGCATGCGCGTACGGGAACTGGACCGCTTCTGGTCGCAGATGGCGCAACGGACACGGGACGACTGACGCCTGCCTCGGCAGTCCGGGGCCCGCAGGCCGCTCACGCGACCGGCGGCGACCCGCGCACGCGGATCGCCGCCGGACGGCAGACAGGGCTGCTCAGTGGGCGGAGCCCGCCGTCGCCGGGGGCAGTTCCACCTGGACGCCGGGGTCGCCCGCGTCCGCCGTGTAGTCCTCCGGCTTGGTCTCGTCGATGCCGTCGGGCGCCTTGGCCGCGCGGAGGACGAGGGTCAGGACGACCGTCACGATCACGTTCAGCACGAACGCGGTCAGACCGATGTAGCCGATCTCCCCGATGCCGGGGATCTCCTTCGACGAGCCGCCGAAGTGCTTCTGCGTCGGCGAGGCCACCCCGTACGCGGCGACCGTGCCGTAGATCATGCCGACCGCCCAGCCGGCGAGCAGCGCCCAGCGGTGGAACCAGCGGGTGAACAGGCCGCCGACGAGGGCCGGGAAGGTCTGCAGGATCCAGATGCCGCCCAGCAGCTGGAAGTTGATGGCGACGGTCTTGTCCATGGTCAGGACGAAGGCCAGCGCGCCCACCTTCACCAGCAGCGACACCAGCTTGGAGACCTTGGTCTCCTGCTCGGGCGTGGCGTCCTTCCGGATGAAGTCCTTGTAGATGTTGCGGGTGAAGAGGTTGGCCGCCGCGATGGACATGATGGCCGCGGGCACCAGCGCGCCGATGCCGATCGCCGCGAAGGCGACACCCGCGAACCAGTCCGGGAACATGTTCTCGAACAGCTGCGGGATGGCCAGCTGGCCGTTCTGCACCTTGATCCCGGCCGCGATCGCCATGAAGCCCAGCAGGGCCAGCAGGCCCAGCATGAGCGAGTAGAGCGGCAGGATCGTGGTGTTGCGGCGGATCACCTCACGGCTCTTGGAGGAGAGCGTCGCGGTGATCGAGTGCGGGTACATGAACAGCGCCAGCGCGGAGCCGAGCGCCAGCGTGGCGTACGTCCACTGGCCCGCCTCGGCCGGGACCAGCGCACCGCGGGGAGCGCCGGTCGCCGGGTTGGTCTCGCCGAACGCCTCGCCCGCCTTGGCGAAGATGTCGTCGAAGCCGCCCAGCTTGATCGGGATGTAGATGATCGCCACCGCGATGACGATGTAGATCAGGGTGTCCTTGACGAACGCGATCAGCGCCGGGGCCCGCAGACCCGACGAGTAGGTGTACGCGGCCAGCACACCGAAGGCGATCAGCAGCGGCAGGTCCTTGATGAACCAGTTGGTGTCCTCGCCGCCGCCGATGCCCATCACGTCCAGCACGGCCTGGATGCCGACGAGCTGGAGCGCGATGTACGGCATGGTCGCGAGGATGCCGGTGAGCGCCACCGCCAGCGACAGGCCCTTCGAGCCGAACCGGCCGCGCACGAAGTCCGAGGTCGTCACATAGCCGTGCTTGTGCGACACCGACCACAGCCGCGGCAGGAACGTGAAGATGAGCGGGTAGACGAGGATCGTGTACGGCACGGCGAAGAAGCCGGCCGCGCCCGCCGCGTAGATCGCCGCCGGTACGGCGACGAAGGTGTACGCGGTGTAGAGGTCGCCACCGAGCAGGAACCAGGTGATCCAGGTGCCGAACGACCGGCCGCCCAGACCCCATTCGTCGAGGCTGTGCTCGTTCTCCGCCTTGCGCCAGCGCGCGGCGAGGAAGCCCATGACCGTGACGGCCAGGAAGAAGAAGATGAAAACGGCGAGTGCGACGCCGTTCACGCCGTCCTTCATCACCGCTCACCGCCCCGGCGGGCGCGCTGGTCACGCTGCCACAGCTTGAACGCGATCATCGTCAGCACGGTGGAGATCAGCACCCACGCCATCTGGTACCAGTAGAAGAACGGGATGCCGATGAACGACGGGTCGGTCTTCGCGTACGAACCGACCCAGAGCATGGCCACGAACGGCGCTATGAGGCAGAGGGCGATGACGACGCGCACCGGCGTCACCACCGCTCCTCTGCCGACTTCTGGGGCTTGTGACATCGGCGGCTCCGTCCCCTCACTGATCACCTGCCTGATTGGGCTGGCAATCTAGGTCACGGTGTCGCGGAAGAGGAACCCCTCGTCCGCATATCGGTCACCGCCTTTACAAAATCGCTATTCGGCGGGGCGCTTCAGGCGCGCCACGAACTTGTAGCGGTCGCCCCGGTACACCGACCGCACCCACTCCACCGGCTTGCCCTCCCGGTCCAGGGAGTGGCGGGAGAGCATCAGCATCGGCAGGCCGACGTCGGTGCCGAGCAGGCCCGCCTCGCGCGGGGTGGCCAGCGAGGTCTCGATGGTCTCCTCGGCCTCGGCGAGGTGGACGTCGTAGACCTCGGCGAGGGCGGTGTAGAGGGAGGTGTACTTGGCCAGCGAGCGGCGCAGCGCGGGGAAGCGCTTGGCGGACAGGTGGGTGGTCTCGATGGCCATCGGTTCGCCGTTGGCCATGCGCAGCCGCTCGATGCGCAGCACCCGGCCGCCGGTGGTGATGTCGAGCAGCTCGGCGAGCCGGTCGTCGGCGGTGATGTACCCGATGTCCAGCAGCTGCGAGGTGGGCTCCAGGCCCTGGGCGCGCATGTCCTCGGTGTAGGAGGTGAGCTGGAGCGCCTGGGAGACCTTCGGCTTGGCGACGAAGGTGCCCTTGCCCTGGATCCGCTCCAGGCGGCCCTCGACGACCAGCTCCTGGAGCGCCTGGCGCACGGTGGTGCGCGAGGTGTCGAACTCGGCGGCGAGCGTGCGCTCGGGCGGGACGGGGGTGCCCGGCGCCTGCGTCTCCGTCATGTCGAGCAGGTGTTTCTTCAGGCGGTAGTACTTGGGCACACGTGCGGTACGGACGGTCGCCCCGCTCTCGTTCTCCGCACTGCTGACGTCGGTGCTCATGCTCCGCCTTCCCGGCTCCGTAGAGGTGTCGTCCTCCGTAGAGGTCTCCTTCGGAGGTGTCGTCCGCACGCTCCGATGATCCCCTCTGTATACCGTCGCCGCCTGCTTTGGTCTAGTCCAGCCCACTGAAGTGGTCTACCCGAGTATGACGCCTCGAGCCGCTGTTTTCGCGGGGTTCTTACTTAAAGGTTCCTGCATATGTAGGTCCCATAACGGCTGGTCGGGCCCTACTTCAGACCCTTGACACGCCATTTGGTCTGGGCCAAGCTCCCCGTACTGGTCTACACCATTGGTCCAGGTCCCGGCCCCATGGGCGGTACGTCGGTTCACCGCGGGGAGCAGGGGGGTTTGAGGCATCCCTGAGGAGGGTGGCGTGAAGCGCAAGCTGATATCCGCGATCGGTGTCGCGGGCATGATGGTCTCGCTCGCGGCGTGCGGTGGCGACGACGGCAACGGCGAGAACAAGGGCGGGGCGGACGGCTACGCGGGCCAGACCCTGACGGTGTGGGTCATGGACGGCTCCTCGCCGGACCAGTGGCAGAAGGACGTGGCCGCGGCCTTCGAGAAGAAGACCAAGGCCAAGGTCGAGTTCGAGATCCAGCAGTGGAACGGCATCCAGCAGAAGCTGACCACCGCCCTGTCGGAGGAGAACCCGCCGGACGTCTTCGAGATCGGCAACACCCAGACCCCGGCCTACGCCAAGACCGGCGGCCTCGCCGACCTCGCCGACCTCAAGGCCGAGATCGGCGCCGACTGGACCGAGTCCCTGAACAACTCCTCGGTCTACGAGGGCAAGCAGTACGCGGCCCCCTGGTACTTCGCCAACCGCGTCGTCGTCTACAACAAGACGGTCTGGGCCGACGCCGGCATCAAGGACCTGCCCAAGACCCGCGACGAGTTCTACGCCGACCTGAAGCAGATCGGCGAGAAGACCGACGCCGAGCCCATCTACCTGCCCGGCCAGAACTGGTACCACTTCGTCGGCCTCGTCGTCGGCGAGGGCGGTGAACTGGTCAAGAAGGACGGCGACAAGTACGTCTCCAACCTCGACGACCCCAAGGTCGCCGCCGCCATGGAGACGTACAAGAAGTTCCAGGCCCTCTCCAAGGCCCCCAAGGACAAGGACGAGGCCACCCCGCAGCAGGGCGAGGTCTTCGGCAAGGGCAACGTCGGCGCCTTCATCGGCATGGGCTGGGAAGCCGGCATCGCCATCAAGGCCAACCCGGACATCGAGAAGGAGATCGGCTACTTCACCATCCCCGGCGCCACGGCCGGCAAGCCCGAGGGCGTCTTCCTCGGCGGCTCCAACCTCGCCGTCGCCGCGGGCAGCCAGAAGCAGGAACTCGCCAAGGAGTTCCTGAAGATCGCCCTCTCCGACAAGTACGAGGGCCGGCTCGCCAAGCTCAACGGCGTCATCCCCAACAAGGAGTCGCTGCAGGGCAACGTCAAGGGCAACCCGGCCGCCGAGGCCATGGCGCCGGCCGCCGCGGGCGGTGGCACCACCCCGCTGATCCCCGAGTGGGCCGCGGTCGAGAACGCCCCCAACCCGGTCAAGACCTACATGACCGCGGTGCTGAACGGTAAGTCCCCGGCCCAGGCCGCCCAGCAGGTCGAGGACGAGTTCAACAAGCGCCTGGCGCAGCAGCAGTAAGGCGCTCGCCGAGGGCGGGGGCCGCGCGGACCCACCGTACGGCCCCCGCCCCGCGACAGTCGTAGGTCTAGAGAAGAGATGGCGAGCATGACCGTGCAGACCGAACGGCCGCCCTCCGGCCCGGCGGACGTCCGCAAGGGGGCGGACGGCGAGGGCTCCGGCCGGCCCCGACCGCGAGCCGGGTCCCGCGCCGGCGCGCTCGGCCCCTACCTCCTGCTGCTGCCGGCCTGCGCGGCCACCGTGCTGCTGCTGGGCTGGCCGCTGCTCAAGGACGTCCTGCTGTCGTTCCAGAACCTCAACATGGCGCAGCTGATCCAGCACGTCACCGAGTGGAACGGCATCGACAACTACAAGGAGGTCCTCACCGGAGAGGACTTCTGGCGGGTCACCCTCCGCTCGATCCTGTTCACGGCGGCCAACGTCGTCCTGATCATGATCCTCGGCGCCCTGACCGGCCTGCTCCTCGCCCGCCTCGGCAAGCGGATGCGGCTCACCCTGATGATCGGCCTGGTGCTGGCCTGGGCGATGCCGGTGGTCGCCGCCACCACCGTCTACCAGTGGCTGTTCGCCCAGCGCTTCGGCGTCGTCAACTGGGTCCTCGCCAAGCTCGGCTGGGAATCCATGGCCGACTACAGCTGGACCAGCAGCCAGATGTCGACGTTCTTCGTCGTCACCGTGCTGATCGTCTGGCAGTCCATCCCGTTCGTCGCGATCAACCTCTACGCCGCGACCACCACGATCCCCGACGAACTGTACGAGGCCGCCGCCCTGGACGGCGCCGGCGCCTGGCGGAGCTTCACCACGGTCACCCTGCCGTTCCTGCGCCCGTTCCTCTACGCCACGACGTTCCTGGAGATCATCTGGGTCTTCAAGGCGTTCGTGCAGGTCTACACCATCAACGGCGGCGGCCCGGACCGGCTCACCGAGATCCTGCCCGTCTACGCCTACATCGAGGGCGTCGGCAACCAGCACTACGGCATGGGCGCCGCGATCGCCGTCCTGACCATCCTGATCCTGCTCGGCCTCACCGCCTACTACCTGCGGATCGTGCTCAAGCAAGAGGGAGAAGAGGAGGCCGCGCTGTGAAGCGCTCGCTCTTCGGCCGCCTGTGGCCCAACATCACGGCCGTCGTCCTGTTCGCGGTCTTCGTCTTCCCCGTGTACTGGATGTTCACCACGGCCTTCAAGCCGACCGGCGACATCATCTCCGAGGACCCGGTCTGGTTCCCGACCGACTACACCTTCGAGCACTTCAGGACCGCGACGAGCGTCGACCACTTCTGGACCTACGTCACCAACTCGCTGACCGTGACGGTCCTCGCGGTGTTCTTCTCGCTGATCATCGCGCTCGCCGGCTCCTTCGCCCTAGCCCGGATGCGGTTCAAGGGGCGGCGCGGCTTCATCGTCGGCTTCATGCTGGCCCAGATGGCGCCCTGGGAGGTCATGGTCATCGCGATGTACATGATCGTCCGGGACGCGTCGATGCTGAACAGCCTCGTCCCGCTGACGCTCTTCTACATGATGATGATCCTCCCCTTCACCATCCTGACGCTGCGCGGCTTCGTCGCCGCCGTGCCCCAGGAACTGGAGGAGGCGGCCATGGTCGACGGCTGCACCCGCGGCCAGGCCTTCCGCCGGGTCATCCTGCCGCTGCTCGCGCCCGGCCTGATGTCGACGTCCCTGTTCGGCTTCATCACCGCGTGGAACGAGTACGCGCTCGTCCTGGTGCTCAACAAGGAGGCCGAGGCGCAGACGCTGCCGCTGTGGCTGTCCAGCTTCCGCACCGCGTTCGGCGACGACTGGGGCGCGACCATGGCGGCCTCCTCCCTCTTCGCGATCCCGATCCTGATCCTCTTCGTCTTCCTCCAGCGCAGGGCCGTCAGCGGCCTCACCGCCGGCGCCGTGAAGGGATAACCCCCTCGATGACGACATTCGCCAGCGACACCGACACTCTGACCCGGGACGCGCTGACGGTCCTCCAGCCCGGCTTCACCGGCACCACCGCCCCCGACTGGCTGCTGCGCCGCCTCGGCGAGGGCCTGGCCTCCGTCGGCCTGTTCGGCCGCAACATCGCCTCGCCCGAGCAACTGGCCGCCCTTACCGCCCAGCTGCGCGCCGAGCGGGAGGACGTCCTGGTCGCCATCGACGAGGAGGGCGGCGACGTCACCCGCCTCGAGGTGCGCACCGGCTCCTCCTTCCCCGGCAACCACGCGCTGGGCGCGGTCGACGACGTCGAGCTGACCCGCGAGGTCGCCCGGGAACTCGGCCGCCGCCTCGCCGCCTGCGGCGTCAACCTCAACTGGGCGCCCTCGGCGGACGTCAACTCCAACCCCGGCAACCCGGTCATCGGCGTCCGCTCCTTCGGCGCCGACCCCGGCCTGGTCGCCCGGCACACCGCGGCCTACGTGGAGGGCCTCCAGTCCGCCGGCGTCGCCGCCTGCACCAAGCACTTCCCCGGCCACGGCGACACCGCCGTCGACTCCCACCACGCCCTGCCCCGCATCGACGTGGACCCCGCGGTCCTCGGCGACCGCGACCTGGCCCCCTTCCGCGCCGCCATCACGGCCGGCAGCCGGGCCGTGATGAGCGCGCACATCCTGGTCCCCGCCCTGGACCCGGACCGCCCGGCGACCCTGTCCCCCCGCATCCTCACCGACCTGCTGCGCGGCGAACTCGGCTACGACGGCCTGATCGTCACCGACGGCATGGAGATGCAGGCCATCGCCGCGACCTACGGCATCGAACGCGGCAGCGTCCTCGCCATCGCCGCGGGCGCCGACGCCATCTGCGTGGGCGGCGGGCTCGCCGACGACGAGACGGTACGCCGCCTGCGCGACGCCCTGGTCGACGCCGTGCGGTCCGGCGAACTCGCCGAGGAACGCCTCGCGGACGCGGCGCGGCGGGTCCGGGCCCTGGCCCGCTGGACCGCCCAGGCCGCTCCCACCGAGCCCGGCCCCGCCACCGACATCGGCCTGACCGCCGCCCGGCGGGCCCTGAAAGTGACCGGCGCGGCAGGCTACACCCCGCTCACCGAGGCGCCGTACGTCGCCGCGTTCACCCCCGTCGCCAACATCGCCGTCGGCGACGAGACCCCGTGGGGCGTGGCCGCCGAACTCGCCGCACTGCTCCCCGGCACGGACACGGGCACCTTCTCGGGCGACTCGGGTGGTGGCCAGGGTGCCTCGGACCGTCCGGGTACCTCGGACCGTCCGGGTGGCTCCGGCGGCTCGGGTGAGGAGGTGGGCCGCAGGGCCCTGGCGGCGGCGGGGTCCCGCCGCATCGTCGCCGTCGTCCGCGACGAACACCGCCACCCCTGGATGGCGGCGGCCCTCGACACCGTCCTGACCGCCCGCCCCGACACGATCGTCGTCGAGATGGGCGTCCCCCAGGCCCCCGCCCGCGGCGCCCTCCACATCGCCACCCACGGCGCGGCGAGGGTCTGCGGCCGGGCGGCGGCGGAGATCATCGCGGGCGCGTAACCGCTCCCGCTCCTGCGACGTGAAGGCGCCGGGCCCTTGTGGAGCCCGGCGCCTTTGACGCGCCCCGAAGGGCGCTCTGAACCCCTAGATCCCCTGCCACTCCGGCTTGTTCGCATACGTGTGCCGGAAGTAGTCCGCCAGCTTCAGCTTGGACGCCGCCGCCTCGTCGACGACGACCGTCGCGTGCGGATGCAACTGCAACGCGGACGCCGGACAGACCGCGGCTACCGGCCCCTCCACCGTCGCGGCGATCGCGTCCGCCTTCCCCTCCCCGGTGGCCAGCAGCACCAGATGCCGCGCCTCCAGGATGGTCCCGATGCCCTGTGTGATGACGTGATGCGGCACCTGGTCGATGTCACCGTCGAAGAACCGCGCGTTGTCCACCCGGGTCTGCTCGGTCAGCGTCTTGATCCGCGTCCGCGACGCGAGCGAGGAGCACGGCTCGTTGAACCCGATGTGACCGTCGGTCCCGATCCCGAGCAGCTGCAGATCCACCCCGCCCGCCTCGGCGAGCGCCCTGTCGTACGCCTCGCAGGCCGCCTGGACGTCCTCCGCCTCGCCGTCGGGCCCCATGAACGCGTCCATCGACAGCCCCAGCGGCTCCAGCACCTCCCGCCGCAGCACGGAGCGGTACGACTCCGGGTGCGACGCGGGCAGCCCCACATACTCGTCGAGCTGTGCGATCCGCGCCCGCGAGGCGTCCACCTCGCCGGCGCGCACCTTGGCCGTGAGGGCCTGGTAGATGGGCAGCGGGGTGGAGCCGGTGGCCACACCGAGCAGGGCGTCGGGCTTGCGCCGGAGCAGCTGGGCCATGGCCTCGGCAATCAGCTCGCCGCCGGCCTGGGCGTCCGGAACGATGACAACTTCCACGCTTGGCCTGCCGATCTGAAGAGGGGACTCGAAGGGCACCCGAAAGGGTCATGTGGTTTAGACCAATCTAACAGAGCGGCGGCGCCCGTCCCAGGTGTCGCGGGGGAGTGGCGGACCGGGGTTCCGTCCCCGTCGGCGAGCCCCGACCCGAGCCCTGCGCGGTGGCCCCGTCCGCGCCCCCCGCCCTGCCGAAGCTCGGCTCAGAGCAGCGAACCCCCCGTCGCGTCCAGCCAGCCGCCCGTGACCCAGCGGGCCTGCTCCGAGGCCAGGAACGCCACCACGTCCGCGACGTCCGCCGGGGTGCCCACCCGGCCCAGGGCCGATATCGCCTCGGCCTGGGCCCGGCCCTCCTCCGTACTGAGGAGCGGGGCCGTGTTGTCCGTCTCGATGAAGCCGGGAGCCACCGAGTTCACCGTGATGCCCCGGGGGCCCAGCACCTTGGACAGGTCCCGGCTGAAGACGTCCAGGGCGCCCTTCGTCATCGAGTAGGCCGTCAGGTCCGGCATCACCGCGTTGCGCGCGAGCCCGGTCGAGATGTTGACGATCCGGCCGCCGTCGCGCAGCCGGCCGAGGCCGTGCCGGACGATGAAGTACGGCGCCTTCACGTTCACCGCGAAGAGCCGGTCGTACTCCGCCTCGTCGATGTCCGTCAGGGGTGACGACGTGCCGATCCCCGCGTTGTTCACGATGATGTCGACGCCGTCCGCGTGCCGGTCGAACTCGGCCCACAGTGCCTCCGCGTCCCCGGCCTTTCCCAGCTCCACGCCGATCGTGAAGGCCGAGCCGCCCGCCGCCTCGATCGCCGCGACCGCCTCCTTCGCCGCCACCTCGTTCGTTCCGTAGTGCACCGCGACGCGCGCCCCGTCGCGGCCCAGCCGCTCGGCGATCCCGCGCCCGATCCCCCTGCTCGCCCCCGTGACGAGTGCCGTCCTCCCGCTCAGCGCGCCCATGACGACGCCCCCTTCGCAATTCGCTAGTGGTCGCTACAGAAAAGACGGTAGAGCAGGCCGCTGACATTTGTCTAGCGCCCGCTATAAAATGCACTCCATGGTGAGCACGCAGGAGAACAAGGCGCAGGACGCCACCGGGGAGGAGGCCGCCCCCGCTGGGCGCAAGGCCCCCTCCGTCGAGCGCGAGGCCGCCTCCGCCGGTCGTCGCGGGCGCGGCCGGCCCCGCTCCTTCGACCGCGAGACCGCCCTGGAGCGGGCGATCATGGCCTTCTGGGAGCGCGGGTACGAAGCGACGTCCGTCTCCGACCTCACCCGCGCCATGGGCATCGGCGCCCCCAGCCTCTACGCCGCGTTCGGCGACAAGCGCGCGCTGTTCGACGAGGTCGTGCAGGTGTACGGCGCGCGCTACGGCTCCTTCACCGCGCGCGCCCTCGCCGAGGAACCCACCGCCCGGGCCGGCGTGCACCGCATGCTGCGCGAGGCGGCCGTCGAGTACACCGCCCCCGGCCGGCCGCACGGCTGTCTCGTCGTCCACGCGGCGACCAACTGCTCCACCCCCGAGGTGGAGCAGGACCTGCGCGACCGGCGCAACGCCGCCATCGCGGCCATCGAAAGCCGGATAAGAGCGGACATCGCCGCGGGCGAGCTGCCGCCCGACACCGACGCGGCGGCCCTGGCCCGGCACGCCGGGGCGATGATCCAGGGCATGTCCCAGCAGGCGCGCGACGGCGCGAGCCGGGCGGAACTGGAGGCGCTCGCCGAAATTGCCATGACTATCTGGCCCCGCGGATGACCGGAGCGGGTTAGGCTGCCAGGGGTCGGCAACGGCGACGGCCCGCGCCGCATGGTCTTCGACAGCACACCGCCGGCGGCAAACGGCCGGCAACAAACAACCTCCGACGCATGGACACGCGGAGTGGTCTAGTCCACAATCGTTGCAGACCATCCTCGCGAAAACCTACTGTGCGGTAGTCCCATGCGTGGGAACCACAGCATCCGTCTTCCCCGCACAGGAAGACGGACCGAGGAACCGGAGCTCTCTGCCCTGACTGCCCCGGCTCCTCATCCTTCGGCCGACCGGGACCGCACACCCCACGGCCGATATTGCTCCGGGCTGCGGTGCCGGGAGGGTTGAGGGTCCCTCCCAGGCGCCGCGGCCCGCGGGTGTCTTCAGGGGCCATGCGGCTGCAGACCGGCGCATTTCAACGCCGTACAAACCGCCAGGTACGCTCGCACACGTGCCCTCCATGAACGAACTGGTCCGCCAGCACACCGCCCTCGACGACTCCGACCTCGAGTGGCTGCATCTGCTGGTCTCGGAGTGGCAGCTGCTCTCCGACCTCTCCTTCGCCGACCTGGTCCTGTGGGTCCCCACCCGCGACGGCACCCGCTATGTCTCCGTCGCCCAGATGCGGCCGAACACCGGCCCCACCTCCTACCAGGACGACATGGTCGGCCACCTGGTCCCGCGCGGGCGCCGCCCCATGCTGGACGTCGCGCTCGACGAGGGCCGGATCGTGCGCGAGGGCGACCCGGAGTGGCGCGAGGAGGTCCCCGTACGGGTCGAGTCGATCCCCGTACGGCGCGAGGGCCGCGTCCTCGGCGTCATCGCCCGCAACACCAACCTGCTCACCGTGCGCACCCCGAGCCGCCTGGAGCTGACCTACCTCCAGTCCGCCTCCGACCTCGCCCAGATGATCGCGGCCGGCGCGTTCCCGTTCGCCAACCAGCAGGTCGACATGGACGCCTCGCCCCGCGTGGGCGACGGCCTGATCCGCCTCGACGCGGACGGCATCGTCCAGTACGCCTCCCCGAACGCCCTCTCCGCCTACCACCGCATGGGCCTCGCCGCCGACCTGGTCGGCCACCACCTCGGCCGGACCACCGCCGAACTGGCCCCCACCCGCGGTCCCGTGGACGAGGCCCTCGCCAAGGTCGCCAGCGGCTGGGCGCCCCGCGAGTTCGAGATCGAGGCCAACGACGGGGTCATCCAGTTCCGGGCGATCCCGCTCAAGCCCAAGGGCACCCGCATCGGTTCCCTGGTGCTGCTCCGGGACGTCACCGAACTGCGCCGCCGCGAACGTGAGTTGATCACCAAGGACGCGACCATCCGGGAGATCCACCACCGGGTGAAGAACAACCTCCAGACGGTGGCCGCCCTGCTGCGCCTCCAGGCCCGCCGGATCGAGTCCGAGCGGGGCCGCGCGGCGCTCGAGGAGGCCGTTCGGCGGGTGGGTTCGATCGCGATCGTGCATGAGACGCTGTCCCAGAACCTGGACGAGCGGGTGGAGTTCGACGAGATCGCCGACCGGGTGCTCGCCATGGTGGCCGAGATCTCCCCGGGCAAGGTCACCGGCCGGCGCACCGGCCGCTTCGGCATCCTCGACGCCGAGGTGGCCACCCCGCTGTCCATGGTGCTGACCGAGATCCTGCAGAACGCCCTGGAGCACGGCTTCCGGGAGGGCGACACCGGAACCGTCGAGGTCTCGGCGGTCCGTGGCGGTACGACGAAGGAGGCCCGCCTTCTGGTCACCGTCCAGGACGACGGGGTCGGCCTGCCGCCCGGCTTCGACCCGCACACCTCCGGCAACCTGGGCCTGCAGATCGTACGGACGCTGGTCGAGGGGGAGTTGGGCGGCACCTTCGACATGGTCCCGGCGCCGGAGCGCGGCACCCAGGTGCTGCTGGACATCCCGGTGCGGGCGCAGAAGTAGCCCACGGCTCTCCGTGGAGAAGCAACCCCGCGGCCTTCCGGGGAAAGCAAAGAGCCCCGGACCTTGATCGGTCCGAGGCCAGTGCTCGCTGCTGCTCTCAAGCGCATCGGGGTACTGCGCGCTGCGTGCTCGGGGGCGGGAGTTGCGTACTCGCTGTACGCGCCGCCAAGCTCAGGCTGTCAGCGGGGTGGGTGATGTCAGGCGGAGGCCTGACGAGCCCGGTTGCGGGCGGCGCGGCGCTTCATCGCGCGGCGCTCGTCCTCGCTGAGACCACCCCAGACGCCGGAGTCCTGGCCGGACTCGAGCGCCCACTGCAGACACTGCTCGATCACCGGGCAGCGACGGCAGACGGCCTTGGCTTCCTCGATCTGCAGCAGCGCAGGACCGGTGTTGCCGATGGGGAAGAAGAGCTCGGGGTCTTCCTCGCGGCAAACGGCGTTGTGACGCCAGTCCATGGCTGCTACCTCTCCTTGGTATTACGTGCAGGTTGCTTGTGAATGTGAACGCTTTCACGAATCCCTCAACAAGTGAAGGGCCGACTGCCAGGTTCCCTGGCGTGGTCCTGTGGTTTGAAGAGGGGTTCCGGTGATCTCTGGAGGCCGATCCTGCGGGCCGTCCCGATCGCCACGTAGAGACTCGCAAACCTCAGCGGCGGATACAACCCCTTCCGGAAAGTTTTTTTTGATTCCTCGGTGTCGACTAGGTCACAGCCGTACTTCCATGGGGTGGATCCTGGCCTAAACGTTCGAGTGAAAGGACTTTCGCCCCTTCTGCTCACACAATCACACGCAGTGCACGGCGTACGCCTGTGAACGTCACGCTCGTACGCAGCCCCAGGTGGTCACCGTCCATCTGGAGGGGCAGGGGGACCTTCGAATGCAAGGTGAACCGGGTCAGATCGTGCAGGGACACGGCGTGCTTGCCCTTGGGTCCGCGCTCCGGGGACGAAGTGAGCAACTGGGTGCCATACCGGGCAACCGCGGCCGTCGACAGGCGGCTGAGACCGAATACGTCGAGGCCGGTGTCGAACGATGCCTTAGGTGACGCATACATGGGGCGATTGCCGAGGAACGTCCACGGGGCGGTGTTCGAGACTATGGACAGCACCAGATCCGTCGCCAGTTCCTCGCCGTCCTGCTCCAGCGTGATCGTCCCGTGCCGGCGGTGCGGCTCGCCCAGCAGCTGCCGCACGACCTGGCGGACGTAGAGCGCGTGCGTCGACTTCTTGCCGCGCTCGCGCTGCTGCTCGACCCGGCCGACCACCCCCGCGTCGAAGCCGAGGCCCGCGTTGAAGGTGAACCAGCGGGGCGGGACCGCCTCGTCGTCGCTGCCCGGCGTCCCGGAGGTGAGCCCGAGCCCGACCGTCCGCTCCCTGCCCTCGCGCAGGGCGTCCAGCAGCGCGCCGGTCGCCTCCACCGCGTCGTTGGGCAGGCCCAGCGCGCGGGCGAAGACGTTCGTCGATCCGCCGGGCACGACGGCCAGGCGCGGCAGGTTCTCCGGATCGGGGCCGGCGTGCAGCAGACCGTTGACGACCTCGTTGACCGTCCCGTCGCCGCCGAGGGCCACGACCAGCTCGATGTCCTCACTCTGCGCCGCGTGCCGGCCCAGGTCACGAGCGTGACCGCGGTACTCGGTGGTGACCGCCTCCAGCTTCATCTCGCTCGCGAGCGCGTGGATCAGCACATCGCGCGTACGTGCGCTTGTGGTGGTTGCCGCCGGATTGACCACGAGAAGTGCACGCATGGATGGCAGCGTACCTACTGGGGGGTACCGGGCCCAGACCGGAGTGGAGATCACGCCAGAGTTCGAGGCGCGAAGCGGGACACGGGGGCGCGGAACCCAAGGCCCGGGCGCACCCGTCCCGCCCTACGCCGCGGCACCCCTCCGCCCGCTACCGGGCGGCCCCCCATCGGTACGGCGCCGCGTTGCACCCGTGTGGGACTGTGCCCTGTGTCTCACTGGGACGCTGGCCCCGGCGGTCGGCGGTCGGTGCTCGGCCTCGCGCTCCGGGCTTCGCCGCCCGTGGCTCGGGGCAGCGCTCAGGGCTTCTCGGTACGTGGCTCGGGCGTACGGCCCGTATCGCAGCCGCCGCGCCCGGCTCGGGGCCTGCGGTCTGTGTCGCAGCTGCCCTCACCCGGCTCGGCGCCTGGGGCCCGTGTCGCAGCGGCCCATACGTGGCCGGGGCGGGCGGGGCCGGTGTCCGCGCCTGCCCCGACCCGGGCCACCCCCGACCCGGGCCCACACCCGACCTGAGCCCATACCCGGCCCGGGCCCGCGGTGGATCCGGGCCCACACCGGACCAGAGCCCACCCCCGACCCGGGCCCGCGGTGGATCCGGGCCCACACCCGACCAGAGCCCACCCCCGACCCGGGCCCGACCCGACCTCGCCCGCCCGAAGGCCGCCCCCTGCGCCCCGTCCCCAGCCGGGGCCCACCGCCCCGCCCCCACCTCTCCCGCGCCCCCCACCCCCCGGCCGCTACCCTGCAAGGGTGAGTTCTGCGCAGAAGCCCAGCCCTGAAGCCGTCGATGTCGATGAGGCGGGCCCGCGGCCTGTTCGGCTTACCGCTGCGGCGGTGCTGGCCGGGCTGGAGGGGCTGGCGCTGGTGGTCGGCGGGGTGTGGATGCTGGTGTTCGGGCTGACCGGGGAGCCGGACGGGCGTCGGCAGGCGGTCACCGGGGGCATCACGCTCGTCGTCCTGGCGCTGCTGCCGCTGCTCGCCGCGCGGGGGCTGCTGGCCCGCCGCAGCTGGAGCCGCGGTCCCGCCGTCATCACGCAGATCATGGCGCTGCCCGTGGCCTACAACCTGCTCCAGGCCGACAGCATGTCCATCCCGGCGGGGATCGCGCTGGCCGTCGTCGCCATCGCCGCGCTGGTGCTGCTGATCAATGCCGAGACGACCCGGGCCCTCGGCATCCGCGGGCCCGGCAACGCCCGGAAGTAGTCCTCACTCCTCGACGAGCAGCTTCTCCCGCAGCTGCGCCAGCGTGCGCGCCAGCAGTCGGGAGACGTGCATCTGCGAGATGCCGACCTCCTGCGCGATCTGCGACTGGGTCATGTTGCCGAAGAACCGCAGCAGCAGGATCCGCTTCTCGCGCGGCGGCAGGTCCTCCAGGAGCGGCTTGAGCGACTCCCGGTACTCGACGCCCTCCAGCGCCTCGTCCTCCGCGCCCAGGGTGTCCGCGACCGCCGGGGACTCGTCGTCGGTGTCGGGGACGTCCAGGGACAGCGTGGAGTACGCGTTGGCGGACTCCAGGCCCTCCAGGACCTCCTCCTCCGAGATCGCCAGCTTCTCGGCCAGCTCGTGGACCGTGGGGGAGCGGCCGTGCAGCTGCGACAGCTCAGCCGTCGCCGTGGTCAGCGACAGCCGCAGCTCCTGCAGCCGGCGCGGCACCCGCACCGCCCAGCCCTTGTCCCGGAAGTGCCGCTTGATCTCGCCGACGACCGTCGGAGTCGCGTACGTCGAGAACTCCACGCCGCGGTCCGGGTCGAAGCGGTCGACCGACTTGATCAGCCCGATGGTGGCGACCTGCGTGAGGTCGTCCAGCGGCTCGCCCCGGTTGCGGAAGCGGCGCGCGAGGTGCTCGACGAGCGGCAGATGCATCCGGACCAGCCGGTTGCGCAGCTCCGCGTACTCCGGGCTGCCCTGCGGCAGCGAGCGCAGCTCGACGAAGAGGGCGCGCGCCCCGCTGCGGTCCTGAGGGTTCTGGTGCGCGGCCGGCGTGTGGCGCGTGACCGCCGCTTCGTCCTCGGAATTTCGCTCGTGCTCGCTCATCGTCCCGCCCGTCGCCCTTCCCCGAGCCCGCGCCTCGGCCCGGACAGGGAAGCCCCCGTTCCGCCGCTCCGAAGGCGCGACCTGCACGGCACTGTCCTGATCCCGCTGCCCGTCGCGGAGGAAGTCCGCCCGCGGGGTGTCCTCCTCCGGGTGCGGCCGGGCCTGCTCGGGGATGCCGTCGATGCCGTCCGCCATGCGTCGGGAACCGTCCGGACCACTCGGAGCGTCCGGGCTGCCCGCACCCGCCGGCCCGCCCGTGCCCTCGGCCGGCAGCTCCCGTGTGCCGCGCTCTTCGTCCCGCACCGGCCCGTCCCCGTTCCTCACGCCGGCCCGGGTCCCGCGCCGCGCTGTTTGTAGAGGCTGATCGAAACGGTCTTGTCGTCGTCCACCGCGGAGGAGACCTTGCCCGCGAGGGCGGACAGCACGGTCCAGGCGAAGGTGTCGCGCGAGGGGGCGTGACCGTCCGTGGTCGGCGCGGAGACGGTGACCTCCAGCGAGTCGTCGACGAGCCGGAAGACACAGCTGAGCACCGAGCCGGGCACGGCCTGCTGCAGCAGGATCGCGCAGGCCTCGTCCACCGCGATGCGCAGGTCCTCGATCTCGTCGAGGGTGAAGTCCAAACGGGCCGCGAGGCCGGCCGTGGCCGTCCGCAGCACCGACAGGTAGGCACCCGCAGCCGGCAGCCGGACTTCGACGAAGTCCTGGGTCGCGGGCTCGCCTGCGATCTGGGACACCCTCACCTCCAAGGTGGTACAAGCTCTACGGGGCCGAGGGTCGCCCCCCGGGGTAACGCGATGTGTGGTTCAGCGGTGACGCTACCGCGCTCTCGATTTTCCTGTCCCCTGGGACCCCATCCCCCTGCTGTCACTCATAGTAAACACATGAATACGCACAGTGGCTAGAGGGTGGGCGGACCCAATTCGGAACAGGGTGCGCCGGGTTGACGTACCCCGGCGTCAGACGCTCGAACCGTCCGGATCCCACTGTCCGGAACCGAGGTCACGAGCGGGTCACACCAGCACGTGGTCGACGAAGCACCAACGCCAATTCTCACCCGGTTCGAACGTGCGCATCACCGGGTGCCCCGACTTTTCGTGGTGCTCGGTGGCGTGCCGCCCCGGCGAGGAGTCGCAGCAGCCGACGTGACCGCAGGTGAGGCACAGCCGCAGCTGCACCGGGTGCGTACCGGCCGCCAGGCACTCCGGGCACGTCTCGCTCAGCGCGGAAGGTTCCGGGTGCGGCAGCGCGTCGGCGTGCGTGCACTGTTTCATGATTGCCAGATTACGACGGGTGTGCGGATGACCGCGCGGAAAACGAGAGCGGGCGAGAGCCATGGACGTGATGCCCCTGCTGTTGCTGGTGGCCGGCAGTGCCGCGGTCGCCGCGGCCGGCCGCCGCACCCCCGTACCGGCACCGCTGCTCCTGGTCGCGGCCGGTCTGGCGGTGTCGTACGTCCCCGGCGTCCCCGACTACACCCTCGACCCGCACATCGTCCTGCCGCTGCTGCTGCCCCCGCTGCTGCACACCGCGGCCACCGACAGCTCCTACCTCGACCTGCGCGCCCAACTGCGGCCCGTCGCCCTGCTCTCGGTCGGATACGTGCTCTTCGCGACCGTAGTCGTCGGCTACGCGGCCTATCTGATCGTGCCCGACCTGCCGCTGACCGCCGCGCTGGTCCTGGGCGCGGTGGTGGCACCGCCGGACGCGGTCGCGGCCACCGCGATCGCCCGCCGCGTGGGACTGCCCTCCCGGATCACCACCATCCTCCAGGGCGAGTCCCTGGTGAACGACGCCACCGCGATCACCGCCTACCGCGTGGCCCTCGCCGCCGCCGTCGGGGAGGGCGCCACCTGGGCCGGGGGCATCGGCGAGTTCCTGCTCGCCGCGGTCGGCGGCATCGGCATCGGACTGCTGCTGATGATGCCGATCCACTGGCTGCGCACCCACCTCAAGGAGGCGCTGCTGCAGAACACGCTCTCCCTGCTGATCCCGTTCGTGGCGTACGGCGTCGCGGAACAGGTGCACGCCTCGGGCGTCCTCGCGGTCGTGGTCGTCGCCCTCTACCTGGGCCACCGCGCGTGGGAGGTCGATTTCGCCACCCGCCTCCAGGAGGACGCGGTGTGGAAGATGGTCGCCTTCGTCCTGGAGTCGTCCGTGTTCGCCCTCATCGGACTCCAACTGCCCGTCGTGCTGCGGGGACTCGGTGAGTACGAGGGCGCCGACGCCGCCTGGTACGCGATCGCCCTCTTCCTCGTCGTGGTCGTCGCCCGGTTCGTCTGGGTCTACCCGGCGACGTTCCTGCCGCGAGCGCTGTCCGCGCGGATCCGAGAACGGGAGGAGAACCCCACCTGGAAAGGGGCGTTCGTCATCTCCTGGGCCGGCATGCGCGGCGTGGTCTCCCTCGCCATCGCCTTCTCCATCCCGGTGACGATGCACGGCGGCGAGGACTTCCCCGGCCGCAACCTCATCCTCTTCCTGACCTTCACCACCGTCATCGGCACCCTCGTCGTCCAGGGCCTCACCCTGCCGCCGCTGATCCGCCTGCTGCGCCTGCCCGGCCGCGACCGGCAGGCCGAGACCCTCGCCGAGGCCAACGCCCAGGCGCAGGCCTCACGCGCCGCCGAACAGCGCCTCGACGACCTCCTCGCCGACGAGCGCAACACCCTCCCCGGCCCGCTCGCCGACCGCCTGCGCACCGTCCTGGAACGCCGCCGCAACGCCGTCTGGGAACGCCTCGGCCAGCCCAACCCCATCACCGGGGAGACCGCCGACGACACCTACCGCAGGCTCGCGCGGGAGATGATCGGCGCCGAGCGGGAGGTCTTCGTCAAGCTGCGGGACCTGCGCTACATCGACGACGAGATGCTGCGGACCCTGCTGCGCCGGCTCGACCTGGAGGAAGCGGCGGCGTACCGGGAGGCGACGTGATGTGATGCGAGGTGCGTTGTCAGTGCCACGGGGGATGATGGGTCCCGAGGGTTCGGAGCGGACGCCGGGCAGGACGCGGCGAACAGGGCAGAACACATACGGGACTTGGTGACTCGGGGGGCTCGGTGACCGGCACCACACAGCGGTTCTTCATCAGTTACGCGGGCGCCGACCGCTCGTGGGCCGAGTGGGTGGGCTACCACCTGGAGCGCCACGGCCACCAGGTCATGCTCGACGTGTGGGACTGGCGCACCGGCGACGACTTCGTGCAGCGCATGGAGGAAGGGCTGCGGCAGGCCGACGCGGTCGTGGCGCTGTTCTCCGGCTCGTACTTCGAACGCGACCGGTGGACCAACGAGGAGTGGACCGCCGTCGTCGCCCGCCGCGACCGCATCATCCCCCTCGCCGTCGAACCGCTCACCAACCACGACGTCCCCGCGATGCTCGCCACGCGGGTCCGCAAGGACCTCCACGGCCTGGACGAGGAGGCCGCCCTCGAGGCCCTGCTGACGGCGGTCGACGGAGGCGGCCGGCCGAGCAGCCCGCCGCCGTTCCCGGGCGGCGCGGCGCCCGCGCGGGAGGAACCGGAGGCGCCCGGCACCGACGTGGCGGAGGAGGCCAGACACCGTCTGCCGGACAGCACCAAGCGTGCCGAGGTGTGGAACGTACGCCGGAAGAACCCCGACTTCTCCGGCCGGGAGGCCGTGCTGGTCGCGCTGCGCGAAGGCCTGCTCGCCGACAACGACACCGCGGTCTCCGCCCTCCGCGGCCGGGGCGGCATCGGCAAGAGCCAGATCGCGCTGGAGTACGCCCACCGCTTCGCCGACCAGTACGACCTGGCACGGACACGCGACGGCGGATCTCGGGGATCTGCGCGGCGCGCGGCCGATCATCGAGGACGCACTGGTGCGCCAGCGCCGCATACTCGGCGACGACCACCAAGACGTCCGGCGCACGACCAAGGCCCTTGCCGATGCCTACGTCGCCATGGGGAAGAAATTCCTGGCCCAGAAACTGCTTGCCAAGAAGAGGGGTGTTCGTGGATTCGGCCGCAAGGGCCGCTAGGGAGCGCCGGTCAGCACAGCGGCGACGACCGTCCCCGGAGCGAACGCACCTTCGTCCACGAGGGTGAAGAGCCCGTACAGCATCTTGGCCACATAAAGCCGTTCCACGCCCACCCCATGCCGTTCCTCGAACTCCTTGGCGAACGCATGGAGTTCGGGTGTCGTCCTGGCGTACCCCCCGAAGTGGAACCGCTCGTCGAGCCACCAGTCACCGCGCGGTCCGCCGAACGCCGCCTTCTGCAAGGTACGTATCTCGTCGCCGAGGAAGCCGCCCTTCAGGACGGGTATGCCCAGGACGCGTTGCTCCGGGCCCACCCCCGCCGCCAGGCCCGCCAGTGTGCCGCCGGTGCCGCAGGCGATCGCCACCACGTCCGCGTGGTCGCGCAGCTCCTCGCCGAGGGCCGTGCAGCCGTGGACGGCGAGGGTGTTGCTGCCGCCCTCGGGGACGACGTAGGCGTCCTCCGCGTGGGCCGCGTGCAGCAGCACCGCCAAGGTGGCCGGATCCGTCTTGCGGCGGTACGTCGATCTGTCGACGAAGTGCAGGCTCATGCCGTCGGCCGCGCAGCGCGCGAGGGACGGGTTCAGCGGGCGGTCGGCCAGTTCGTGGCCGCGGACGACGCCGATCGTGGGGACCCCGAGCAGGCGGCCCGCGGCGGCGGTGGCGCGCAGGTGGTTGGAGTACGCGCCGCCGAAGGTGAGGATCGGCCGGCCGTCCGCCGCCGCGAGGTTGGGCGCGAGTTTGCGCCACTTGTTGCCGATCAGATCGGGGTGGATGAGGTCGTCGCGCTTGAGCAGCAGCCGCACGCCACGGCGCGCGAACCGCTCGTCCAGCACCTCCTGGAGGGGCGAGGGAAGCCTCGGTCGCAGGGCGGCGAGGGCGTCGTTGCTGGTCACGGGACCCATTCTCACTCCCGAGGCGTCACCGGCGCCGCCCACGCCTACTTCAGCCGCTCCCGGATCCGCTCCCGCATCGAGGCCATGGTGAAGCCGCGGGGGTCCACCTTCCCCGGCTGCCACTCCTTGTGTCCGATGACCGACCGCTCCGTCCAGCCGTGGGCGCGGCAGACCGCCGCGGCGGCCCGTTCGACGGCCTCCAGCTGGGCCGCGGGCCAGGGATCCTCGCCGTCGCCGAGGTTCTCGCACTCGAAGCCGTAGAAGTGCCGGTTCCCGTCCGTGTTCGCCTCGTTGTCGCGCGGCAGCCCCTTCTCCGCGATCACCGCGCGCAGGACCTCGTCGTCGCCGAGGCCGGCGTGGTTGGCGCGGCCGTAGCCGACGAGGTGGACGGTGCCGTCCTTGGTGATGACGCCGTGGCACAGCGGCCCCGGCAGGTCGGCGTAGCCCTTCCGGCAGAGTTCCACGGTGTGCCGGCTGCCCCGGGTCACCGTGTGGTGGAGCATCACTCCGTGGACGGGGCCCCACGGGCCCTTGTGGTTGCGGTTGTGCCGCCGCCAGTCGCCGACCTCGACGACCGTGACGCCTTCCGCCCGCAGGACGTCGAGGAACCGGTCCGCGGACATCGGTGAGGCCATGCGCGCCCCTTTCGCCGGTGCGTGACGGCCGCCCGTCGCGGCCGTCCGTACCGCTGCTCTACCGAAGCGCGACGCCGCGGAACCATCCGTTCGCACAGCGTGCGAGCCGATCCGGACAACGCGCTTCCGCCTGTGCGCGCCCGCCCGGTCCCGTTCGGGAAGCCGTGGAAGTCCGTCGGGGCGCCGCGGAAAGTCGGGGACGCCGCGGGAAAGGGAGAACCTATGTGTGCCCATCCCTCAGTGATCCATTCCCGCCCTTTCGTGTAATAGCACGAGCACACTCCGTGATGGAAGGCTGGTCGGGAGATCGCGAGATCGGTGCCCGGCGCAGAACGCTGCCAGGCATGACCGGGAGGGCAATTTTCTATGTCGGTAGGCGAAGAGGTCCGCACGGAGCAGGGCAGGCCGCAGCAGAGCCTCGGCACGGCTGCCGCGCGGAACCTGGCCACCACCACCAAGTCCGTTCCCCAGATGCAGGAGATCAGCTCGCGCTGGCTGCTGCGGATGCTGCCCTGGGTGGACGTACAGGGTGGTACGTACCGGGTGAACCGGCGACTGACCTTCGCGGTGGGCGACGGACGCATCACCTTTGTGAAGACCGGCGACCGCGTCGAGGTCATCCCCGCGGAGCTCGGCGAACTGCCCGCGCTGCGGTCGTACGAGGACGAGGAGGTGCTGACGGAGCTCGCCCGGCGCTGCGAGCAGCGGGAGTTCGCCGCCGGCGAGGTGATCGTCTCCTTCGGCAGCCAGACCGACGCGGTCTACCTCGTCGCACACGGCCGGGTCGAGAAGGTCGGCACCGGGCCCTACGGCGACGACGAGAGCCTCGGCGTCCAGGCCGACGGCTCCTACCTCGGCGACCAGGCACTGCTCGACGGGGACGCCATCTGGGAGTACACGGCCCGCGCGATCACCCCCTGCACCGTCCTCGTGCTGTCCCGGCAGGACTTCGAGCAGGTCGCGGGGCGCTCCGACTCGCTGCGCGCCCATCTGGAACAGCTGCGCTCCCTGCCGCAGCAGCGCACCAACAAGTACGGCGAGAAGGCGATCGACCTGGAGGCCGGCCACTCCGGCGAGCCGGACATCCCGCACACCTTCGTCGACTACGAGGCCCGGCCCCGTGAGTACGAGCTGAGCATCGCCCAGACCGTGCTGCGCATCCACACGCGCGTGGCGGACCTCTACAACCAGCCGATGAACCAGACCGAGCAGCAGCTGCGGCTCACGGTCGAGGCGCTGAAGGAGCGCCAGGAGCACGAGCTGATCAACAACCGCGAGTTCGGTCTGCTGCACAACTGCGAGTACGACCAGAGGATCCAGCCGCACGACGGCGTGCCCAGCCCCGACGACATGGACGAGCTGCTGAGCCGCCGGCGCGGCACCAAGATGTTCCTCGCCCATCCGCGGGCCATCGCCGCGTTCGGCCGCGAACTCAACAAGCGGGGCCTGGTGCCGGAGACGATCGACGTCGGCGGCAACCGTATCCCCACCTGGCGCGGCGTGCCGATCTACCCGTGCAACAAGATCCCGGTCACCGAGGCCCGCACCAGCTCCATCATCGCCATGCGTCTCGGCGAGGCCGACCAGGGCGTCATCGGCCTGCGCCAGTCCGGCATCCCGGACGAGATCGAGCCCAGTCTGTCGGTGCGGTTCATGGGCATCAACGAGCAGGCCATCATCAAGTACCTGGTGACGGCGTACTACTCGGCGGCTGTCCTCGTCCCGGACGCCCTCGGTGTCCTGGAGAACGTCGAGATCGGCCGCTGGCGGTGATCCTTCTCGCCCTGGGTCCGTGTCCCCGCCCGAAAGGGCGGGTAGATCCTCCGCGTATGCCGATCGGAGTGGACGGTCCGCCGTCCGTGAAGCCCGCGAGGGGGACGCCGTGACCGAGTCCATGACGCAGGCCGAGCAGCGCCGCGCCGGGACCCGCACAGGTGCCGCCGGTCCCCGGCCGGCGGGCCCGCACCGGGGTGTCGACACGCGCGAAAGGCGGAGTCCCATCGCGACCGACACGGACGGCGGCCCGGCCCGCCTCTCCGGGGACGAGGCGGCGGTGATCCTGGAGCGCAGCCGGGCGTCGGTCGACCCCGAACTGCGCGCGGCCGTCGAGTCGTTGCCGCGTTCGATGCGCCGGGTCGCCCGCTACCACTTCGGCTGGGAGCACGCGGACGGCACTCCGGCGGCGGGCAACGCGGGCAAGGCGATCCGGCCCGCGCTGGTCCTCGCGGCGGCGGCCGCGCTCGGCGGGCCGGCCGCCCAGGCGTCGGCCGTCCGGGCGGCCGCGGCGGTTGAGCTGGTGCACAACTTCACGCTGCTGCACGACGACGTCATGGACCGGGACACCACCCGTCGGCACCGCCCCACCGCCTGGACGGTGTTCGGCGACACCGACGCCATCCTCGCGGGCGACGCCCTCCAGGCACTGGCCCTGCGTCTGCTCGCCGAGGATCCGCACCCGGCGGCCGCGGCGGCAGCGGCCCGGCTCGCGGCCTGTGTGGTGGAGCTGTGCGAGGGGCAGCACGCGGACACCGCGCTGGAGCGGCGCGACCCCGCCGAGGTCGCGCTCGACGAGGTGCTGGTCATGGCCGAGGCCAAGACCGGGGCGCTGCTGGGGTGCGCGTGCGCGCTGGGCGCGCTGTACGCGGGGGCGCCCGCCGAGGACGTCGAGGCGATGGACGCGTTCGGCCGGGAGGCCGGGCTCGCCTTCCAGCTGATCGACGACGTGATCGGCATATGGGGCGATCCGAGCCGCACCGGGAAACCGGCCGGCGCGGATCTCGCCGCCCGCAAGAAGTCCCTGCCGGTCGTCGCCGCGCTCGCCTCCGGCACCCCGGCGGCGGCGGAACTCGCCGAGCTGTACGCAGTCCCGTACGACGGCGGGGACCTGGAGCCGACCCTGCTCGCCGTGGAACGGGCGGGCGGCCGGGAGTGGGCCCAGGCCCAGGCGGCCGATCACATGGCCCGGGCGATGCAGGAGCTGTCCCGCGCCATCCCACAGCCGGAGGCGGCGGGCGGTCTGCTGGCCCTCGCCGAGTTCGTCACCCGGCGCACGGCCTAGTCGTCGTCACCGAGCCCTGTACGCCCGCACCACGCCGTACGGGGCGCCCGGACCCCGGAGCCTCCGGGACCGCGCGGCTCCTGACCCCGCGCGGGACCCCGGGGTTCCGGCCCCAGGGGTGCCGCACATCCCCACGGTGTGCGGGGCCCACTCGTCTCCGGCCCCATCCCGTCCGCGGTGCCGCCCCGGTCTCGGTGCCGCCCCACTCTCGGGCCCGGCCTGTCCGTGGTGCCGCCCCGGTCTCGGTGCCGCCCCGCTATCGGGCCCGGCCCGGTCTCGGTGCCGCCCCGGTCTCGGGCCCGCCCTGTCCCCGGTGCCGCCCCGCCCTCGGGCCACGCCCCGCCCTCGGGCCCGCCCCGTCCCCGGCGCAGCCCTGCCCCCGGCGCAGCCCCGCCCTCGGGCCTCCCCGGTCCAGAGCCCGACCCATCCCGATGCCGCCCGCTGGCCGCCCCGTCCCCGGCCCCGTCCAGCGCACCGGCTAGGCTCAACAGCCGCACGGTTACGGCAGGTTGAGGCGCGTCAGGGTGAGACGGAGGGGCGGGACATGGGTGTGGGGATCCGGGCGGCGGGGGAGAGGGACCGGGAGCTGGTCGTCCGGCTGCTGGACGAGGCGTTCCGGGAGGACCCGGTCAGCCGCTGGGTCTTCCCCGGCGACGACTACCTCCGCAGCACCCACCACCGGCTGATGGCCGCCTTCACGGACATCGTGCTCGAGGCGGGGCGGATCGACGTCACCGAGGACGGCTCGGCGTGCGCGCTGTGGCTGTCGGTGCCCGCGGCCGACCCGGCCGACCCGGCCGGCGAGGGACACGACGACGGCCCCGCCCAGGTCCGCGAGGCCGTCGACCCGGCGAACGAGCGCGTGGAGCTGATCGGCCGGCTCACCGGGGAGATCCACCCCGCCGACCGCGCCCACGAGTACCTGTGGATGATCGGCGTGGCACCGGGCCGCCGGGGCGAGGGTCTGGGCACGGCGCTCCTCACCTCGGTCCTCGACCGCTGCGACCGCGAGGGCCTGCCCGCCTATCTGGAGGCGAGCAACGCCGACAGCCGCCGGCTCTACGAGCGGCTGGGCTTCACGGTGCTGGCCGACCGGGTGCTGGAGCTGCCCGACGGTCCCACGATGTGGCCGATGTGGCGGGAGCCCCAGGCCTGAGCCATCGTGAGCTGATCGGCGATGCCGGTGCGGATGTACGCCGAGGCCCGCGGCGAGGGGCGGACGGCGGTCGGCCGTCCTACCCTGAGGACATGGACAGCGAAAAACGCGCCTGTCCCGCCTGCGGACAGCCCGTGGAGACAGTCGTCCGGCGGCACAAGACGCTGGGCGCGTGGGTGCCGACCTGGGTGGCGGGCCCGTGCCGGAACCCCCGGTGCGAGGCGTATGTCCCGCAGGGCGCCGAAGCCGTCGAGGAACGGCCCGGACGCCCCGCCGAGCACGCGCGCCACGCCGGACACCTGAAGAAACCCTGAACCGAGGAGCGCACCCATGAAGTACCTGGTCGTCGTTCAGGGCACCCAGGCGGACTACGACAGCATGCGCGGCCAGGCCTCCGCGCACGCCCCCGCCTGGACCGAGGACGACGTGAAGGCGATGTACGCCTACATGGGTGCGATCAACGCCGAGCTGGCCCGGACCGGGGAGCTGGTCGACGCCCAGGGCCTGGCCGAACCCGCCCGCACCCGGCTGGTCACCCGCGGCCCGGACGGCCGTACGGTGATCGCGGACGATCCCTACGACACGGCCGAGGTGATCCCGGCCGGCTACTGGCTGCTGGACTGCCGGAGCCTGGAGCGGGTCACGGAGATCGCCGAACGCGTCACCCGCTGCCCCGGCCCGGACGGGGTCGCCGATCTGCCGGTGGTGATCCGGCCCGTCCTGGACGGCGCCGACGAGATCCAGACGGGCCCGGCCTAGGCCGGGCCCGGCAGCCCGCCCGTCTCCGGGTCCCGCCCGGTCAGGCAGTACGTGCCGCCCGCCGGGTCCCGCAGCACCGTCCAGTGCGCGCCCCGGACCACCCGTACCGCGCCGAGCCGTTCGTGCTCCGCGCGGGTCGTCTCGATGTCCGCGCAGGCCAGGTCGAGGTGGGCGGAGGCCGGCCGCTCGGTGCCCAGGCGCTGCAGCAGCACCCGCACCGGCAGCCCGGGCGGCGGCGCCACGACGTGGAACTCCGGCAGGGATCCGGGCCGGGAGGACCAGCCGGTCAGCAGTCCGCCCCAGAAGGCGACCTCGGCGTCGTACCGCGACGGCGGGACGTCCAGGCACACCTGGTCCAGGCGGCTGCCGCGCACCACCGGCGGCCGGACCGACTCCCCGAGCCACGGCACGGCGCAGAACGGAAGCCCGGCCGGCGAGCGCAGCACCGCCCACCCCTCGTGCTCGGCGACGATCCGCGCGCCCAGCCGCAGCGCGCCGTCGGTGAACTCCGGTACGTCGTCCACGGCGAAGTCGAGATGCGCCCCGCCGTCGCCGGAGTCCATGCCCTGCACCTTCACGCAGGGATCGGCCCCGCCGCCCGGCAGCAGCGTCGCGAACTCGCCCTTCTCGCCCCGGGGCGGGGACGGCCGGGTGTCCGTGACGGCGGTCCAGAAGTCCCGGGCCGGGCCGAGGAGCGCGGCGGGGCGGTCGATGAAGGCGTACGTCCAGCGGATGGCCATGCGGGCGATCGTAGAGGGAAGATCGGCACCCGCCCCGTGATTACGAGGAGTGTTCGACCCGATGGAACCGTGCCCCTTCTGCGCCGTCGTCGCCGACCCCGCCCGGGCCCGGGTCGTCCACGAGGACGCCCACACGCTCGCGTTCTTCCCGCTGACCCCCGCCACCTGGGGGCACACCATGGTGGTGCCGCGGGTCCACTCGGCGGACATCTGGGAGATGGGCGAGGAAGAGGTCGGGCACCTGACGCGCTCCGTGCTGACCGTCGGCCGGATGCTGCGCTCGGTGCTCGCCCCCGCGGGCATGAACATCATCAACTCGGCCGGGCGGGCCGCCACCCAGACCGTCTTCCACACGCATGTCCACCTGGTGCCGCGCCACCACGGCGACGCCATGGGCGACTTCTGGCCGCCGCGCGAGGCGCCCCGTGACGAGGCGGCGCTGGACGAGCTGGCGGGGCGGCTGAGGGCCGCGGGCGTCAGCTCCAGACGGCGATGAGCACCAGGTCGGCGGCGAGCAGCGCGCCGTGGAACAGGGCGAGGGTGTCGGACAGCACGGCGCGGCGCAGCGGCATCTCCGGGCGGAACGGCCGTACGTCCATGGACAGCACCTCCACCGTGGAGCCGGGGCGGCGGGCGGCGTCGTACAGCCGCCGGTAGAGCCGCTCCTGGCGCACGAAGTGCCCGTCGAGGAACCAGAAGCACAGCAGCGGTACCACTCCGACGCCCGCCACCACCCAGCTCCTCTGGCTGGCCGACAGCGCGAGGAAACCGGCGGCCAGGGTGAGGGCCCAGCCCTTGACCAGGAACGAGTTGTTGCCCAGCCGGGCGATGGTCGCCTGGATGAACTCCAGGTGCTTGACCCGGTCGGCGTCGAGCGGCTCCCGGCCGGTGTCGGCACCGTCGTTCACGGCGGTCACGCGTGAAGTCCCCCCTCCCGGGCGGCCGTTCGCGCCCTGCCGTTCGATGCTAACGAACGCCGACGGGGGCCGGTCGGTGTTCCGACCGGCCCCCGTGGGATGCCCGGTGACCTGCGATGGTGCACCGATCGCGGATCGGGGCGGGCCTGTGGGTCAGGCCTTCTTGGTCTCCCAGAAGATCTTGTCGATCTGGGCGATGTAGTCCAGGGCCTTCTGGCCGGTGGCCGGGTCGGTCGACGCCTTGGCGGCCGAGAGGGCCTTCAGGGTGTCGTTGACCAGCTGGTGCAGCTCCGGGTACTTCTCGAAGTGCGGGGCCTTGAAGTAGTCGCTCCAGAGCACCGAGACGTGGTGCTTGGCGAGCTCCGCGCGCTGCTCCTTGATGACCGTCGCACGCGCCTGGAAGTGCGGGTCGTCGTTGGCGGCCATCTTCTCCTGGACGGCCTTCACCGACTCCGCCTCGATGCGGGCCTGGGCCGGGTCGTACACACCGCAGGGCAGGTCGCAGTGTGCGCTGACCTTGACCTTGGGGGCAAACAGGCGGGAAAGCATGGAGCATTCCTTCCTCGTGATCGTCTTCTCAGGTGGGACATTACTCCCTGAGGGACGGGATTTCGCGAGTGCCCCCTAGGGCTTAGGACAAAAGTCCGGGGTGAGACTGAGACTGGTGGAGGATCGAACCGGGGAGGTGCCGGGGATGCGGGAGCTGTCGCAGGAGACCGAGCGCAGGGGGGCGGTGGCGCCCTTCGGGCTGGCGGAGGTGACCGGACCGTCGATGGTGCCCACACTGCTGCACGGGGACCGGCTGGTGGTGCACTACGGCGCCCGGATCCGGCCCGGTGACGTGGTCGTCCTGCGCCATCCGTTCCAGCAGGACCTGCTGGTGGTGAAACGGGCCGCGGAGCGCCGGGACGGCGGCTGGTGGGTGCTGGGGGACAACGCGTACGCGGGCGGCGACAGCACCGACTACGGCACCGTCCCCGAGGAGCTGGTGCTGGGCCGGGTGCGCTTCCGGTACCGGCCGCGCAAGCCGGATCAGCGCTCGCCGCTCGCGCTGCTGCGCTGGGCGCTGTCGGCGGCCAGGCCGGTGCTGTGCGACCGGTCGGCCTCCAGGCGCTTGCGGGCGCGGTAGGCGGCCACGTTCGCCCGGGTGGCGCAGCGGTCGGAGCAGTAGCGCCGGGAGCGGTTGGTGGAGGTGTCGAGGTAGGCGTTGCGGCACGGCGCCGCCTCGCACAGGCCGAGGCGGTCCACGCCGTACTCGGTGAGGTGGAAGGCCAGGCCCATCGCGGCGATGGCCGCGTAGCCGGCGGTCGCGTTCGACGGGTGGTCGGCGAGGTGCATGTGCCACAGGGGGCGGCCGTCCTCGTCGCGGGTGTCGTGGCCGGAGATCTGGGGGCTCACCGGGAACTCCAGGAGCAGCGAGTTCAGCAGGTCCACGGCCAGCGTCTCGTCGCCGCCGTCCGCCGCCTCGAAGACCGCGCGCAGGCGGGCGCGGACCGAGCGGAAGCGGGTGACGTCCGCCTCGGTCGCGCGCCGGGCCGCCGACTGGTTGTCGCCGAAGAGACCGCGGACGGCCTCGACGGACGTCAGCGAGTCCTTGCCCCGGACCGGTTCCTCGCTGTTGACGAGACGTACGGCGTAATCCGAGTAATAGGCCAGTTCCACTTGTAGTCCTTACGCGGGCGCTCTATGGTCGTGGTTGCGGTCGGGTAACAGACGATCGTGCTTCCAGGGTATTACGCGTGCGTACGTCAGGGAGGGTGACGATGACGGAGACGGGCACCACCGGGACCACGGACGGCACCCGGGCCGCCGGTACCGACTGGCAGGCCTGGCAGCAGAGCTGGGACCGGCAGCAGGAGTGGTACATGCCCGACCGCGAGGAGCGGTTCCGGATCATGCTGGACATGGTCGAGGCGACCGTCGGCCGCGCTCCCCGCGTCCTCGACCTCGCCTGCGGCACCGGCACCATCACCGCCCGGCTGCTCGCCCGCTTCCCCGGGGCCACCAGCACCGGCGTCGACCTCGACCCGGCGCTGCTCACCATCGCCGAGGGCACCTTCGCGGGCGACGACCGCGTCACCCTGGTCACCGCCGACCTCATGGACCCCGACTGGCCGGCGAAACTGCCCTACGACTCCTACGACGCCGTCCTCACCGCGACGGCCCTGCACTGGCTGCACAGCGAACCCCTCGCGGCCCTCTACGGTCAGGTCGCGGAGCTGGTCCGCGACGGCGGTGTCTTCATGAACGCGGACCACATGATCGACGACACCACGCCCCGGATCAACGCCGCCGAGCGCGCCCTGCGCCACGCCCGGATGGACGAGGCCAAGCGCGGCGGCGTGCTCGACTGGGCCGAGTGGTGGCAGCTGGCCGCCGAGGACCCGGTCCTCGCCGGCCCCACCGCCCGCCGCTTCGAGATCTACGGCGAACACGCCGACGGCGACATGCCGTCCCCCGCTTGGCACGCCCGCGTGCTGCGCGAGAAGGGCTTCGCCGAGGCCCGCCCCGTGTGGTGCTCGCCGTCGGACACGCTGCTGCTGGCGCTCAAGTGACGGAACGCGCCGAGGGGCGGTACGGGTGTTCCGTACCGCCCCTCGGCGTGTGTACCGCTCACAGCACCCTTGGACCGCTCACAGCACCTTGGACAGGAACGCCTGGGTGCGTTCGTGCTGGGGGTTGGTCAGGACGTCGCGGGGGTTGCCGGACTCGACCACGACGCCGCCGTCCATGAAGACCAGGCTGTCGCCGACCTCGCGGGCGAAGCCCATCTCGTGGGTGACGACGACCATCGTCATGCCGGACTCGGCGAGGTCGCGCATGACGTCGAGGACGTCACCGACCAGCTCCGGGTCGAGCGCCGAGGTCGGCTCGTCGAAGAGCATCAGCTTCGGGTCCATGGCCAGCGCCCGGGCGATGGCCACGCGCTGCTGCTGGCCGCCGGAGAGCTGCGAGGGGTAGTTCCCGGTCTTGTCGCCGAGGCCCACGCGCTCCAGGAGCTGCATCGCGCGCTCCCTGGCCTCCGTCCTGCTCTTGCCCTTGACCTGGACGGGGGCCTCCATGACGTTCTCGACGGCCGTCATGTGCGGGAAGAGGTTGAACCGCTGGAACACCATGCCGATGTCCCGGCGCTTCAGCGCGACCTCGCTGTCCTTGAGCTCGTACAGCTTGTCGCCCTTCTGGCGGTAGCCGACCAGCTCGCCGTCGACGTACAGCCGGCCGCCGTTGATCTTCTCCAGGTGGTTGATGCACCGCAGGAAGGTCGACTTGCCGGAGCCGGAGGGGCCGATGAGGCAGAACACCTCGCCCTGCTTGACCTCCAGGTCGATGCCCTTGAGGACCTCGATGTGCCCGAAGGACTTGTGGACGCCCTCGGCCTTGACCATGGGGACGACGGACTTCTTCACGGGCTCATCCGTCTTGCTGAGCTTCTCGGTCATGCCATGCCCCCCTTCGGGCGGCCGAGGGACAACATGTTCGCCTTCACCTTCTGCCACGGGGTGGGTGGCAGCTGGCGGGTGGAGCCGCGGGCGTAGTAGCGCTCCAGGTAGTACTGGCCGACGCTGAAGACCGAGGTCAGCAGCAGGTACCAGGCCGCGGCGAGGAAGAGCATCTCGGCCGGGGCACCGGAGGTCTGGCCGATGTCCTGGGCGACCCGGAACAGCTCCGAGTACTGGACCACGGAGACCAGCGAGGTCGTCTTCAGCATGTTGATGACCTCGTTGCCCGTGGGCGGCACGATCACCCGCATCGCCTGCGGGATCACGATCCGGCGCAGGGTCTTGGCGTGGCTCATGCCCAGGGCGTGCGCCGCCTCGGTCTGGCCCTCGTCGACCGCGAGCAGACCGGCGCGGCAGATCTCCGCCATGTACGCGGCCTCGTTCAGGCCGAGGCCGAGCAGCGCGGTCAGGAACGGGGTCATGAAGTCCGACCACTCGTCCTTGTAGACCGGCCCGAGGTTGATGTACTCGAAGACCAGGCCCAGGTTGAACCAGACCACGAGCTGCACCAGGACCGGCGTACCGCGGAAGAACCAGATGTAGAACCACGCGATGGACGAGGTCACCGGGTTGCGGGAGAGCCGCATGACGGCGAGCAGGATGCCGCCGACGATGCCGATCGCCATGGACAGGACGGTCAGCAGAAGCGTTTTGCCGACGCCGCTCAGGACACGGTCGTCGAAGAAGTACTGAGGGATCGCGTCCCAGTTGATCCTGCCCTGGGAGAACGCGTAGACGACCGCGCCGAACAGCGCGAGGGCGACGACGGCGGAGACGTACCGGCCGTAGTGCCGGACCGGGATGGCCTTGATGGCCTCGGGCCCGGCCGGGGGCGTGTCCGCCGGTCCCGTCGTCTTGTCGATGTCAACAGTCACGGGTGTTGCCTTTCAGTGCCCGCAGTGCGGAGGTCACGCGGTCACTTGCCGCCGTTGATGACGGCTTCCTCGACGGCGCCCTCGGCGACGCCCCACTTGTCCAGGATCTTCTCGTACTCGCCGTTGGCGATGATCGCGTCCAGGGCGGCCTTCAGGGCGTCCCGCAGCTGGGCGTCGTCCTTGGCCACCGCGATGCCGTACGGCGCCGCCTCGACCTGCTCGCCGACCAGCTGGAAGTCCTTGCCGCCGCCGGAGGTCTTCACGGCGTACGCGGCGACCGGGAAGTCGGAGGAGCCGGCGTCCGCGCCGCCGCCGCGCAGGCGGGTCTGGGCCTGCTGGTCGTTGTCGAAGGCCTCGATGGTGATCTTCTTGCCCTTGGGGCACTTCTTCGACTCGGCCTTGGCCATGTCCTCGGAGACCGTGCCGCGCTGCACGACGATCTTCTTGCCGCACAGGTCGGACCAGGTCTTGATGCCCTGGTCGTCGCCCTTCTTGGTGTAGATCGAGACACCGGCGGTGAAGTAGTCGACGAAGTCGACGCCCTCACCGACCTTCTTGCCGGTGTCGGAGTCGATGCCTTCCTGGCGGTCCTTGGTGTCGGTCATCGCGGACATGGCGATGTCGTAGCGGCCCGAGCGCAGACCGGTGATCAGGGTGTCGAAGGTGCCGTTCTCGAACTGGAAGTCGACGCCGAGCTGCTTGCCCATGGCGTCGGCGATGTCCGGGTCGATGCCGACCGTCTTGCCGGAGGCGTCCTTGAACTCGACGGGGGCGTAGGCGATGTCCGAACCGACCTTGATGATGCCCTTGTCCCGGATCTCCTTGGGCAGTCGGTCGGCCAGCGGCGCCTCCACGGCCTTCGTCGCGGTGTCCGTGCTGTCCGAGCCGCCGCCGTTCTCCGTCTGGTCGCCGCAGCCGGTGAGCAGCAGGGCGCCTGCGACCGCGATCGAGCCGACCGCGGCGAGCCGAGCGCGCATGGCGGTCGTACGACGGATGGTGCTTGCGGTCATGGTGGGTTCCTCCGGCGGATGGGTGGAGTTGCCGATGGGTCGACGAGAACACACACCTTCGGGTGTCGCGACCTCGTGTGATTACGGCATCTTGCCATTCGGACTGAGCCATTCAGGCGGCCCGCTATGTCAAAATCGGATAACGGGTGACCCCCGAACCGCATCACTCCGGACAACACGGCCGCACCTTCTGCGGGAATGCCTCCTTCCAGCCGGAAGATCTTCGGCGCGTCTCAGTATGTGGATGAGCGATATCTGGCTTTTGCCGGATGTCGAGCGCTTGTCAAGGGTTTGTCGAGCCCTTGTCCCCATATTCATCCATGAGTCATGTCACCGGCATGTGACCTTCGCGTTATGGACTCGTCGGCGACGCCCTTCGTCCGGTAAGAAGGTTCTTTACACCCCTCATCCGGGGCAGGGCGCGTGTGCGGCGCGCCCGTCGTGTATGTGCCCGTACGCATCACTGACCGGGTCATACGCGGTGCCCGCCCACTCCTCACCAGGAGCGGATCAAACCCTCAAACCATGAACACCTAAGGGGTAAAACGAAGTGGCAGCGGAGATCGTCAATCCTCGCAGCGAGACGCATACGGACCAGGAGGGCGGTGCGGAGCCCCTCGATTCCTTCGATCCGGCGTTCGCGCTGCACCGCGGCGGCAAGATGGCTGTGCAGGCCACCGTGCCGATCCGCGACAAGGACGACCTGTCCCTCGCGTACACGCCCGGCGTCGCGAAAGTGTGCACCGCGATCGCCGAGCAGCCGGACCTCGTCCACGACTACACCTGGAAGTCGTCGGTCGTGGCCGTCGTCACGGACGGTACGGCCGTGCTGGGGCTCGGTGACATCGGACCCGAGGCCTCCCTCCCCGTGATGGAGGGCAAGGCCATCCTCTTCAAGCAGTTCGGCGGCGTCGACGCCGTCCCGATCGCGCTGGCCTGCACCGACGTCGACGAGATCGTCGAGACCGTGGTGCGGCTGGCCCCGTCCTTCGGCGGCGTGAACCTGGAGGACATCTCGGCACCCCGGTGCTTCGAGATCGAGCGCCGCCTCCAGGAGCGGCTCGACATCCCGATCTTCCACGACGACCAGCACGGCACGGCCGTCGTCACGCTGGCCGCGCTGCGCAACGCGGCCCGGCTCAGCGGGCGGGAGATCGGGCAGCTGCGGGCCGTCATCTCGGGCGCCGGCGCGGCCGGTGTCGCCATCGCCAAGATGCTGGTCGAGGCCGGCATCGGTGACGTCGCGGTCGCCGACCGCAAGGGCGTCGTCTCGGCGGACCGGGAGGACCTGACCGACGTCAAGCGCGAGCTGGCCGGGTTCACCAACAAGGCCGGCCTCACCGGCTCCCTGGAGGACGCCCTCGCGGGTGCCGACGTCTTCATCGGCGTCTCCGGCGGCACGGTGGCCGAGGAGGCCGTCGCCTCCATGGCCGAGGGCGCGTTCGTGTTCGCCATGGCCAACCCGAACCCCGAGGTGCACCCGGACGTCGCGCACAAGTACGCGGCGGTCGTGGCCACGGGCCGGTCCGACTTCCCGAACCAGATCAACAACGTGCTGGCGTTCCCCGGCATCTTCGCCGGCGCGCTCCAGGTGCGGGCCTCCCGGATCACCGAGGGCATGAAGATCGCGGCGGCCGAGGCGCTGGCCTCGGTGGTCGGCGACGACCTCGCCGCCGACTACGTCATCCCCTCGCCGTTCGACGAGCGGGTCGCTCCGGCCGTGACGGCGGCGGTGGCCGCGGCGGCCCGGGCGGAGGGCGTGGCACGGCGGTAACGCCGACGCGCCGAGGCGCTGAGATCGGCCGAATGGCCCCGTCCTTCCGGGCGGGGTCATTTTTTTACCTGGGCGTTGGGCTGGTCGGGTGGCCGCGCCTCGCGTGGGGGAGGGGCGGCGCCCGCCGTACGCCGCTGCGGGTGGTCTGTGGCCGGTCGCGCACGCGGCGGATTCGCATATCGACACAGCCCCGCGCCCGTGAAGGGGCGTGCGGTCGCCCGGCGTGCAAGAGGGTATGTCTCACAGGGTGGTGCGGTTCCGTCGGACCGGACGTACGCCTATCGTCGCCCCCATGTTCGCTGTCTACGCCGCCCGAATCGACCGCGACCAGCCGCTCACCGGCCTGGAGTTGGGGGAGCGCCCCGCCCCCGAGGCCCGTCCCGGCTGGAGTGTCGTCAACGTCAGGGCCGCCTCCCTCAACCACCACGACCTCTGGTCCCTCCGCGGCGTCGGCCTCCCCGAGGACCGGCTGCCGATGATCCTCGGCTGCGACGCCGCCGGGATCGACGAGGACGGCAACGAGGTCGTCCTGCACTCCGTCATCGGCCAGAGCGGCCACGGTGTCGGCCCGAAGGAACCCCGCTCCATCCTCACCGAGCGCTACCAGGGCACCTTCGCCGAGCAGGTCGCCGTGCCGACCTGGAACATCCTGCCCAAGCCGAAGGAGCTGTCCTTCGAGGAGGCCGCCTGTCTGCCGACCGCCTGGCTGACGGCGTACCGGATGCTCTTCACCAACGCCGGGGTGCGCCCCGGTGACTCGGTGCTCGTGCAGGGCGCGGGCGGCGGCGTCGCCACGGCCGCCATCGTGCTCGGCAAGGCGGCCGGGCTGCGCGTCTTCGCGACCAGCCGCGACGAGGCCAAGCGCAAGCGGGCGCTGGAACTCGGGGCCGTGGAGGCCGTGGAGCCCGGTGCGCGGCTGCCGCAGCGGGTCGACGCGGTGATCGAGACGGTGGGCGCCGCGACCTGGTCGCACTCGGTGAAGTCGCTGCGGCCCGGCGGCACGCTGGTCATCTCCGGTGCCACCAGCGGCGACCGGCCCTCGCACGCCGAGCTGACGCGGATCTTCTTCCTGGAGCTGAAGGTGGTCGGTTCGACCATGGGCACCAAGGACGAGCTGGAGGACCTGCTGTCGTTCTGCGCGGCCACGGGCGTGCGGCCGGTGATCGACGAGGTGCTGCCGCTGGACCGGGCGCGCGAGGGGTTCGAGCGGCTGGCCGCGGGCGACCAGTTCGGCAAGATCGTGCTCACTCACTCCTGAGCAGCGCGGGCGGGATGCCCGAAGCTGACGGCCGGTCCGGCGATGTTCGGGCCGGCCGTTTTCGCACCCCGGATGTCAACCAGGGTTGACGCCTCCTCGTTGTCAACGTACGTTGACAGCATGACCGAAGCAACGGATCTGGCCGAGCGGGCCGGTGACCGCGACCCCCGGGTCGGGCTGCGGGCCGTCGCCGCCCTGCGCCGGCTGCTGGAGCAGTTGGAGGCCGTGCAGGTGCGCAGCGCGCGCCAGCAGGGCTGGTCGTGGCAGGAGATCGCCGCGGAACTCGGAGTGAGCAGGCAGGCCGTGCACAAGAAGTACGGGAGGCGATGATGTTCGAGCGGTTCACCAAGGACGCCCGTGAGGTGGTGAAGGGGGCCGTCGCCCACGCCGGGCGCGAGTCGGCGCGCACCGTCGACGCCGGGCATCTGCTGCTGGCCCTGCTCGACCGGGAGGCGAGCCGGGGTTCCTTCGTCCTGGCGGCGCTGGGAGCCGACTCGCGCCGGGACTCGGTGACCGGGGCGCTGGCCGAGGCGCGGCGCCGGGCCGGGCTGTCCCAGGCGGAGACCGAGGCGCTGGCCGGGCTGGGGATCGACGTGGCGGAGATCGTGGCCCGGGTGGAGGAGGTGCACGGCGCCGGTGCCATGTCCGGGTCGCCGAAGGAGAAGGCCTGGTGGGGGTCGGGCCGTCCCTCCTTCGGTCGCGAGGCGAAGGAGGTTCTGGAGAAGTCCCTGCGCATCGCCCTCGCCCGGCGCGACAAGTCCATCGGCGACCACCACATCCTCCTCGCCCTCACGGCCCGCCCGGGCGTGGCCGCGGAGGTGCTGGCCGACCACGGCGTCACCTACGAGTCGGCGACGCGGGTGCTGGACGGCGGGGGAGAGGCGCGGGCGGGGTGAGGACGAGTGCGGTGGGGGCGCGGCGGGTGAGGTGAGGGGTGGGTGAGGTGTACGCCGGCCGCGCCTCGGCGGCTGCACCTTCGCCGGCTACGCCTTCGGCTTCGGGGCGCGCAGCAACGCGCCGATGTGGGCCGCGGCCGTGGACAAGTGGCGGCGGGCCTCGCGGAGTTGATCCTGGGTGACGCCGTGGTCGCGGGCCGTGTCGCGGATGTCGTCGCGGAAGCGGTCCAGGAGGCGCTCCAGGTCGCGGGCGGAATCGCCGGTCGGGGGCTCATGGGCCCATGACGGCTCGTAGTCGGCCGGGAAGTCCTGGTGGGTGGTCGAGAACTCCGGCTCGGGGCCCGCCTTGGCCGCCCTGGTCCCGTTGCCGAGGCCGAAGCCCAGGTCCCTGCCGAACTCCTTGCCGAAGTCCTTTCCGAACTCGCCGAACTCCTTGGTCAGTTCCGTCAGGCCCTCCCGCAGGCCGGTCGGCCAGTCGCCCCGCGCGAAGTGGTCCTGCACCTGCTCCTGCACCCGCCGGGCGATGCGCTGCACCTCCTCCTGGGCCTGCGCCCGTGCCCGCTCCTGCGCCTCCTTCGCCTGGCGCCGGGCGCGCTGGGCCTCCTCGCGGGCCCGGCGGCTCTCGTCCTTGGCGCGGCGGGCCTGCTCCTTCCACTCCTGCTTGACGCGCCGCATCTCCTCCTTCGCCGCGCGCCAGGCCTCCTTGTCCACCGGCTCCTCGGCGCCGCCCGCGCCCTGCCGGGCCTGGCTTGCCGCCGCGGCCCGCATCTCGCGCCGCAGATCCCCGGCCGCGCCTCGCACATTGGCCCGGATCTCCGCGGCCAGCTCGGCCACCGACTCCAGGATCTCCAGCTCCAGGTCGGCCAGTTCACCGCTGCGCTCGGCCAGTTCGCCCCGGCCCGCGTCCGTGATGGCGTAGACCTTGCGACCGCCCTCGGTGGTGTGGGTGACCAGGCCTTCGCTCTCCAGCTTGGCCAGGCGCGGGTACACCGTGCCGGCGGACGGCGCGTACAGCCCCTGGAAGCGTTCCTCCAGGAGGCGGATCACCTCGTAGCCGTGGCGCGGGGCCTCGTCGAGCAGCTTCAGCAGATAGAGGCGGAGGCGGCCATGGGCGAAGACGGGGGGCATGTCAGAGCACCTTCTTGTCGGTCGTGCCGTCGGCCGGGGCGCTGGTCGGGTCGCTGGTCGGGGACGGGTCCTCGCCCGGGCCGGCAGCGGCATTGTCCCCCGAGCCGTCCGGCGAACCCGCCACCCGGGGTCCGGCCTCCCGGGGTCCGGCCTCCCGGGGTCCGGCCTCCCGGGGTCCGGCCTCACGTGGCCCGGCTTCCTGGGGTCCGGCCTCGCGGGGTCCGGTCTCCCGGGGTCCGGCCTCGCGTGGCCCGGCTTCCTGGGGTCCGGCCTCGCGGGGTCCGGCTTCCCGGGGTCCGGCCTCGCGTGGCCCGGCTTCCTGGGGTCCGGTCGCCCGGGGCCCGGTCTCCCGGGCCTCCTCCCCCGGCCCCCCTTCCCCCGGCCCCCCTTCGCCCGGCACCGCCGCCTCCGGTGGGCGGCGCAGCAGGGCGATCGCGCCCGTGACGGTCGTCGCCCTCAGGCTGCCGTTGCCCGCGCCGAGGCGGCCGGTGATGCGCTTGGCGCCCCACGGGCCGCCGACCCGCAGGTCCTCGAAGGCGCTGGAGACGGTCCCGCCGGCGGTGTGGGCTTCCACCTCCGCGTCCGCCGGCTGCGGCAGACGGATGGCGATCTCGCCGGAGACGCTGGTGAGGCTGACGTCGGTCCGGCGGCCCGCCGGGTCCAGGTCGACGATCATCGAGCCGCTGACCGACTCGGCCTTCACCGAGGATCCCGCCTCGACGACGGTCAGGTCACCGGAGACGGAGTGGAACCGCAGATCGCCGGTGAGTGCCTGGGCCTCCAGGTTGCCCGAGACGGTGTCCGCGCGGACCGGTCCGGCGAGCCCGACCAGCGTGGTGTCCCCGCACACACCCCGCACGTCCACCTCGCCACCGACGCCCGAGACCACCGACGTGGCGGCGACGGCACCCACGCGGACGCGAGTGCCCACGGGGACGGCCAGGGAGACCACGGCGCTGCGCTGCCGGCCCTTGGGGTCGAGCCAGGTGAGGAAGTCCTTCCAGGGCAGGTCCTCGTAGGCCACCGTCAGGGTGCCGTTCTCCTGGGTGACCCGCAGGGGCGGGCCCTCGACGTCCGAGATCTCCAGACGGGCGGGCGCCTCGTCCGTGCCCACCACGTTCACCGTCCCGTTCACGATCCGGACGTGCAGCTCGCGCACCGGCTCGTCGAAGGTGAGCTTGCTCGGCTCCGCGACGGACCACTCGGACATGGTGCAGACCTCCTCGACCAGCACACCGTCGACGACGCGCCATATCGCGTCTCACCTCATTCACGATATATCGCGGGTGCGGAAAGTCAACCGCCGACCGGGACACCCGCCCACTTATCCTTGACCTCATGTACTTCACGGACCGTGGCATCGAGGAACTGGAGAAGCGGCGCGGCGAGGAGGAGGTCACCTTCGAGTGGCTCGCCGAGCAGCTGCGGACGTTCGTCGATCTGAACCCCGACTTCGAGGTGCCGGTGGAGCGGCTGGCGACCTGGCTGGCCCGGCTGGACGACGAGGACGACGAGTAGCAGCCCGAAAAACGGCGACCGGGCCGCATCCCCTGCGCGGGGATGCGGCCCGGTTCGCGTAACGGACGACCGTCCGGGGCTTACGCCTCGAACACCTCACGCACCAGCTGCTCCTGCTCGGCCTGGTGCCGCTTCGCGGAACCCACGGCCGGGGACGAGGAGTGCGGACGCGAGATACGGCGCAGGCGCTCGCCGTGCGGGACGTCGGCGCCGACCGCCAGGTCCAGGTGGTCGATCAGGTTGAGCGCGATGAACGGCCAGGCACCCTGGTTCGCCGGCTCCTCCTGGGCCCACAGGTACTTCTCGGCGTTCGGGTACTTCTTGATCTCCGCCTGGAGCTCGGCACCCGGCAGCGGGTACAGCCGCTCGATACGGATGATCGCGGTGTCCTTCACGCCGCGCTTGACCCGCTCGGCCTCTAGGTCGTAGTAGACCTTGCCCGCGCAGAAGACGACCTTCTTCACGGCCGCCGGGTCCACCGAGCTGTCGCCGATGACCGGGCGGAACTGGCCCGTGGTGAAGTCCTCCGCCTTCGACGCGGCGGCCTTGAGGCGCAGCATCGACTTCGGGGTGAAGACGACCAGCGGCTTGTGGTGCGGGTTGTGCACCTGCCACCGCAGGAGGTGGAAGTAGTTCGCCGGCGAGGTCGGCATGGCGACCGTCATGTTGTTCTGCGCGCACAGCTGGAGGAAGCGCTCCGGGCGGGCGGACGAGTGGTCCGGGCCCTGGCCCTCGTAGCCGTGCGGCAGGAGCAGGACGACGCCGGAGGTCTGGCCCCACTTCTGCTCGGCGGAGGAGATGAACTCGTCCACGACCGTCTGGGCGCCGTTGACGAAGTCGCCGAACTGGGCCTCCCACAGCACGAGGGCGTCGGGGCGGGCCAGCGAGTAGCCGTACTCGAAGCCCATGGCCGCGTACTCGGACAGCAGCGAGTTGTAGACGTTCAGCCGCGCCTGGTCCTCGGAGAGGTACTGAAGCGGCGTGTACTCCTCGCCGGTGTTGCGGTCGATGATGACCGCGTGGCGCTGGCCGAAGGTGCCGCGCTGGGAGTCCTGGCCCGCCAGGCGGACCGGGACGCCCTCCAGCAGGAGGGAGCCGAAGGCGAGGGTCTCGCCCATGCCCCAGTCGATGGTGCCGTCCTCGACCATCGTCGCCCGGCGCTGGAGCTGCGGCAGCAGGCGCGGGTGGACGGTGATGTGGTCGGGGATGTTGACCTGGGACTCGGCGATCCGCTTGACGACCTCCGTGGTCACCGCGGTGTTCACGGCGACCGGGAACTCGGCCTGCGGGTCGGAGGTCTCCACGGCGGTCGGCTGCGAGGTGGCCTCGCGGACCTCGGTGAAGACCTTCTCCAGCTGGCCCTGGTAGTCCTGGAGCGCCTGCTCGGCCTCTTCCAGGGTGATGTCGCCGCGACCGATCAGGGACTCGGTGTAGAGCTTGCGCACCGAGCGCTTCTTGTCGATCAGGTCGTACATCAGCGGCTGGGTGAAGGCCGGGTTGTCCGACTCGTTGTGACCGCGGCGGCGGTAGCAGATGAGGTCGATCACCACGTCCTTGTTGAACGCCTGGCGGAACTCGAAGGCGAGCCGCGCGACGCGGACCACGGCCTCCGGGTCGTCGCCGTTCACGTGGAAGATCGGGGCCTCGATCATGCGCGCCACGTCCGTGGCGTACATCGACGAGCGCGAGGACTCCGGGGCGGCCGTGAAGCCGACCTGGTTGTTGATGACGATGTGGACCGTGCCGCCGGTGCGGTAGCCGCGCAGCTGCGACATGTTCAGGGTCTCGGCCACCACGCCCTGGCCCGCGAAGGCCGCGTCGCCGTGGATCGCCACCGGCAGGACGGTGAAGTCCGTGCCGCCCTTGTTGATGATGTCCTGCTTGGCGCGGGCGACGCCCTCCAGGACCGGGTCCACCGCCTCCAGGTGCGAGGGGTTCGCGACCAGCGAGACCTTGATCTGCTCGCCGTCCAGGCCGGTGAAGGTGCCCTCGGCGCCCAGGTGGTACTTCACGTCGCCGGAGCCGTGCATCGACTTCGGGTCGAGGTTGCCCTCGAACTCGCGGAAGATCTGCGCGTACGACTTGCCGACGATGTTGGCGAGGACGTTCAGGCGGCCGCGGTGGGCCATGCCGATGACGACCTCGTCCAGGCGGGACTCGGCGGCCGAGTCCAGCACCGCGTCCAGCAGCGGGATGACGGACTCGCCGCCCTCCAGCGAGAAGCGCTTCTGGCCGACGTACTTCGTCTGCAGGAAGGTCTCGAAGGCCTCCGCCGCGTTCAGCCGGCGCAGGATGCGCAGCTGCTCCTCACGCTCCATCCTGGCGTGCGGGCGCTCCACGCGGTCCTGGATCCACTTGCGCTGCTTGGGGTCCTGGATGTGCATGAACTCGATGCCGGTGGTGCGGCAGTACGAGTCGCGGAGCACGCCGAGGATGTCGCGCAGCTTCATCATCGACTTGCCGGCGAAGCCGCCGACGGCGAACTCGCGCTCCAGGTCCCACAGCGTCAGCCCGTGCTCGACGATGTCGAGGTCGGGGTGCTTGCGCTGCTTGTACTCCAGCGGGTCGGTGTCGGCCATGACGTGGCCGCGGACCCGGTAGGAGTGGATCAGCTCGAAGACGCGGGCGGCCTTGGTGACGTCGTCGTCGTGGGACGCGTCGATGTCCTTCAGCCAGCGGACCGGCTCGTAGGGGATGCGCAGCGCCTCGAAGATGCCGTCGTAGAAGTTGTTCTCGCCGAGCAGCAGGTTGGCGACGGTGCGCAGGAACTCGCCGGAGGCGGCGCCCTGGATGACCCGGTGGTCGTAGGTCGACGTGAGCGTCATGACCTTCGAGATGCCGAGCTTGTTCAGGGTGTCCTGGGAGGTGCCCTGGAACTCCGCCGGGTAGTCCATGGAGCCGACGCCCATGATCACCGACTGGCCGGGCATCAGCCGCGGCACGGAGTGGACGGTGCCGAGGCCGCCGGGGTTGGTCAGGGAGACCGTGACGCCGGTGAAGTCGTCCATGGTCAGCTTGCCCTCGCGGGCGCGGCGGACGATGTCCTCGTAGGCCTGCCAGAACTCGAAGAAGTTCAGCGTCTCGGCCTTCTTGATCGCCGCGACGACCAGCTGGCGGTCGCCGTTCGGCTTCACCAGGTCGATCGCCAGGCCGAGGTTGACGTGCTCCGGCTTGACCAGGGTGGGCTTGCCGTCCTTGATCTGGTACGACCAGTTCATCGACGGCATGGCCTTGATGGCCTGCACCATCGCGTACCCGATGATGTGCGTGAAGGAGATCTTCCCGCCGCGGGCGCGCTTGAGGTGGTTGTTGATGACGATGCGGTTGTCGAACAGCAGCTTCACCGGGACGGCGCGGACCGAGGTGGCGGTCGGCATCTCCAGCGAGGCGTCCATGTTCTTCGCGACCGCGGCGGCGGGGCCGCGCAGCGTCACCAGATCGGGGCCCGCGGACTCCTTGGCGGGCTCGGCCTTCGCCTGCGGCTTCGCGGTCGGCTTGGCGGGCGCCGGGGCGGCCTGGGCGGCCGGAGCGGCCTGGGCCGGCGCGGCGGCGGACTGCGGGGCAGCCGGAGCCGGAGCCGGGACCTGGGCGGCCGGGGCGGCGGGCGCGGCCGGAGCCGCGGGTGCGGCCGGCGGCTGAGCGGTGGGGGTGGTCTCCGCGGCCCCCGCGGCCGCGGTACCCGCCGGAACCGGGGCGCCTGCCGCCCCCGGCTTGTAATCGGCGAAGAAGTCCCACCAGGCGCGGTCTACGGAATTCGGGTCCTGGAGGTACTGCTGATAGATCTCGTCGACGAGCCACTCGTTGGCACCGAACGCGGCAGCGGGGTTCTTGCCCGCTTGGTCGGTGTCGGTGGAGATGCTCGATGCGTTACTGGGGGACTGTGGCGACACGGCGGCAACCGCCCTCTTCCGCTTCACAAGGTGATGGACAGCGGGAATAAAGGCTACGCCTCCATGACCGCGAAGGTCAGGCCCGGCCCGTTCATCGTCGCGTAAGTCACATCGGAAAGCGTGTTTCGGGCTTGATAATGGCGGGAAACAAGCGTGGTTCCGGTCTGTGACCAGCCGCAACGGGTACGACGAGCCAGGCCCTGCGCGCCACGAGGCGCGGGCCCTTGCCTGATCACACGTGTCCGGCAGCGCGGACGTCCGTGGATCTTGTGGCTCCGCTTCGAACTTTACGTCAACTCGGCACGGATGGCAGTCCCGGAAGAGTGACAAGAATCCGGCAACCCCGCTCGGATTCGGCCACTCCGATCCGCCCGCCGTGCAGATCCACCGCCCAGCGCGCGATCGCCAGGCCCAGCCCCGTGCCCCCGTCGCTGCCCGGGCCGTGCGGCCGGCTGACCACACCCCGGTTGAACCGCTCGAACACCCGGTGCCACTCCGAACGCGGGATGCCCGGACCCTCGTCCAGCACCTCCAGCTCCAGCGACTCCGGCTGCGCCCCGCGCCGCGCCTTCACCGTCACCCGGCCGTGCGGCGGGCTGTGCTTGACGGCGTTGTCGATCAGGTTGGCGACGACCTGGTGGATGCGCTCCGGATCGGCGTGCGCGGTCAGCTCCGGCGGGGAGACGTCGAGGTGGAGATGGACGTCGGTGCGGGTGTGGCTGCCGGAGCCGGAGGCGATGCCCGCGCGCGCGGAGGCCACCATGTTGGCCTCCTTCAGCACGCCCGACAGATACGGCCACACCTCGAACCGCCGCTTCTTCAGCGGTACGACGCCGTTGTCCAGCCGGGACAGGTCCAGCAGCGTCTCCACCAGCCGCCCCAGGCGCTCGGTCTGCTTCAGCGCCGTACGCATGGTCTCCGGGTCGGCCTCCGTGACACCGTCGACGATGTTCTCCAGCACCCCGCGCAGGCCCGCGATGGGGGTGCGCAGCTCGTGCGAGACGTTGGCGACCAGCTCCTTGCGCTGGCGGTCCTGGGCCTCCAGCTCGTCGGCCATGACGTTGATCGTCTGGGCCAGGTCGCCGAGTTCGTCGCGCCGGTTCTCGCTCACCCGGCGGCTGTAGTCGCCGTGCGAGATGGAGCGGGCCACCGCGTTCATCTCGTCCAGCGGAGAGGTGAGCGAGTGCGCCACGAACTGCGTGATCAGCAGGGTGGCGATCATCGAGAAGACCGTGATGAAGCGCAGCTCGGTCTCGGTGCGCATGGCCACCATCATCAACCCGGTGGTGATCAGCACCGAGATGACGACCAGCGCCCCCAGCTTGGTCTTGATCGAGAACGGGCGTACGCCGCCCCAGGGCTCGCCGGGGCTCCTCCGTGCGGCTCTCCGCCCGTCGCTCATGGCGTCGGCGTCTCCAGGGCGTAGCCCACGCCGTGCACCGTGCGGATCCGCTCGGCGCCGATCTTCCGGCGCAGCGCCTTGATGTGGCTGTCGACGGTGCGGGTGCCGGAGGCGTCCGCCCAGTCCCACACCTCGGCGAGCAGCTGCTCACGGGAGAGCACCGCGCGCGGGGTGTTCGCCAGGCACACCAGCAGGTCGAACTCGGTGGGCGTGAGGTGCACGTCCTCCGACTTCACCCGGACCCGGCGCTGCGCGTGGTCGATCTCCAGTTCGCCCAGGCGCAGGATGCCGCTGCGCGGGGTGGAGGCGGCCAGCGCGGCCCGCTCCACCCGGCGCAGCAGGACGTGCACCCGGGCCGCCAGCTCCCGCATGGAGAACGGCTTGGTCATGTAGTCGTCGGCACCCACGCCGAGGCCGACCAGCATGTCGGTCTCGTCGTCGCGCGCGGTGAGCATCAGGACCGGGACGGGCCGCTGGGCCTGGACCCGGCGGCACACCTCCAGACCGTCGAAGCCCGGCAGCATGATGTCGAGGATCAGCAGGTCGGGCTGCCAGGCCTCCGCCGTGTCGACCGCCGCCGGACCGTCACCGGCCGTTTGCACCAGGAATCCCTCGGCGCGCAGGCGGGCCGCGATGGCGTCGACGATCGTCGCGTCGTCCTCGACCACCAGGACCCGGCGCTGTGCGCCCGGGGTGGTCGTCGCCGTGCCGTTGTGGGAGGTGTGTGTCTGCTCCATCGCCCGCCCCAAAAGTGTGCTTTCCGGAATCAGTGGGGTGATCCCTTGTCTGCGCATGACTGCGATTGACGCTTGAATGATCCGCGTCAGGGAAGCAGCGTACGGGGAGTCACCGCGGCTTTGCTATCCAGGTCGGACGCCGAGGTGCACGACGTCCGGAACGCCCCGGGCAACGGGGATCTCTTCGGTACGCACATGCTGGAATCCGGCATTCCGCAAGGTTTCTTCGAATTCCGGGGAGGGCTCCGCGGACCACACCGCGAGCACCCCACCGGGTCTCAACACCCTTGCGCAGCTTGCCAGTCCGGCCGGTGCGTAGAGCCCCTCGTTGCCGTCCGTGACGGTCCATCCTGGCCCGTTGTCGATGTCCAGGCACAGCGCGTCGTACGTGGCGGATGTCTCATTGACGTACGTGACCAGATCGGCTTCGACGATTTCCGTGCGGGGATCGGCGAGGGCCGTGCGGGACAGTTCCGCGAGGGGGCCGCGGCGGTGCCAGTCGATCACGGCGGGCTCGCGCTCCACGACCGCGATGCGCCCCCAGCGGGCGTTCGCGGCGGCGTGTGCGAGCGAGAAGCCGACCCCGAGGCCGCCGATCAGCACACGGGGCGCGGGCCGGTCGTCGAGCGCGCCCAGCGCCGCGTCGATCAGCCGCCGCTCCGAACGGCCGTCCGAGGTGTCCATCAGGAAGCAGCCGTTCGCGATGATCTGCAGCAGGTCACCGTGCCGGCGCAGCACGACCTCCCCGTAGGGGCCCTCGCGGCGGTCCAGCACTTCAGGAATCTCGTAAGCGGTGGACATCCGTCCATCCTGGCACTTCGCTGACGGGCCGTCGGGGGAATTTCGGCGACTGCCCGGCGCGCGGCCCGAGCGGGCTCGACCGGGGCGTGCCCGGCCCGCGCGTGCTCGACCCGGGTGCCCCGGCTACTTCTCCATTCCCTGGTTGAGCTGGTGCAGCAGCCGGGCCAGCTCCGCCACCTCGCGGCGGTCCCAGTGGGCGAGCTGGCTGACGTAGCGGGCGCGGCGGGCCTCGCGCACCCGCTGGACCCGGCGGCTGCCCTCCTCGGTGAGGTGGACCAGCCAGGCGCGGCCGTCGGCGGGGTCCGGCTCGCGGGCCACCAGGCCCAGGTCCTCCAGGGCGCGCAGCTGGCGGGACATGGTGGCCTTGCCGACGCCGATGTAGGCCGCCAGCTCGGTGGCCCGCTGCCGGCCGCACTCGTCCAGCCGCACCAGCAGGCCGTACGCCGCGGACTCCAGGTCGGGGTGGACCGCGCGGGCCATCTCGCCCTGCTTGGCGCGGGCCCGCCGCATCAGCACCGTCAGCTCCCGCTCCAGGGCCAGGTATTCCTGGTCCACACCACTCGGCGACGCCGCGGATTCGCCTCCGTGTCCGCCGCCGTTTTCGTCCTCGTGCACGTCAGCACCCCTGATCCGGTTTCCCGATCCTGAAAGTTCCTGTCAAAGGCCGCCATCGCCGCAGCTCCGTCAGTATTTCGCAGGCATAGACCAACGGCGGCAACCGGGCCCTCTTCCCACCCGAACGTCTACGTGCGTAGCTTCTTCACCAGGCAACTACTGGCATGCTCACGCCAGCCGCATCTCCCTGCACCGAGCACCTCTCGACGAGTTCCCCAGTCCTCGGAGGCACCTCATGCCCGTGCACAGATCCGGTACGACCCGGCGCCGGCGCCGCCTCACCCTCGCCGGCACCCTGCTCGCCGCCCTCTCCCTGCTGCTCGCCGTCCCCGCGTCCGCCGCCGACGTCCCCGCCCGCGGCACGGCGTACATGGGCAGGGGCGTCCCCGCCCACGACGGCGTCCACGGCACGCCCACCCCCGGCGACGCCACCCAGACCGAAGGCGTCGACGTCAGCAGTCACCAGGGCAACGTCGCCTGGACGACCCTGTGGAACAGCGGTGTGAGGTGGGCCTACGTGAAGGCCACGGAGGGCACGTACTACAAGAACCCGTACTTCGCGCAGCAGTACAACGGCTCGTACAACGTGGGCATGATCCGTGGCGCCTACCACTTCGCCACCCCCGACACCACCACCGGCGCCGCCCAGGCCCACTACTTCGTCGACAACGGCGGCGGCTGGTCCCGCGACGGCAAGACCCTGCCCGGCGCCCTCGACATCGAGTGGAACCCCTACGGCGCCGCCTGCTACGGCAAGTCGCAGACCGCGATGGTCTCGTGGATCCGCGACTTCCTGAACACCTACAAGGCCCGCACCGGCCGCGACGCCGTCATCTACACCGCCACGAGCTGGTGGAAGCAGTGCACCGGCAACTACGCGGGTTTCGCCCAGTACAACCCGCTGTGGATCGCGCGCTACGCGTCGACGGTGGGGGAGCTGCCGGCGGGGTGGGCGTACTACACGATGTGGCAGTACACCTCGACCGGCCCGACCGTGGGTGACCACAACTGGTTCAACGGCGCGCTGGACCGCGTCCAGGCGCTGGCCCTCGGCTGACGTACGGCCGCGGGCGCGCACGGGGGGCGAAGGCCCGGGTCCCGTCACGGGGCCCGGGCCTTCGGTGATTCACGCCGCCACGGGGACCTGCGGCTCGGCGGAGTTCGTCGCCGGGGTGAGGGCCAGCTCCAGGACCTGGCGGACGTCCGTCACGGTGTGGACGTCGAGCTTGTCCAGGACCTCGGCCGGGACGTCGTCCAGGTCGGGCTCGTTGCGCTTGGGGATGATCACCGTGGTGACCCCCGCGCGGTGCGCGGCGAGCAGCTTCTGCTTGACGCCGCCGATGGGCAGGACGCGGCCGGTCAGGGAGACCTCGCCGGTCATCGCCACGTCGGTGCGGACCAGGCGGCCGGACAGGAGGGACGCCAGGGCCGTCGTCATCGTGATGCCCGCGCTCGGGCCGTCCTTCGGCACCGCGCCCGCCGGGAAGTGGATGTGCACGCCCCGGTCCTTCAGGTCCGCCACCGGCAGCTCCAGTTCGGCGCCGTGGGAGCGCAGGAAGGACAGCGCGATCTGCGCGCTCTCCTTCATCACGTCGCCCAGCTGACCGGTCAGGGTCAGGCCCGCCGCTCCGGTCTCCGGGTCGGCCAGCGACGCCTCCACGTAGAGGACGTCACCGCCCGCGCCGGTCACCGCCAGGCCGGTCGCGACGCCCGGCACGGACGTACGGCGCTCGGCCGGGTCCTGGGCCGACTCCGGCACGTGGTGCGGGCGGCCGATCAGGTCGCGCAGATGGGCGTCGGTGATGGTGAACGGCAGCTCCCGATCGCCCAGTTCGTGCTGGGCCGCGACCTTGCGCAGCAGCCGGGCGATGGACCGCTCCAGGTTCCGCACGCCCGCCTCGCGGGTGTACTCGCCGGCCAGCTTGCGCAGCGCGCTCTCGTCGACGGTCACCTCCTCGGCGTCGAGCCCGGCGCGCTCCAGCTGCCGGGGCACCAGGTGGTCGCGGGCGATGACGACCTTCTCGTCCTCGGTGTAGCCGTCGAGGCGGACCAGCTCCATGCGGTCGAGCAGGGCCTCGGGGATGGCCTCCAGGACGTTGGCCGTCGCGAGGAAGACGACGTCCGACAGGTCGAGTTCGACCTCCAGGTAGTGGTCGCGGAAGGTGTGGTTCTGGGCCGGGTCCAGGACCTCCAGGAGCGCCGCCGCCGGGTCGCCGCGGAAGTCGGAGCCCACCTTGTCGATCTCGTCGAGCAGGACGACCGGGTTCATCGAGCCGGCCTCCTTGATGGCGCGGACGATCCGGCCGGGCAGCGCGCCGACGTACGTACGGCGGTGGCCGCGGATCTCCGCCTCGTCGCGGACCCCGCCGAGGGCGACCCGGACGAACTTGCGGCCCATGGCGTGCGCCACGGACTCGCCGAGGCTGGTCTTGCCGACGCCGGGCGGGCCGACCAGGGCGAGCACGGCACCGCCGCGCCGCCCGCCGACGACACCGAGACCGCGCTCCGCGCGGCGCTTGCGCACCGCCAGGTACTCGGTGATGCGCTCCTTGACGTCCTCCAGTCCGGCGTGCTCGGCGTCGAGGACGGCCTTGGCGCCCTGGATGTCGTACGCGTCCTCGGTGCGCTCGTTCCAGGGCAGTTCGAGGACGGTGTCCAGCCAGGTGCGGATCCAGGAGCCCTCGGGGGACTGGTCGGAGGCCCGCTCCAGCTTGTCGACCTCCTTCAGGGCCGCCTCGCGGACCTTCTCGGGCAGGTCGGCGGCCTCGACGCGGGCGCGGTAGTCGTCGGACTCCTCGGCGGGATCCTTGCCGTTCTCGCCGTTCAGCTCGCGCAGCTCCTTGCGGACGGCCTCAAGCTGGCGGCGCAGCAGGAACTCGCGCTGCTGCTTGTCGACGCCCTCCTGGACGTCCTTGGCGATGGTCTCGGCGACCTCCTGCTCGGCGAGGTGGTCGCGCAGCTGCTGGGTGGCGAGCCTGAGGCGGGCGACCGGGTCGGCGGTCTCCAGCAGCTCGACCTTCTGCTCGGTGGTGAGGAACGGGGAGTAGCCGGAGTTGTCGGCGAGCGCGGAGACGTCGTCGATGGCCTGCACCCGGTCGACCACCTGCCAGGCGCCGCGCTTCTTCAGCCAGGCGGTGGCGAGGGCCTTGTACTCCTTGACCAGCTCGGTGACGTGTCCCGGCAGCGGGTCGGGCACGCTCTCGTCGATCCGAGTGCCCTCCACCCACAGGGCGGCGCCCGGCCCGGTCGTGCCGGCGCCGATCTTCACGCGGCCCCGGCCCCGGATGAGGGCGCCCGGGTCGCCGTCGGCGAGGCGGCCGACCTGCTCGACGGTGCCGAGGACGCCGGTGTTCGCGTAGGTGCCGTCGACGCGGGGGACGAGGAGCACCTTGGGCTTGCCCGGCTCCGACCGCGCGGCCGCCTGAGCGGCCTCCACCGCGGCCCGTACGTCCGCGTCGTTGAGGTCCAGCGGAACCACCATCCCGGGCAGCACGACCTCGTCGTCGAGCGGCAGCACAGGCAGGGTGAGCGGTGTGAACGCCGTGGACTCAGCAGCCATGATCTCCCCTTCGGCAGTCAAGTTGAGTTATGCCGACTCAATGCTTGGGGGAGCGTGAATGTTCCCCGGCGGTTGTTCGCTGTGAGCGATCACCGGGGGAGCGGGGCGTATCGGCCGGTCACAGCTCCACGAACACCACCGTCGCGTCGTCGTGCGGCTTGCCGCGGCCCAGGTGCGCCCGCCGCTCGCGGTCCGCCTCCTCCAGGGTCCGCACCCGGTCGACCAGCCAGCGGGCGCCCTGCTTGCGGACGGCGGTGTGGAGGTCGGTCCAGTCGCCCTCGCGGAACGTCTCGGTCCAGCGGGCGGCGCCGTCGGTGAGGGCGGTCAGGGCGGTGACCGACGCGCGCGGGAGCGTCCCGGTGACCGCGCGGGCCGCGACGGCCGGATCCGCGGCGGCGGTGAAGAACCCGCCCTCCCGGTTGCGCAAGGTGGCGTCGATCACGGTGTCGGAGACGAGCGCCGCGCGGGGCAGGCGCGCGAGACGGTCGTCGAGGACGGGGGTCACCGCACCGTCGGGCGACTCCAGGAGCAGGGCCGAGTCGGAGAGCACCAGGTAGTCGACGGCCGTCTCCGTCCAGCGGGCCAGAACCACCGTCGCCTGCGGGGTGCGCGGGTGAGAAAGGTCACAGGCTTCGCCATGGAGCTGAGAGGTACGAGCGATCGCGTGGGCCAGTGCCTCGGACAGCGGAACATCCGGGAGCGAAACGGTCAGTTCGGTCAGCGCCCCGCCGAGGCGCGCGGTGTACCAGGGAACGGAATGCAGACAGCCGGTGCCTCCCCGGGGCGGAGTCACGCCGTCCAGGACGACCAGGCAACCACCCTGCCCGGAAGCCGGAAGGCAGACACCGGCGAAGTCCTCGTTGGGGCGCGCCGGATCGCCGGGCACCGTGACAAGTTCCGTACGCATCCCGCCAGTCTGCACGAGCCCTTCACAAGGACCGCGAAAGGCTGGCATCGGTCGCCGGATCCCCGGACCCTCGCAGGTCAGCAGCCGGGTTTGGGAGGGAATGGCGCACTCCGGGAAGGCGTGGCGGCGAATACTGCCAAAGCCTGCCGCCGACGTCCAACCGGCCCGCCGCGCAAGGCCGTCGCACACGCCAGAGGAACTTGCCCGCCAACTCCCGTCCGATGTTCACTCCTTCGGGTGGCGGGTCAGGCGATGCACGCCCCCTGCCCACCGGCACTGGGAGGGTCGGGAACTGTACCGGGAGTACGCGCCAGTTGACGGAGCGTCACCCGGGTCCACGGGTACACGAGTCAGGAATGCGAGCACCGGTGCAGAAGAAGCGGCCTCGGCGCACAGGCAGGCAGACGGCCCCCGAGGGGGCAGCGGAGCACACCCCCGTCGGGAAGGGTCGCCCCACCCACGTACGCAACCGCCTCATCGTGGCCGTCGCCGTCGTGGCCGCCGCCATCGCCGGCGCGGGCGCGCCGTCCGTGCTCGCCGCGGCCGGACAGGCGAGCGACACCCAGGAGCTGGTGACGCTCTCCGAGCAGACCCGCGACGCCCTGGCCCTCGCCCACGCCCTCGCCGACGAGCGCGACGAGGTGATCTCGTACGTCGCGGCCGGGCGCCCCAAGTCCAAGGCGCCCTCGGAGCAGCGCAGCGCCCGCGTCGACCGGCAGGTCGAGGAGCTGCGCGGCGACACCGACACCCCGGCGCGGCTGCTGAAGGACCTCGACGGCATCGCCGCCGTCCGCCGCGCGGCGCTCACCGGCAAGAGCACCGCTCTCGAAGCGCACCAGGCGTACTCCGACGCCATCGCGGAACTCCACCGGCTCGCCGAGGACCTGGCCGAGCAGCTCCCGCCGCGCGCGGGCGCCGGAGCGTACGCGCTCGCCGAGCTCGACACCGCCGTCCAGCAGGCCGCCGCCGCCCGCGGTCTGCTGCTCGCCGCGCTCAGCGTGCCGCGCTCCACCCAGACGGTCATCGACCCCGTCACCGGCCTGCCCACCACCGCCGGCACGTCCTCCCAGGCGGACACCAAGGCGCGCGCCGCCCTCACCGCCGCCGCCCAACAGGCCCGGCTGCGCTCCGACGCGGCCCTCGCGGACTTCCGCGAGACCGCCCCCAAGGCCGCTCGCGCCTCCTACGACTCCACGGTCACCGGCCCCGAGGTCAACTCCGCCGAGAAGTACCTCGCCGCCCTCACCGACCAGCCGACCCTCTCCGACCGCGACCTCGCCACCGACGCCGCGAAGCTGAACGCCGCGCTCTCCGCCCGCGTCGACGCGATGCGCGGCGTCGAGGCCGCGCTCTACGACCGCCGCACCAAGGACCTGGAGGCGCTGCGCGACGACGACGTCACCGGGCTGGAGATCCGGATCGGCATCCTCGGCGCGCTGCTGCTGCTCGCCGTCGGCGTCGCCACCGCCATGGCGCGCTCCCTCACCCGTCCGCTCGCCGTGCTGCGGATCGGCTCCGCCCGGCTCGCCGAGGCCGCCGACCCGGCCGCCGAGGAGCCCGTGAAGTTCACCGGGCGCAACGACGAGTTCGCCCGCGTCGTCCGCTCCGTGAACACCCTGCACGCCCAGGCCGTCGCCCTGCACGAACGGGTCGCCACCCTGGAGGCCGACCGCAAGCACCTGGTCGGGCAGCGGCAGAAGATGGCCGACGCCCGCGAGGAGCTGCGCGCGGAACTCGAGGAGTCGACCGCCCAGTTGGAGCGGCTGCGCACCAGCATCGGCTCCACCTTCGTCAATCTGGCGCTGCGCACGCTCGGCCTGGTCGAGCGTCAGCTCGCCGTCATCGAGCAGCTGGAGGAGCGCGAGCAGGACCCGGACCGGCTCGCCACCCTGTTCAAGCTCGACCACTTCGCCACCGTGATGCGCCGGCACAGCGAGAACCTGCTCGTCCTCGCCGGTACGGAGCACATCCAGCACCACCCCGGCCCGGTCCCGCTGGTCGACGTCGTCCGCGCCGCCGTCAGCGAGATCGAGCGGTACGAGCGGGTCCGGATCTCCGCGCTGCCGCCGCACGCGCACATCGCCGGCTTCGCCGCCGACGACCTCTCCCACCTGCTGGCCGAGCTGATGGAGAACGCCACCTCGTTCTCCCCGCCGGACGTGCCCGTCGAGGTCTCCGGCTGGCTGCTGGAGAACGGCGAGGTCATGATCTCCGTCCAGGACGGCGGCATCGGCATGACCGAGGAGCGGATGACCCGGCTCAACGCCCGGCTCGCCGACTTCGACCCCGACGCCGCGTACGACCAGGAGGGCGACGACGGGCTCGGACTCGGGCTGTACGTCGTGGCCCGGCTCGCCCACCGGCTCGGCGTCCGCGTCCAGCTGCGCGAGCAGAAGCAGGGCGGTGTCGCGGCGGTCGTCGTGCTGCCGCAGCCGCTGCTCACCGAGGCCGGGCCGGCCGCCGTGCCCAGCGCCTCGCCCGCCCCGGACGGCACCCAGACCTTCTCCCTCCCCGGCGCCGACGCCGAGGCCAACTCCAACGTCCTGCACGGCCGCACCCACCAGGCCGACCCGCTGGTCGCGCTCGCGGAGAAGGCCGTACGGGAGAAGGACGCGGCCGAGGGAGCCGCCGACGGCACGGCCGAGCACACCGCCGAAGACTCCGCCGCCGATTCCGCCGATGCCGCCGACTCCGCCGAGGCGTCCGGAGCCGAGCCGGCCGAGCAGACGCGCCCCGAGGCGGACACGGCCGTACGACCGGAAGAACCGGCCGGGACCGACGTACGCGCGGAGCAGCAGGAGCAGGAGCCGGCGACCGAGCCGCAGCCGGGACCCGGGCGCGCGCCCGCCCGCTCCGAAACGGCGACGCAGGACGACCCCGCCCAGCAGACCCCGTCCGAGACCACCATGGAGCTGCTGCTCCCGGAGACCGCGCCCACGAAGCCCGACTCCGCGGAGCCCGCCGACCCGTACGCCATCGGCCCGGACACCCACGACCGCGCCCCCGACGAGGGCGAGGAACAGCTCACCGACAAGGGGCTGCCCAAGCGCACCCCGAACATCACCGCGCCCGCGTCGGTGCCCCGGCCGCGTACCGGCGGCGTCGACGCCGAGGCACTGCGCCGCAGGCTGGGCGGCTTCCGTCGGGGGGCGGAGGCCGGGCGCCGCGACGTCGAGGCGGAGATCGCCGAACAGACGACCGAGACCCGGTCACCGGACGTACCCGCACAGCACCGCACCACCTCAGGACCCGCACACGCACACGCCGAAGAAGCCACGGGGGGCACAGTCGAGGAGGCAAGCAGTTGACCGCGCCCAGTACCTTCGGACTGAGCAGTGAAGCCCGCAATCTGCACTGGCTGCTGACCAACCTCGTCGAGGAGGTGCCCGGCATCCTCTCCGTCGCGGTGGTCTCCTCCGACGGACTCCTGCTGCTCTCCTCCGACCCGGGCCGCAACGAGGCCGCCCGGGCCGCCCGGGAGGGCCGCCCCGCCGGCCCGCGCGGCTCCTCCGCCGACCTGGCCACCATCGTCTCCGGCATCGGCAGCCTGACCGTCGGCGCCGCCCGGCTGATGGACTTCGGCGGGGTGAAGCACACCATGGTCGCGATGGACGAGGGCAGCCTGTTCGTGATGTCGATCAGCGACGGCTCCCTGCTCGGGGTGCACGGCTCCGCGGACTGCGACATGAGCGTGGTGGCCTACCACATGGCGCTCTTCGTCGGCCGCGCCGGCCATGTCCTCACCCCCGAACTCCGCAGCGAGCTGCGGAAATCCCTGGAGTCCGAGTCGACGGGGAGTGCCCGATGAGCGCCACACCGAAGCCGCATCTCCCGGTCCGCGGCGGCGACCGCAAACCCGCCCGGGTACGCCCCTACTCGCTCACCGGCGGCCGCACTCGCTTCGGGCACGTCCTGCTGGTCGAGACCTTCGTGGCCACCACGACCGCGCTGGACGCCGCCGAGGAGCGCAGGGAACTGACGAACGGTTCCCTCACCACCCGGGTCATGCCGGAGATGAGGGCCATCGTCGAACTGTGCCGCCGTATGCGTACGGTGGCCGAGATCGCCGCGCTGCTGAAGATGCCGCTCGGCGTGGTCCGCGTGCTCCTCAGCGACCTCGCGGACCAGGGAAAGATCCGGGTGTACGGAACCGGTACCGGGCACGGCACGGGCCGCCCGAACCGGGCGCTGCTGGAAAGGGTGCTGAGTGGACTCCGTCGTCTCTGATGCCGCTCACGGCGTCTCCCCGCTCCTCGAGGAAGAGGGGCCCGAACAGCCCTGGCAGACGGACCGCACCCGGGCGCCCATCGCCACGAAGATCGTGGTGGCGGGCGGATTCGGCGTCGGCAAGACGACGCTGGTCACCTCCGTCTCGGAGATCACCCCGCTGCAGACCGAAGCCCTGATGACCGAGGCGAGCGAGGAGACCGACGACCTCTCCGCCACGCCCGGCAAGCTGACCACGACCGTGGCCATGGACTTCGGCCGCATCACGCTCGACGACGACCTGGTGCTCTACCTGTTCGGCACGCCGGGCCAGCAGCGGTTCTGGTTCATGTGGGACGACATCGTGCGCGGCGCGATCGGTGCCGTCGTCATGGCCGACACCCGCCGGCTGAAGGACTGCTTCCCGGTCCTGGACTACTTCGAGAGCTCCGGGCTGCCCTACGTCGTCGCGGTCAACCACTTCGACGGCAGCGAGCTGTACGACCCGGAGGACGTTCGCGAGGCCCTCACGATTCCCGCGCACATACCTGTCATGATCATGGATGCGCGCCGCCGGATCTCGGTCATCGAGACCCTTCTGTCCCTCGTGGGCCACGCGCTCGACGAAACCCCCGAGTAGTCCCGAGTAGGAGACGTAACCCCGCATGCGGAAGATACTCGTCGTCGGAGCCGGCCAGTCCGGACTCCAGCTCGCCCTCGGCCTCCAGTCGCACGGGTACGAGGTCACCCTGATGTCCAACCGGACGGCGGACGAGATCCGCTCCGGCCGGGTCATGTCGACGCAGTGCATGTTCCACACCGCACTGCAGCACGAGCGCGACCTCCAGCTGAACTTCTGGGAGTCCCAGGCCCCGAAGATCGAGGGACTCGGCGTCTCCGTGGCGGCCCCCGGCTCGCACGACCCGGGCCCGACCCAGCGCGCGATCGACTGGGTCGGCAAGCTGGACGGCTACGCCCAGTCGGTCGACCAGCGGGTGAAGATGGCCGGCTGGATGGAGACCTTCGCCCAGCGCGGCGGCCAGCTCGTCATCCACGGCGCGGCCGTCGGCGACCTCGACTACTTCTCCCGCGCCTACGACCTCGTGCTGGTCGCGGCCGGCAAGGGCGAGCTGGTGCAGATGTTCGCCCGCGACCCCGAGCGCTCCCCGTACAGCGAGCCGCAGCGCGCCCTCGCGGTGGCCTACGTCCACGGCCTCGGCCCGCGCCCGGAGCACCCGGAGTTCGACGCGGTCCGCTGCAACCTGGTGCCCGGCGTCGGCGAGTTGTTCGTCATGCCGACGCTCACCACCTCCGGCCGCGCCGACATCCTGTTCTGGGAGGGCATACCCGGCGGCCCGCTGGACGCCTTCCAGGGCGTCAAGGACCCGGCGGAGCACCTCTCCCTGACCCTGGAACTCATGGAGAAGTTCACGCCCTGGGAGTACGCGCGGGCCACCAAGGTCGAGCTGACGGACGCGGGCGGCACCCTGGCCGGCCGCTACGCGCCGACCGTCCGCAACCCCATCGGCCGCCTCCCGGGCGGCGGTCTGGTCCTCGGCGTCGCCGACGTGGTCGTCGCCAACGACCCGATCACCGGGCAGGGCTCCAACTCGGCGTCCAAGTGCGCGGCGGCGTACCTCGCGTCCATCCTGGAGCACGGCGACAAGCCGTTCGACGAGGAGTGGATGCGGGCCACGTTCGACCGTTACTGGGCCACCGCCCAGCACGTCACCAAGTGGACCAACACGATGCTCGCCCCGCCGCCGGAGCACGTCCTGAACCTCATCGGCGCCGCGGGTCAGCTCCAGCCGGTGGCCGACCGTTTCGCCAACGGATTCAACAACCCGGCGGACTTCGAGAACTTCTTCTACGAGCCGGAGAAGACCGCCGCCTACCTCGCCGAGGTCTCCGGCGCGGGAGCCTGACGAGCAGTCGCGAACCGTCCGGTCCGCCCCCGCGCCCCGACAGGCGGCTGGGGCGGACCCGAACTAGGCTGGACGGGAGCAGGGGCGGGAACTGCGGCCCGTACGACTGGGCCCAATCAGGGGACGATCAAGCATAAGGACCTGCCGCGGCCGCGCCGTGCCCTTCGGCGTGCGCGCGTCCGGCACCCTTCGGCGTACGTGCGTCCGACGCCGGGGCTCGGGCACGGCGGCAGGCGGGTTCTGCTCACCGGGAGGACGGTGGGAAGAATGAGTGTGCCGAAGTTTCGTCGAGCGGCGGCGGCGGCGTCCGCGTGCGTCGTCGCGATCGGGATCATGACGGCGCCCGGCGCCGCTGCCGCACCGGACACGGCTCCCGCACAGGGGTGCTACCACCGCGACGGCTATCCGCCCGACGGCGGCAGGAACATCGGCGGGTCGCCGCCCAAGTACAAGTGGGACCACACTCCCTACGTCGGGGCGAGGTACGCCTCCTGCGGCCGGGTCGTGACGCTCTACTACGGCGGCTACACCAGCAACACCACGCACTACAACGTCCGCTGGACCCAACCGGGCAGCCACGGCTGGAAGCAGGGTGAACTGCGGGCCGGCGCGCGGATGCAGTGGGCGATGCCCGCCGGGTACGGGGACTACAACTTCACGGTCCAGGCGTGCAACCGCGGCGGCTTCGGCCAGCGTTCGAACTGCACCAACTGGTCGCCGCAGCTCTACCTCAACGCGCGGTGACGCCCTCACGGCGCTGAATCCGGACGCACCGCTCCCAGGATCGGGTTGCCGGCGATCGGGGAGAGCTTGATCTTCTCGCCGGTGCGCGGGGCGTGGACGACCTGGCCGTCGCCCGCGTACATCGCCACATGCGTGGCGTCCGGATGGTAGATCACCAGGTCGCCGGGGCGCAGCTCGGTGAGCGGCACCCTGGGGAGCCGGGCCCACTGTTCCTGGCTGGTGCGGGGAATGGTGACGCCCGCCGCGGCCCAGGCCTCGGACGTCAGGCCCGAGCAGTCGTACGTCCGGGGCCCCTCCGCGCCCCACTCGTAGGGTTTGCCGAGCTGGCGCAGGGCGTAGTCGAGGGCCCGGTCGCCCCGGGCGGACGGTTTCGCGTCGTCGCCGAGGGCGCCGGAGGTCACCAGCTCCCGCTGGGCCTTCTCGATGCCCCGCTCCTCGAAGGCGGCCAGCGCCGTCAGCTGGGCGGGGGTGAGGGAGGCGAGCAGTTTCCCGACGTCGTCGAGGCGGCGGCGGACGTCGTCGCGCTGCTTCTTGCGGCGTTCGGCGAGGGCCAGTTGGGTGTCGAGCGCCGCGCGGGCCTTGCGGGCCAGCTCGGCGGCCTTGCGTTCGGTGCCGGTGAGGCGGCCCACCGTCTCGGCGCGCTCCCGGGCCAGCCGGCCGATCACATGGCCCTGGTCGAGGGCGTGCTGCGGATCGCCGGCCAGGAGCAGGCGGACGTACGGGGAGATGTCGGTGCTGGTGTTCTGGTACTGCTGGCGGGCGAGCCGGCCGGCGGCGCCCCGGCTGTCGTGCAGGGACAGCCGGGCGCGGGCGAGCGCGAGGTCGAGCCGCTCGACCTCGGCGCGCTGCGCGCGCAGCTTCTCCTCGGTGGCGTTGTACGTCTCGGTCGCCTTCTCGGCCTCCCGGTACAGCCGCTGAAGGTCCGTCAGCAGCTCGGCGACGCCCCGGTCCCGGTTCGGCTCGGGCTGGGGCGCGGCGGTCGCCGTGGCGGGCACGAGGGCGGCGTGGGCGGCCACGGCCGCCGTACAGACCAGACGCAGTAGCCTTCCTGACACGTCATCACCTCCGGTGCGGGGCGGAGTCTCCGCGCCGCACCGTGAGCATCCGGCGGGTTTGCGCGGCCCGCGCGCCGGGCGTGCTCGGGATGGCGTAACCGCGTCACCCGTCGGCGTCGTCCCGGTTGCCGCCCGGCGTGGCACCGGGACCGGAGGGGCGGGCCGGCTTCGTCCACGGCCACTTCGGCCGGCCGCCGTCCCGCTCGCCCTCGGGGTCGTGGACGTACTTCCAGCGCCGGGTCAGCCGGCCCTGGCCGCGCGACACCCGGCGGTAGACCAGCACGGTCGGCGGCCCGCCCGCCGGGTCCGGGACGGGAATGCGGTACGTCTTGGGCGGGTGCCCGGTGATCCCCAGCAGCACGGGCAGGGTCCGGCCGTCCATCGGCCCGCCCTCGAAGGGGGTCTCTTCGCTCTTCACGGCACCAGTGTCAGCCATCCGCCGAGGTGAGGGCGTGCACCACCGCCGCGGTCTGCTCGTCCCGGGCGGCGGTCACCGAGAGCACCGCGACGAACTGGTCGACCAGCCAGTCCCGCAGTTCCTCGGCGGGCGGCTGCTTCTCCTCGTCCAGCCACATCAGGGACGCCGCCTCGACCGCGGTGATCCACATGCGGACGGTCATCCGCAGCCGGGGGCCGGGCGCGGCGACGCCGAGGTGGCGGTAGATGTGCTCGGCCGCGGCCCGCCGTACGCCGTCCACTATGGCGTTCGTACGGGAGGTCTCCACCACGCTGCCGCCCTGGAGGAGGGCGGCGAAGCCGGCGTCGTGCTCGTCGACGAAGGCCAGATAGCGGTCGAGGGCCCGGGAGAGCCGGGGCAGCAGCGCGCCCTCGCGCGGCTCGTCGAAGCAGCCCCGCAGCGCCTCGGCGGCGGTGCGCAGCGCCGCCTCGTAGAGCTGCTGCTTGCCGCCGGGGAAGTAGCGGTACACCAGCGGCCGGGACACCCCGGCGGTCTCCGCCACGTCGTCCAGCGAGACGTCCTCGGGGGCCCGGTGTGCGAAGAGGGACAGCGCGGCGTCGAGCAACTGGTTGCGCCGTTCCTCGACGCTGAGCCGGCGGTAGGTGCGGGCGGGGGCCTGAGGGGTCATGACCGGCAGCGTAACCGGCGGCCCCCGCCGCGGGCGGGCAGCGTGCGGCGTTCAGGCCAGCAGGCCCGAGGACTTCCACAGCCGGCGGCCCACGCCCCGCAGGACGCCGATGTCGTCCAGGAAGTCGGTCAGCCGCTTCGCGCCGGTCTGCATGATCTCCTTGCGGTGGCCGCTGGCCTTCACCTGGGCCATGGCCTCGCGCTTGTCGAGCCCGACGTTGGTGTACACCTCGGGGTTCACGAAGGCGACGGAGAAGACGCGGGCGAACTCGCCGGAGGTGATCCGGGTGAACTCCTGGGACCACTTCGGGGCGGTCACCATCTGGCGGCGCAGCTCCTCACGGGCGTAGCGGACGTGCCGCGCCTCCTCCACGACGTGGATCCGCGTGACGCCCCGGATCAGCGGCTGCACCCGCTCGTCGGGGAAGGTGAGGCGCTGCATCCAGTCCAGCACCTCCTCGCCGAGCAGGGTCGCGGTGAAGGAACCCGGCGTGGTGGAGATGGTCTTGAAGAGCCGGCCGAGGTGCTGGTGGGTCCGGCTGACCGGATACCAGGGGGTCTCCCCGCGTGATATCAGCCGGGCGAACATCTTCGAGTGCCGGCACTCGTCCTCGATCTCGGTCAGCGCGTAGCGCACATGCGCGCTCGTCGCCGCCTTGTCGTAGATGTGCCGCACGAGCAGCTGCATCAGGATGATCTCGAACCAGATGCCCAGCGAGGCGAGCGCCGCCGCCTCGTGCTGGGACAGCAGGATGCGCTGCTCCTCGCTCATCCGCTTCCACAGCGGGGTGTCGTACAGCGACACCAGCTCCGGCGGCCAGAACCACTTGCCCTCCTCGAAGGGCGCGTCCCAGTCGAGTTCCTTGTCGGGGTCGAAGGAGTGCTTGGCGGAAGAGTCGAGCAGCCGCTCGGCCACCTGCTCCCGGTCCTTGAGCAGGCCGAGCGCGTCGCGCAGCCCCTCGACCGCGTCGGCTTCCGTCAGGGTCGTCATGGCAGTCCCAGTCCCATCTCGTCGTAAGGAGCGGCGTTCCGGTTACCCGTGGGTCACTGCTTATGAGACTGCCTGTCAGCAAGCCCGTCAATCCCCTGTGCGCGACTTGTTGACCGCGCGTCTACCACGCGGGAGCCTGCGGGACATGCCGACCTTCGACCAGTACGTCACGACACCGGACGACCCCCGCTGGGCCGTCCCCGCGACCGGCGCCGCCCGCTTCACCTGGGAATACGACGACGGACGGGACCGCCTCCTCGCCCTCTACCAGAAGGGCAAGGACAAGCAGTGGGACGGAACGAAACGCATCGACTGGGACTTACCGGTCGATCCGTACGACCCCCTCGGCACCCCCGACGAGGCCCTGGCCCTCCACGGCACCCCCTACTGGGCCAAACTCACCGACAAGGACCGCGCCGAGCTGCGCCGGCACTACGCCTCCTGGCAGTTCAGCCAGTTCCTGCACGGCGAACAGGGCGCGATGATCTGCGCCGCGCGGATCGTGGAGTCCGTCCCCGACCTCGACGCCAAGTTCTACTCGGCCACCCAGACCATGGACGAGGCCCGCCACGCCGAGATATACGGCCGCTTCCTCCACGAGAAGATAGGCCTGCTGTATCCCATCAACGACAGCCTCAAGTCCCTCCTCGGCGACACCCTGAACGACAGCCGCTGGGACATGCCGTACCTGGGCATGCAGGTGCTCATCGAAGGCCTCGCCCTCGCCGCCTTCGGCATGATCCGGGACACCACCACCAAGGAACTCCCGAAGCAGATCCTCGCCTACGTCATGCAGGACGAGGCCCGCCACGTCGCCTTCGGCCGCATGGCCCTGCGCGACTACTACCGGCAGCTCACCGACGCCGAACTGCGCGAACGCGAGGAGTTCGTCATCGAGGGCTGCTACGCCATGCGCGACCGGCTGCGCGGCGAGGAGGTCCTGGAGAACTTCGGCATCCCCCGGGCCGAGGCGCAGGAGTACAGCGAGCGCTCCGAATTCCTCGCCCTCTTCCGCAAGCTCCTCTTCAGCCGCATCGTCCCCTGCGTCAAGGACATCGGCCTGTGGGGCAGGCGCCTCCAGCAGGCCTACGTCGACATGGGCGTCCTGGAACTGGGCGACGCGAGCCTCGACCTGCTCATGACCCAGGACGAGGAGATCGCCGACCACCTGGACGCGGAGCGGTTCGCGGCGGAGGAGCGGGAGCGGGTGGCGGAGGTGACGGAGGCGATCGAGCAGGGTCAACGCCTGGCCGATTGATCACACGATCGACGGGCGAATCGGCATATGCGCCTGGGTACGCTGATCCTGCCAGGCAGACTCCGTCGCATGGGAGCAATCATGAGCGCCGCGCGTGACTACGGGCTGGACGACGACTACCAGTGGCCGCGCCCGCCGCAGGGCGGCTGGACGGCGGACGACCTGGACCGGCTCCCGAACCTTCCTCCGCACACGGAGCTGATCGACGGGAGCCTGGTTTTCGTGAGCCCGCAGACGTTCTTCCACATGCGGACGCTTCGGCTCCTGGAAGCCGCCCTGCTGAAACAGGCGCCGGACGAGTTCGATGTCTACCGGGAGTTCACCGTCACGCTCGACAAGCACAACCGCCCGGAGCCCGATGTCCTGGTGGTCCGCGCCGGCGCCGACACCGGGCCAAGGACCACGCGGCTCCTTCCCGATGATGTCGTCGTCGCGATCGAGGTCGTCTCCGAGGACTCGGTGGCGCGGGACCGGGAGATGAAGCCCCTGAAGTACGCCAAGGCCGGCATCCGCCACTTCTGGCGAGTCGAGGAGAACGACGGCCTCCCCGTCGTCTACGTCTACGAGCTGGACCCCGCCACCGCCGCCTACACGCCGACCGGCATCTTCCACGACAAGCTCGAAGTCACCGTCCCGTTCCCCGTCGAGATCGACCTCACCGCCATCGACCGCCGCCGCTAGCGCGAGGACCGTCCCCTCCGCCGGCGAGCACCGCTTCCATCACCGCCTTGGCGATCGGCGCCGCCATCCCACCGCCGGTGATGTCGCCCCGGTCCGCCGACGCGTCCTCCACCACCACGGCCACCGCCACCTTCGGCTCCAGATCCCGCGCGCCCTGCGCCCACGAGACGAACCACGCGTACGGCACACCGGAGTTGCCGATGCCGTGCTGCGCGGTACCGGTCTTGCCGCCCACGATCGCGCCCGGGATCGCCGCGTTCCTGCCCGTGCCCTCCTCGACCACGCCCCGCATCAGCGCCCGCATCCGGACCGCGGTCGACGGGTGCATCGCCTGGCGGACCGGGCGCGGCCCGGCGGACTGCACGGTCGCCCCGTGCGCCGTCGTCGTCCGCTCCACCAGATAGGGCTCCCGCAGCTGCCCGCCGTTGGCCACCGCCGCCGCCACCATCGCCATCTGCAGCGGCGTCGCCCGGGTGTTGTACTGGCCGATCGAGGACAGCGCCAGCTGCGCCTTGTCGACGGTGGTGTCGAAGGTGCTCGTCGCGACCGAGTACGGGATCCGCAGATCCGTGTCGTTGAAGCCGAACGCCTCCGCCGTGGCCGCCATGTCCTCCACCCCGACATCCGCGCCGAGCTTGGCGAACACCGTGTTGCAGGACCACTCGAAGGCCACCCGCAGCGGCGCGTTCTCGCACCCCTCGTTCCCGTTGGTCAGCCTCGTCGTCGTACCCGGCAGGGTGTACGGGTCGGGTGAGTCGGTCGGCCTGTCGAGGTCCCTGACCACCCCCGCGTCCAGCGCCGCCGCCGCCGTCACCACCTTGAAGGTCGAGCCCGGCGGATACGTCTGCCGCACCGCCCGGTTCAGCATCGGTTTGTTCGGGTCCTCGTTCAGCTGCGCCCAGGACCGGCCCACCGTCACGCCGTTGCCGGACAGCGACTCCGGGTCGTAGGACGGTGTCGAGACCAGGGCCAGGATCCGCCCGGTCGCGGGCTCCAGCGCGGCCACCGCGCCCCTGCGCGCCCCGAGCCCGGTGTACGCCGCCCGCTGGGCCGCCGCGTTGAGGGTGGTGACCACGTCGCCGCCCGGGGTGCGCGCCCGGGTGAGGTCGTTGATCAGGGCCAGCGGCGACAGCATCGGATCGGTGCCGGAGAGGATGCCGTCCTCGACGTGCTCCAGCAGCGAGGAGCCGTACACCTGGGAGGCGAAGCCGGTGACCGGGGCGTACAGCGGGCCGTCGGTGTACGTCCGCTCGTAGCGCAGCCGGCCCCCGGTGTCCTTGGAGCCGGTCACCGGGCGCCCGCCGACGAGGATGTCCCCGCGCGGCTGCGCGTACCGCGCGATGGCCTGGCGGCGGTTGGCGGGGTTGTCGTCGAGGGCGGGTGCCTGGAAGACCTGGATGCGGGCCGCGTTGACCAGCAGCGCCACCAGCAGCAGGGCGCAGAAGGCGGCGGCGTGCCGGATGTGCCGGGTCACGGGGCCACCTGCCCGTCGTACTGCTTGCGCGCCGCGTGGCTCACCCGGATCAGCAGCGCCACGATCGCCCAGTTGGTGACGACCGAGGAGCCGCCCTGGGCGAGGAACGGCATCGCCATGCCGGTCAGCGGGATCAGCCCGGTCACCCCGCCCGCGATCACGAACACCTGGAGCGCCACGATGGAGGCCAGGCCGACGGCGAGCAGCCGGCCGAACGGGTCGCGCAGGGCGAGGCCGGCGCGGTAGCCGCGTTCCACCAGCAGCGCGTAGAGCAGGAAGATCGCGGACAGCCCGGCGAGGCCCAGCTCCTCGCCCGCGGTGGCCAGGATGAAGTCGGACTTCACGGCGAAGCCGATGAGGACGGAGTGGCCGAGGCCCAGGCCGGTGCCCAGCATGCCGCCCGCGGCGAAGGCGAACAGCGACTGCGCGACCTGGTTCGGGCCCTGACCGGCGTCGATGGTGGCGAACGGGTGCAGCCAGTCCTCGATCCGGCCGTGCACGTGCGGCTCCAGCCGGGCCACGGCGACCGCGCCCAGCACCGCCAGCAGCAGGCCGACCGCGATCCAGCCGGTGCGGCCGGTGGCGACGTAGAGCATCACGACGAACAGGCCGAAGAACAGCAGCGAGGTGCCGAGGTCGCGTTCCAGGACCAGCACGCCCACGCTGAGCAGCCAGATCGCGAGGATCGGCCCGAGGACCCGGCCGGTGGGCAGCTGGAGCCGCCAGATCCTGCGGCCGGTGTACGCCAGCGCGTTGCGATTGGCGGCCAGGTACGCGGCGAAGAACACCGCCAGCAGCACCTTCGCGAACTCGCCCGGCTGGATGGAGAACCCGGCGATCCGGATCCAGATGCGGGCGCCGTTCACCGCCGGGAAGAAGATCGGCAGGGTGAGCAGGGCGAGCGCGGCGGCCACGCACACATACGCGTAGCGCTGGAGGAAGCGGTGGTCGCGCAGGAAGAAGACGACGCCGATGAACAGGGCCACCCCGAGCGTGGACCACACGAGCTGGGCCGGGGCCGCCCGGTCCGCCGGGGTTTCCAGGTCGAGCCGGTAGATCAGGACCAGGCCGAGGCCGTTGAGCAGGACGCCGATGGGGAGCAGCAGGGGATCGGCGTACGGGGCGCGCAGCCGTACCGCCAGATGGGCGAGGAGCGCGAGCACGCCGAGTCCGGCGCCGTAGCCGGCGGCGCCGGGCGGGAGGGAGCCGTGCCGGGCGAGACCGACCGCGCAGTAGCCGCACACCGGGAGCAGGACGGCCACGACGATGAGGGCGAGTTCGACGCCACGGCGCCGGGGGAGGCGTACCGCGGGAGCGGGCGCTGCCGCGGCCACGGCGGTTCCGGTTCCGGCCTTCGTCATGTCCGGAACCTACCCAAATAGACTGACTGGTCGGGCCTTGCGGCCCGTGTGCCCTCCGTGAGGAGGTACCACAGGGGACATGGGGGTACCTCCACACGGGCGTACGGGGCGGCTCCATACGGGGGGTACGGGGCTGCGGTGACTCACCGCCACCCTAGGAGCGGCCCGGACGCGCCGCCCGCCGCACTGCGCCAGGCGGGGTCATCCCCCGCGCCGCCGAGGCCCCACGGCGGTTCGGCGCGAGGTCACCCCGCGCCGCCGAGGCCCCACGGCGGTTCGGCGCGAGGTCACCCCGCGTCGCCGGGCCCCTCGGCGGTCCGGCGCCAGGTCATCCCGCGTCGCCGGGCCCCTCGGCGGTTCGGCGCGAGGTCACCCCGCGTCGCCGGGCCCTTCGGCGGTTCGGCGCGAGGTCACCCCGCGTCGCCGGGCCCTTCGGCGGTTCGGCGCGAGGTCACCCCGCGTCGCCGGGCCCCTCGGCGGTTCGGCGCGAGGTCACCCCGCGTCGCCGGGCCCCTCGGCGGCCCGGCCCGGCGGTGTCCGGGGCAGCCTCAGGGTGGCCACCGCCCCGCCGTCCGGCGCGTTGCCGAACTCCAGGCGGGCGCCCAGCACCTCCGCCTGGCCGAGCGCGATCGTCAGCCCGAGGCCGTGCCCGCGCGCGCCGCCCTCGGTGCGGAACCGCTGCGGGCCGTGCGCCACCAGGTACTCCGGATAGCCGTCCCCGTGGTCCCGCACGGTGACCACCGGCCCGTCCACCGTCAGCACCACCGGCGCCCGCCCGTGCCGGTGCGCGTTCGCCACCAGGTTGCCCAGCACCCGCTCCAGCCGCCGCCGGTCGGTCTCCACCCGCGCGTCCCGCACCAGCCGCACCTCGGTGTCCGTGCCGGACGCCCCCACCACCCGCCGGGCCAGCGCCCCCAGCTCCTCGCTGTCCAGCTCCAGCCGCTCCCGCCCGGTGTCCAGCCGGGAGATCTCCAGCAGGTCCTCGGTGAGCGTGCGCAGCGCGGCCACCCGGTCGCGCACCAGCTCCGTCGGCCGGCCCGGCGGCAGCAGCTCGGCCGCCGCGTGCAGCCCGGTCAGCGGGGTGCGCAGCTCGTGCGCCACATCCGCGGTGAACCGCTGCTCGGCCAGCAGCTTGCCCTGGAGCGACGCCGCCATGGAGTCCAGCGCGGCGGCCACCGCGGCCACCTCGTCCTGCGGCCGGCCCGGGTCCTCGGCGCGCCGGTCGTGCACCCGCGCGTCGAGATCACCGGCGCTGATCCGCCGCGCGACCCGCGCCGTGGCGTGCAGCCGCCGGGTCACCCGGGTCACCGCGAACGCGCCGACCAGCAGCGTCGCCCCGATCGCCAGCGCCGAGGACCCGACGATCGCCCGGTCGAGGCCGTCGATGGTGCGGGCCTGCTGCGCGTAGTCGACGGCCACGGCGAGCGCGTGCCCGCCCTCGGCGGGGCCCGCCGCCCACATCGTGGGCCGGCCCTGATGGCCGGCGACCATCGTGCCGCGCTGCCCGTCCGCGGCCAGCTCGCGCAGCGCCCCGGGCAGCTCCTCCGGGTCGACGCCGGCGCCCGGCGGCAGCGGATCGCCCGCCTCGTACGCCTCCGTGGCGTCCACCAGCCGGGCCAGCGCGAGGTCCCGGGCCTCGCCGACGGTCTGGTTGGTCACCGACACGTGGACCAGCGCGCCGAGCAGCGCGGCGAGGGCGCAGCACATCACCGTGATGAACAGCGCCGCCTTGACGGCCAGGGCGCCGGCCCACTGCGGAAGCCTCATCACGGGCTCTCCGCGGGGGAGGTCTCGGCGGGCGAGGTCTCGGCGGGGGAGGCCTCGGCGAGCGAAGGAGACATCGCACTCGGCCCGGGGGAGGGCGCCCGCCGGTCGGTGCGCAGCATCTCGTCGTGGGTGAGCAGCATCGCCCGCTGCTCCGGGTCCCAGCTCCACTGGAGCCGGTACTCGTACCCCTTCACCTCCGACGGCGACCGGATGATCACCGACCGCCCGGCCAGCTCGACCCCGCTGACGGCGTCGTCCCACGTCATGACCCGCACCAGCCGGCCGTTCTCCACGGTGTACACCCGTACGGCGGTCAGCTCGCCCGGCAGCTGCCGGAAGCCCAGCGTCAGATCGTCGTGCCCGTCGCCGGTCAGATCCCGGTAGTACGGCGCGAGCACGGGGCAACCGCCGCGCCCCGGCCCCGCGGCGCACTCGGCCATCCGCGCGCCCGTCTCGTGGAAGCGGGCGCCGGAACCCTCGTACTCCTTCGGACGCGCGTCGATCTCGGCCCGTACGACCGCCACCGGGTCCACCGTGTGCACGTTCCCGCCGGGCACCCGCACGCCCTCGACCACCTCGCGCTCCACCTCGCCGATCTCGTAGGCGGGCCGGGACGCTGGCGGCAGCGTCGGCCAGAGCAGGGCCGGGCCCTCGGCGGTCGGTGTGGGCCCCGCGCTCTGCAACCCGCCGGCGTCCCCGCAGGCCGTGGCGGCGACGCCGATGACCGGCAGCAGGGCGGCGACGGCCAAGGCGCGGGCACGGACGCGAACGGGCACGGCACTCCGGTGATCAGGCTGACCAGGGACCCGTACACCTTATTCGTACGGACGTCCTTTTTGCGCACCGCGAGGGGCCCTCGCGGCGGCCGGAGAGAGGACCTTCCCGGCCGGGGGCCGGCGACGAGAACCCTCCTCGGCTGGGGATCACTCTGCCAGTTCCTCCAGCAGCCGCACCGTCGGCAGCCCCGCCCGCAGATACTCCACGAACAGCTCGTTGTGCAGCGCCCACGGCGAGCGGCGGGCCCGGATCAGCCGGATCGCCTCCTCGGCGGAGCGGCCCCGCCGGACCAGGGCGTGCGCGACGACCAGCCCCGACCGGTTGTACCCGTGGTAACAGCGCACGAGGACCCGGCGCCCGGCGTCCAGCGCGTCGCACGCGGCCTCCGCCAGCCGGATCACCCCCGCGAGCTGGGTGCCGTCCAGCGGACCGTCCGGGATGGGCCACACCTGGTGCTCGACACCCGGATCGGGCCCGTGCCCGGGCAGCCTGAGCAGCGTCTGCACCAGATCGAACTCGTCCCGCACGACGGCGAACTCCAGCCGCCCCGACGAGTCCCGGAACTCGTGCCCGCCCATCCACAGACCGGGCACGACCTCGTGCCACGGACCGTCCGGAGCCGGCACGCCGGGCTGCTTCCCGCGGGTACGCAACAGCGCCTCCCCCCACCGCCCTCCCAACTCCTCTCCACGGTAGCCGGGTTCTTGCACCCACAGCACCCCGCCTGTTCCCATGGTCAAGGGGTGATGATGCATGAGCGGACCCAGCGCACTGCGCGTCATACCGACCCGGCGCCACGGCCGGGACCGGCTCTACGTCTGTCTCCCGGACGGCGCGAACATCGCCTGGTACGACCGTGAGACGGCGCGGGTGAACCTGTTGCGGGAGGACCGCAGAGAGGCCGTCCTGGCCGCCCTGCGCCCCTTCGTCACCGGCCCGGTCACGGTCGGCCCGCCCCCGGTGCCGACCCCCGCCGAGCTGGCCCGGCTCAGCCTCCACCCCGACGACGACCTCGCCCCGAACCGCCCCGGCGAGGCCCTGCTCGTCTCCGTCGACCGCGACCCGCCCCATGGGCTGCGCCCCGACCCGCGGCGCCGCGCCCTGGAGGCCGAGCAGACCATCGGCGCCGCGCTGGACGCCCTCGACGGGGCCGGCTGGCACACCCTGCACTCCCTGCCGCTGCCCGGCGGGGACCGCATCCACCACCTGCTGATCGGCCCCGGCGGCCTGTTCGCCGTCCACGCCCTGAACGCCCGCAGACAGCGCGTCCACGTCGCCGACCCCATGGTCGCCCTCGGCCGCCGCGAACCCGTCCCGCTCCTGCGCCGGCTGCGTACCGAGGCCTCCCGCGCCTCCCACGCCCTCACCGCCGAGGTCCGCCCCGTCCTCGCCCTCCTCGCCCCCGCCCGCCTGAACGTCCCCGGCCCGGTCCGCGAGGTCCGCGTCCTGACCGACGCCGACCTCGACGGCCTCGGCCGCCTCGGGGGAGTCCTGAAACCGGCGGACGTGGAGGCGCTGCACGCGATGGCCCGGGACCGGCGAACATGGCTGCGGGTCTGACCGCCTCTCCCGCACCGAACCGTCAGGGCAGCGGGGCCGCGCGGTCCGGATCGAGGAGCGGCGCCAGCAGATCGCCGTAGTCCTGCACCCGTGGGGCGAGGTCCGGCGCCCGGAAGGCCAGCTGAGAGGGGTCCCCGCAGGCCTCGACCTCCTCCCAGGTCACCGGCGCGGAGACCCACGGCTCGGCGCGCGCCCGCAGGGTGTACGGGGTCGCCGTCGTCTTGCGGGCGGCGTTCTGGCTCCAGTCGACGAACACCTTGCCGGGGCGCAGGCTGCGCGTCATACGGTGCAGGACCAGCCGTGGCATGGCCCGCTCGGCCTCCATGGCGAGTGCCTTGGCGTACTCCGACGTCTGCTCGGAGGACGCCCCGCGCACCGCCGCCAGCAGATGCAGCCCCTTCGATCCGGAGGTCTTGGCGTACGCCTCGATCCCGTCCTCGGCCAGCCGCTCCCGCAGCCACAGGGCGACCTCGCAGCAGTGCACGATGGTCGCGGGCGGCCCCGGATCCAGATCGAAGACGATCCGGTCCGCCACGTCCGGGGTCTGGGCCAGCCACTGATGGGTGTGGAACTCGGCGACCAGGTTCGCCGCCCACATCAGACTCGCCAGATCCTGCACCAGCACCATCCGGGCCGGCCCCTCCGACCGGGGCACCTCGGCGGTCATGACCCAGTCGGGGGTACCGGGCGGCACGTTCTTGGTGAAGAAGACCTGCCCGTCCGGACCGTCCGGGTAGCGCAGGAAGGACACCGGCCGGTCGCGCAGATGGGGGAGCAGGACGTCGGCGGCGGTGGCGTAGTAGTGCAGCACCTCGCCCTTGGTGAAGCCGGACGCCGGATACAGCACCTTCTCCAGGTTGCTCAGCGCGAGCCTCCGGCCCTCCACCACGGTCATCGGCGTCATACGATGAGAATCACACAAAACCGGGACATACCGCCCGGCGAGGCCGCTCACCGGTGGAAAGGCGGGACGCGTGCGATCCATATGGAACGGAGCCATCTCCTTCGGCCTGGTCAGCATCCCCATCAAGCTGGTGAACGCCACCGAGAGCCACTCGATCTCCTTCCGCCAGATCCACACCGAGGACGGCGGCCGCATCCGCTACCGCAAGGTCTGCGAGCTGGAGGACCGCGAGGTCACCCAGTCGGAGATCGGCAAGGGCTACGAGGACGCCGACGGCACGATCATCCCGATCACCGACGAGGACCTGGCCCACCTCCCGCTGCCCACCGCCAAGACGATCGAGATCGTCGCCTTCGTCCCGGCCGAGCGGATCGACCCCCTCCAGATGGACGCGGCGTACTACCTCGCCGCGAGCGGCGCCCCCGCCGCCAAGCCGTACACCCTCCTGCGCGAGGCCCTCAAGCGCAGCCACAAGGTGGCGATCGCCAAGTTCGCCCTGCGTGGCCGCGAACGCCTCGGCATGCTCCGCGTCGTCGACGACGTCATCGTCATGCACGGCCTCCTCTGGCCCGACGAGGTCCGCGCCCCCGAGGGCGTCGCCCCCGACACCGACGTCACCGTCCGCGACAAGGAACTCGACCTCGCGGACGCCCTCATGGACACCCTCGGTGAGGTCGACCTCACCGACCTCCACGACGAGTACCGCGAGGCCGTCGAGGAGGTCATCGCCGCCAAGGCCGCCGGCGAGGCACCCCCCGAGGCCCCCGAGCCGGCCCACGGCGGCAAGGTCCTCGACCTGATGGCCGCCCTGGAGAACAGCGTCCGCGCCGCCAAGGAGTCCCGAGGCGAGGAGGCCCAGGTCAGATCCCTCACCTCCCGCCCGGCCCCGAAGCAGACGGACACCAAGAAGTCGACCTCGACAGCCAAGAAGCCGACGAAGAAGACCGCCACGAAGAAGACGACGGCCAAGTCGACGTCCCAGAACACGAAGAAGACGGCCACCACGAAGAGCACGGCCAAGAAGACACCGGCAAAGAAGACGACGCCGTCCCGCAAGCGCTCGGCGTGAACGGGTGGGGTGCCAACAAGCGCGAACGGGTGCGGTGGCAACAAGAAAGGGCGGGAGCCAGTAAGACTGACTTCCGCCCTCTGCTGTCGGCATCCGCCCTGGTCACATCTTTACACCTACATGTGACGGGCGAGTGCCCCCGGCAGGATTCGAACCTGCGCACACGGCTCCGGAGGGCGTTGCGGGCTCCGGCATTCGCGCAGGTCACGGGGCCTATGTACGACAGATGGCGCAAGCTCCGTCCACGGGTAGTCCGTGGGCAGTCTGCGGGTACCCGGCGGAGCGGGAAGGGGTGCCGGGGCAGCGCGGAGCGCGGTTCCGCTGAGATCGTTGCCGACCCGCGGTGTTTGCTGGGGGTTGAGCGTCCAGCAGGGCAGCGCACTCGCATTGGCGAGTACGTCCCGGCTGCGCCAGCGGCTGTGCGCACCGGGCGGACCAGCAAGCAGGAGCGTGCTCTCAGAGTTAGCACGCGACCTGCAGAGGGTGAGAACGATGCGCGGCCGACCCGCTTGCCTGACAGGCAATATCACGATTTCGGCACGGGGGTCATTTCGTGTAGAGAGCAGGGATATTCTGCGTCCGAAGCCGGTTCCTTTGCGCTCCGGTAGCCGTTAGGGCTGAAGGGGGCTGTTGTCGGGATCCCTCTGGCGTCATGCCAGTCGGTTGATGGGGAGTCAGCCGAGGTCGGAAGCAGCCTTTCCGCACTGCGCGGCGAGGGTGTTACTGCACCTCGGCCTTCGTTGACGGAACGTACGCGCCAGGAACCTCTGGTCAGCGCCGCCTTCGGCGCATCACGCTTCTGACCTAGCCCAGCTACGGCAGCCCGCTGCGGAGCTGAACGCCTGCGCTCCGACGGGCGGTTCGGTTGTGGTATGGGGTGCCACCCGGTTGCGGGCAAGGGCCTTCGACAGGGAAAGGGGGCGGGTAGCGACCCGCCAGTCAGCCGTAAGGGCGGCGGACAGGCGCATACGCCTGTCACCGGGGAGTTCCCTGAGTAGCGTTGGTTGGGCTGAACGGGTGGCAGGGTCATCCGCCGTGGCGGGGAGAGCCGGGGTGCCAGGGGCGCGAGCGCGCGTGCCCACAGCCGTAGAGGGGCACGCGGCTCTGGGTGGGGAAGCTGGAAAGGTTAGATGAGGTCTGAGTACAAGCAGTGGCACGAGGTGCTCTCTGCAGAGTTCTTCGGTGCGGGCAATGCGCTGCGGAGCACCGTCCTGTACGTCGACGCCGAGGTCGAGCGGGAGCTGGCCGAGCGTATAGGAGTGGGCCTCGCCCAGGCTGTCGCCGGCGAACTTAACTGGAGCGATCCGGACAGACCACTGTTCAGTCGCATTCAGCGCGAGTGTGAGATATGGGAGCAGCGCGGGAGCGCGGTCCCGCCGCCGAGCCTGCCGGTGCTGGCGCTGTCTGTGCTGGCGGCTACCCGCATGGCGTCCTCTGACGGCATGTTGAAGACCAACTTTTACGGACGGTGGATCCAGCTGTTCGGTGAGCAGCCCTCCAGCTCCCGGGCGAACAAGCTCGAGCACGCCTTCGAGGACGTCGCAGTGATGTGGGAGGAGCTCGACACCTGGCTTGAGCAGACGGGTGGCCTCTACGGCACCAGCACGGTCAGCACCGACAAATTCTACTGGAAAATCGGCTTCCCTATCTCGCAGGCGCTGGTGCGCGACTCGGACCGGCAGGTCCTCACCCGGTTCTTCGCCGCCACGCGCTTGCGGCCACACAACCCTGACGAGGTCTCCGGTCGCGAGTTGCTGCGGCGCCTGCGCGTGTGGACAGCAGGCCGGGACCGGCGCCTGTCGCCCCGCCTTATGGAGGAGCTCGCCAGCGCCCCGGACACGGGCGACACCCTGATCGCCAGCCTGGTCAAGCGGCTCGCCGATGACTGGGACGGTACCCTTCACGAGCCGGAGCGAGAGCAGCGGCGCCGCGCCGTCGGATTGCGACTCGTGGTCGCGGACCGCGGCAGGCGCCTGGAATGGCTCGCCGAAGCTTGCGACGGCATCGGCGAGACCCGCGTCGCTGTGCCAGGCGGCCGTACGTTCACGCTGCGCAAGGCGTACGGAAACGTCTACGAGGGGCTGGAGTCGCTGCATCCCTCCTTGCAGCAATTGGGACACGGCCTGCACCTTGAGGGCGACGACCTGGTCCTTGAGTGGGCGCCGCAGGAGGTGGTGCTACTGCGATTGCACCCGCATCTGGGCGAGTGGGTGAGCACTGATTACTTTGAGCCCGGCGAGCAGCACTGGATCTTGGCCGCTGACTCGGCTGTTCGCGCAGTGCGCTCCATGGTCGATACCCTCGGTGGCCGCACTGTCCGCGAAGCGCCGACGCCGGTGCCGGGGTGGAAGCTGTTCAAGGGCGTGCGCGCCGTCAACGGGCTGGCGTTCACCCGCACCCTCGACCGGGGTGGAGACCACGCGCATGTCCTTGAACCCCAGATCCGGCACCGCGCTGCGCTGTCGGGTGGTCTGCGCATCGCACCCGAATACCGGGTGGGTGCGGGAGTAGCGGGCCATTTCCTCCGCGGCGGTGCTCCCGATCTCCTGCTGCCGGCCAGTGACTCTCCCGACGGCCGGGTAGAAGTCGTCCTCGACGGCCGTACCGAGAAGCTGCGCGCCGACCCACGGGTGCCTTTCCCGCTCAGCATGGTCCCCCTCGAAGAAGGAGAGCACCGTGTGGGTACGGCGGACAGCAGTCAGGTCTTCACGCTGCACGACGGGCTGCACGAGGGACTGCCGCCCGGCACTGGGACGCTCGGATACCTTTGCGACGGCACCGCCCGGCCCGAGCTGAGCGACGCAGCAGGCTCCAAGGCTGTCATCCGTGGTGCGGAGGCGCCGCGCAGTATCCGCCCCCCGCGGACTGAATTGCTGCGCTCCAGCGTCCTGGAAGCCATGCTGCTCGATCCTCATGGCGGAGTGCGCCAGGTTAAGCAGCAGTCGGTCCCCGCCTGGATGGCCTCCCGGCTACCCGCACAGGCGCTCGGCCCCTGCCTTGAGATTGAGGTACCAGGCGGCTATGTGTGGCTGGTCTACCGGACAGCGGCCCGCTGGTCGGTCAGGGCGCTGGCCGAAGCAGAAGACATACCCGCGCCCACTCCAGCGCCTGACGATTACGCTTGGGCGTATGCCATCCTCAGTGCCGCCCAGCGTCTGCAGGACCCCGCCTGGCTCGATTACGTAGCGGCTGCGGAAGCAATCAGCGGAAGGCGGGAAGCCTGATGACCGATACAGGAGGCCTTCTGCTGCGCTGGCTGAGCGAACAGGGCGCCGGCAGCCTGTCCGACGTCAAGCAGGGGATGTGGTGGCTGGCATCCAAGCACTGCCCTGACATCGAACCGGGAGCCCCGGGCCGCTGGCTGCGCGACGCCGTCTCCCTGGCCTACATGGACATCGACTGGCGCAACCGGCGCTGGTGTGCGACTCCGCCAGTCCTGACCCGCCTGCCGCAGGCGCGAGGGCTGGCGGTACTCACCGGGAGCCGGACGGCCGCATTTGACGCGCGCGTAGCGCAGGCGGAGAAGGACGGCTTGCTGGAACTGTTCCGGGTGCCCAGCGCCCGTCCGCCCAGGGACATCCCCTTGCCCCCGTCCCTCATCGTCCAGTTCGACGACGAAGCAGGGCTCACAAGCTGGGCGACCGAGCTCGGCGTCTCCTACACACCGTGCTTCGCGCTACAAGGAGCTGCGCTGCTGCCCCCCTTAAGCCCTGGAGCGCCGACCTCTGCACCGGAGTTCGGCAAACCGCTGGAACAGTACGATCTCGAGCGCGGCGAATACCGGCCCGTCCCGCGGCCCCGGGACGAGGGCCTGTACCGGCTCAAGCGGCGCGACAGCAAGCGCGTATGCCAGGTCCTGCGCAATGGCCAGTGGTACGAGACCAGTCACGAGCAGGGCGTCTACCTTGCGTTGGAGACCCGGAACCAGGCAGCGGACGTGCTGCGCTGGCGGCCCGAAAAGGACTGCGGGCGTGAGCGATTCGGGACTCTCTTCGTCGACTGGGGATATCCCCTGCCCGACCTGCACCGGCGCGTCGCCGTGATGTGCTGCGGCCTCGCGCCCCGCATCAACGCTCAAGCCGAGAACCTCGCCTACGACAACGTGCCCCACGTCGTAGCCATCAAGATCGCACAATCGCTCGGACAGCACCTGGGGGAGAACAACGATGAGTGATACCGCTTCGCAGCAGCCCGGGCGTACCGGCCGGGACGTGGACATCCTCAGTTCGTTCGAGCACTTGAGGGATGCGCTCTTCCGCTACTACAACACGCCGTTCGGACTCGCTGACGAGCACCTCGAACGCGAACGCCAAGAACTGTTCGACATGGACGGCGGAGCCTGGCGGCGCCCCCTGCTGGAGGTCCGCCCCCGCTACGTCCAGATGGCTGCGGGCATCGCGGAGTCGGTGAAGGCAGCAGGGGCCCACCCCGACCTCGCGGAACTGGTGCAGCTCGGACTGATGCAGGGCGTCCCCTCCCTGTACGAGCACCAGCACCAGGCCCTGGCCGCCGCTGTGCGGGACGGGCGCGATGTCGTCGTCACGGCCGGGACGGGGTCGGGCAAGACGGAGTCGTTCATGCTGCCCGTCCTGGCCGACCTCGTCCGCGAGTCCGCCACGTGGCCTGCCGCCTCCCTGCCGGTGAACCGCTGGTGGGCCTCTCCCGACGGCGACTACCAGCCGCAGCGGGCAGGCGAGGCCGGTCGGCACGCAGCGGTACGCGCTCTGGTCCTCTACCCCATGAACGCGCTCGTTGACGACCAGATGATGCGCCTGCGCAGGGCGCTGGACAGCGATGACGCCAGGGCATGGCTCGCCCGGTCGCGGCCCGGCCACCGCTTCTACTTCGGCCGCTACACCGGGGCAACCCCCGTCCCCGGCGAGATCGGCTCGGCAGCCGGTGTCAAGACGCTGCGCAAGGAGTTCACCGCTACCGAGGAGCGCTCCCGCCAGGCGCAGAAGGCCCCCGGCGACGGCCGCTATTTCATCCCCCGGCTGGACGGCGCAGAGATGCGCTGCCGCTGGGACATGATCCAGGCTCCACCTGACATCATGATCACGAACTACAGCATGCTCAATGTCATGCTGATGCGCTCGCGTGAGTCGCAGATCTTCGATAAGACGCGCCGCTGGCTGGAGGAAGTGCCCGACGCCCGCTTCACCCTGGTCGTCGACGAGCTCCACATGTACCGCGGCACCGCAGGGACAGAGATCGCCTACCTCCTGCGCAACCTGCGCCACCGCCTCGGCTTGGATCGCAGGCCGGACAAGTTCCGCATCCTGGCCGCATCCGCCTCCCTCGAAGCCCCGCGAGACCTGGACTTCCTGCAGGAGTTCTTCGGCGTCGACCGCAACCGGTTCGAGGTTCTCGGCGGCCAGCTCGTGCTGCCGACCCACACCCGCACCGACATCTCCGAGCACGCCGACGCCTACGCCGCCTTGGTCGATCCCGACCCTGCCCAGGCCGACCAGCTCCTGGCAGAGACCGGAGCTGGTGACGCACTGGTCAACGCACTGCGCGACGGCGACCGGCTCATCGCCGATTTCGATACCGCCGTCGCCGCCCGCATCTTCCCTGCCGCGGTCACCGCCACGCAGGAGAAGGCGCTGCGCGGAGTCCTCACTGCGCTGCGCCGCTCGGCCGACCCTCAGACCCCTAAGCTGCGTGGACACCTCTTCTTCCGCAACATCCCCGGCGTGTGGGCCTGCTCAGACCCCCAGTGCCCCGACGCCCCGCGCCCGGAAGGCATGGAGAGGACCGTCGGCAAGCTGTACTCGCGTCCCACGCCGCGCTGCAGTTGCGACGCACGCGTCCTGGAACTTCTCTACTGCCAGAACTGCGGAGATGCATTCCTCGGCGGCTATGCGCCGGCATCGGCCTTCCGTAACGTCGCCAAGGGGCGCCCCTTCGAAGCCGGCCTGCTCGCGGACCTGCCCGACCTCGACTCACTGCCCGACGCCGCAGCCCTAGGGCCGAGCGCGGCCAACTACATCGTCTACTGGCCGCGCAAGGACGACCCGGCGGTGGAGAAGCTGGAGTGGGAAGCCACCTCGGACAAGGGCAAGCTGAGCGCCGGCTTCGAGTTCAAGCGCAGCCAGTACGACCCGCGCACCGGCATCCTCCGCAACCAGCGAGACCACACCGGCTGGTCCTTCCACACCAGCGTGCCGCAGCCCAAGAGGGGAAGGCCCCGGCTCAAGGCGGATGACCTCCCCGCGGCTCCGACCCAGTGCCCCAACTGCGGCGACGACTGGGAGCTCAAGCAGGTCGGCAGCGAGCGCCTCAGCCTGAGCGACCCGCGCCGCATGCGCACACCAGTCAGGTCCATGCGCACCGGTTTCGAGAAGATCAACCAGGTACTGACCACCGGGATCCTCTCCCTGCTGCCGAACCGGCAGGCGGTGGTCTTCTCCGACAGCCGGCAGGACGCGGCGAAGCTGTCCGCGGGCCTGGGGCTGCGCCACTACCAGGACCTCCTGCGCCTGCTGCTCGCTGAAGAGGTCGAAGGTCAGGGCGATCCGGTCGCCGACCTCGCAGCCGTATCGGGCTTCTATCGCAAGTCCCCCGACAACCCCGTGAGCAAGGAGACGGCCAAGGCAGCACGCTCCCGGCTGCGCGCCCGCGACCCGGAGACCTTCGACGCATGGGAGAAGCTCCAGAAACCCCAGGTATCCGACCTCGACAGCCTCGACGACGACCTCCCCGGCCCGGAAGAAGAGGCCGCGCTCTACAGCCGCCTCAGCCGTGTGCCCAGCCTCGACAGCCACGGCGCCGCCGTCGCCGAACGCCTGGTCCAGTGCGGCATCAACCCCGGCGGCCCAAAGGCGTCCCTGCAGCAGACCAGTTACCAGAAGGGCGCCCAGCCGCAGCCCTGGACCTTGCTGTACCGGTGGCCCGAGCCCCCCGGCGGCAAGGTGCGCGATGAATCCAGCCTGGCTCTGAGCGAACGGCAGGAGCAACTGCGCCAGGACATCCGTGAAGCCCTCACCAGCGAGCTGCTCAACGGGCTGTTCGGCAGCGCCGGACGCGACTTCGAGTCCCTGGGCCTGGGCTGGCTCACCCTCGCCACCGACCAGGCACCGCTCGAAGCCGAGCGGGCCTCCGACGCCGCACTGGCCCGGGCCAGCCTGCGGGTCCTCGGCCACATGCGCCGTTTCACAGGACTGCGCAGCCCGGCTGACGAACCGCCCAAGAAGCTGCGGGACTTCTGGGCCAGCGCAGCCGATCACCTGGGGCAGGACCCGGACGACCTCCGCAAGACCGTCGAGCGGATCTGGGGGGAGGCAGTCAAGAAGTACGTCATCCAGCCCGAGCACGTCGCCCTGCGCCACGGGCGAGCGGTGTCCTGGACCTGCTCCGTCTGCCGCCGCCGACACCTCCACCCCGGCATCGGAATTTGCACGAAGTGTCGGCGGCCCCTTCCCGCCGTGCCCAAACCGTTCGACGGCACAGACGCCGACTACTACGCCTGGATGGCGCGGAGGCAGTTCGGCAATTTCCGCCTCAACGCCGCTGAACTCACCGGTCAGACCGACCGTCTGGACGCCCAGGCCCGTCAGGCCCGCTTCCAGGGGATCTTGCTCGACGGCAAGGAGCACGAGCTCCCCGACACCCTCGACGTCCTCTCCGTCACCACCACAATGGAAGCAGGAGTCGACATCGGCCCGCTGTCCGCGGTCCTGATGGCGAACATGCCGCCGACCCGGTTCAACTACCAGCAGCGCGTCGGACGGGCAGGACGGCGCACCTCGCCGGTCGCGCTCGCGCTTACTGTGTGCCGCGGCCGCAGCCACGATGAGCACTACTTCCAAGACCCCCAGCGCATCACCAACGACCCGACCCCGCCGCCGTACCTGTCCACCGACATGAAGGACATCTACCAGCGGGTCCTCACTGCCGAGGTGCTGCGCAGGGCCTTCGACGCGGTGCAGGGCGCGGCCGGGGACGACGCAGGGCCGGATCCCACCCGCAACGTCCACGGCCAGTTCGGCCGCACCGCGGACTGGCCCGCCGTCAGCGACGCAGTCAGCGTATGGATCAAGTCCCACGACGCCGAGGTCCGCAGCCTCGCCGAAGCCCTCGCCGACCGCACCCGCAGCACCTGGCCCCCGGCGCAGGCGGCGGGATGGGTAGCCCAGGAGCTCGTCAACAGCGTCACCCAGATCGCCGACGAAACCCACGGCCACCACGAACTCAGCCAGCGGCTGGCAGAGTCCGGCCTGCTGCCGATGTTCGGATTCCCCACCTCAGCCCGCTACCTGTACACCAAGCGCCCTTTCGACTCCTACCCTTGGCCGCCGAGCGGAGTGGTCGACCGGTCGCTGGACATCGCGATCTCGCAGTTCGCCCCCGGCGCAGAGACAGTCAAGGACGGACAGGTCCACACGGCGGTCGGCGCCGTCGCGTTCGAGCCGACCGGACGATTCCCCCGAGCCGTGGACGAGCCGCTGGGGCAGCCCGTTCTTATTGGAATCTGCCTCGCCTGCGGCCACCTTGCCAAGGACGTGCAGGAGCTGCCGGAGCAGGAGGACGCCCCGCCGCAGCCCTGCCGTGCCTGCGGAACGGCCGACGGCTCCTACCGCGAAATCGAACTGCGCGAACCGGCCGGCTTCTACTCCGGCGGCAAAGCCCGCGATTTCGACGGCAACTTCGCATGGAGGGCCAGGTCCCTCGCCCCCCGCACTGCCGCAGACCTTGAGCGCGGCGCACCGCAGAAGATCGCGGCGCCCGGCATGGTGGTCCACGCCGGCAAGGGCGAGCGGTACGCGGTCAACGACAACGGCGGGCGACTGTTCCACTTCGCGAAAGTAAGCCCGACCGCGCGCTGGTCCGGCGCTTACCTGGAGACCGGGGCGGCTGAGCTGTTCCCCTGGCTGGCGAAGGACATCGCTGCCGACGAGGAATCGCTTGCCACCGCCATCGGCGCCACCCAGCGCACGGACCTGTTTCTGCTCGGACCCCAGGCAGGCGAGATCCCGGCGCTCGGCCTGCGCCTGAACCTCACCTCCGTGCCGCAGAGCACCGGCTTCCCCGACGACCGCTCGGGCAGGCGGGCGGCCTGGTACTCGCTGGCAGCCCTGCTGCGCACGGCCGCGGGCTCACTCCTGCAGGTGCAGCCCAACGAGATCGCATCCGGCATCCACGGTGCAGGCTCCGGGAGCAGCAAGGCGCGCACTTTCGCCTTCCTCTCGGACACCCTGGACAACGGTGCCGGCTACTGCACACACCTCGCCGAACGGGAGGTCTTCGAGCAGCTCATGGCGACCGCCAACAGGATGCTGGCCGATTTCGCGGACGGCGCGCACGGCCGCGACTGCCGCGGCTCGTGCTACCAGTGCCTGCGCGACTACACGAACATGGCGTACCACAGCCTCCTGGACTGGCGACTGGCCGGCGAGCTCCTAGGCACCCTCCAAGGCGCGGGCGCGGCCAGCAGCCAGCGGGGTCGCCGGGCCGCGGGACTGCTGCGGAATTGGGCGTCCGACTTTCCGCCTGGTGATGCGGTGTTCGTGGACGACCTGGGCGGCACCGGTCCTGCGGTCCTCTTCGAGGAGCGGGTCTGGGTCGCTGCCAAGGGCCCGTTCGAGGCGGCCGACGCCACGTTGTCCTCGCCCCGCATCAGCACCGTGCGCGACGCCGCCGCAGCCGACAGCCGAGGTGTTCCCGACGTGGTCTTCGTTGACGACTTCCTCCTCGACAAAGCCCCGGCGCGGGTGTCAGCCATGCTCGCCGATTTCGACGGCTTTTAAAGGTCTGCGATCTGCTCGTTGCGGCTCTGAAGCCGCAACGAGCAGCGCAGTCCTGCATCCGCATACACGTCTGTCGACTGTCAGTTGCTTGTGTCAAGGGGATCGACTAAGGGAGGGGCATGGCTGAGCCGGAGGGGGATATGACCGAACCGGTGTTGTTGCGGCGGTTCGCGGCGTGGCTCCAGCCCGGGCCGTCGGCTGAAGACGCTGAGCGCAGCGTTTTTTTCAAAGACGGCGTCATCGTGCTGGACACGAATGTTCTGCTGAGCCTGTACGAGTACACCGAAACTTCCAGAGAAGAGGTCCTGGCGGCGCTCGAGCAGACCGCAGGACGGCTGTGGATGCCCTACCAGGTCGGTCTTGAGTTCGTCCGCGGCCGTCGCAGCACACTGGAATCCCGCAAAAGGGCTCTCGCAAGCGCCGCCACAGAGGTCAACAAGAAGCTCATGGCAGCCCGCAAAGCGATTGTCGAGGCCAAGGACGTCGTGTGCGCCCAGCTCGACAAGTATGCCCGAGCCCAGCAGGAGATAGCGGGGCTGGACGCCCTGGTCGCGGATGCCGACGTCGATGCCCACTTGGACGTGTACCGGCACGAGTTCAAACGCCACTTGGACATGCTCAAAGCCGACCATGGCTTAGCCCTGAACTCATCCGACGCGGAAGACCCCATCCTTCCGCGGATTGCGAAGCTTTACGGGGAAGGTGTCGGCGAGCAGCCGGACGATGACGTCCTGCGTAAGCGTCTGGAGGAAGCGACGGCCTTCAGATTCCCGAACAAGATTCCGCCCGGATTCTCCGACTCCGACAAGGATACGCCGCTGAAGTCCGCTGGCGACTTCCTCCTCTGGGAGGAGCTGATCGAGCATGTCCGCCAACTGCCGCCCAGTGGGCGCTGCGTACTGTTTGTGTCGAATGACACGAAGGAGGACTGGTACGAGCAGCGCTCTGGCGCGAGCAGCTCCCGTCCGTGGCCGAGCCTTGTCGACGAGCTGAGGCGAAGGGCCCAGGCAGACCTGAGGATCGAGACGCCGCCGCATTTCTTCGGCGGGATCAGGGAGTTCCTCGACGCCGAGCTCGCCGCGGACACGTACGCGGAGATCGAGCGGGTGTCAGAGGCATTAGAAGTGAAGGTCCCAGATACATCGCTGGTGGTCACGGAGGAGACAGCGCCACACCTGAACCCGCCGGAGGGGCTGGCGCTTGATGCGCTCAATGCAGTGGGACTCGTCTCGTCGACCCTACGTGATTCTGTGAAGTTGCCGTTGCCGGCCCAGCGGTTGTCCCAGTGGTGGCTGATCGGTGTGACAGCTCAGCTCGGGCGGCGGGCTGTAGGGGAAACGGAGCCGTCTGTAGGCATTGCTGCGGCCGCGAGAAGCAGCGAGCCGCCCTCTGGCGACTGGGTCTCCGGTACAGTCCTTTCGCCAGGCGAGTGGCTTCACCGGGATTCGTCGTGGATCGCACCATGGTTCATGGACCTGCTGGGGTCCGTCCCTCAGACTGACCGCGCTGTCCTGCGTCGGCTGGCAGCGCAGCAGGCAGAGAGCAACAGGCGCTCCAGCCGCTGACGCTTACCAGTGTCCCAACTAGCTTTGTAAAGCATGAGTTCGCCAGCATTGCATGCAGGAAATCTTCCAAACCTCAGGCTCAGTGATCAGATGATCGATACGCTATGGAAATCTCGAACACCCGGATTTCCGGCTGTCGTCTTTGATGGGCCGAAAGGAGGAAAGGTGATTGATCACAAGGATTTCATGCACGGTGCGGCACTAGTCGCGATCGTCGACTCGGGGATGTTCACAGCACTCAATCGCGCAAGCGTGAAGTATGGCCACTACGTGGTGAACCATGATCGCCATTTGTTTATAAAATACAATGACGGCAAGGGGCCCGGAGACTACTTCTTCACGTTCTCTGGAGAAGACAAGAAGAGAATTACTTCAGAAGCGGCGTCCCTAGTTTTCGCAGTTCTTGTATGCGGCAACGAGGTGGTCACGGGAATCGCCCGGGAGGAGCTGTCGCAACTCATCACACTGACCGCTAGCGCCGCTTCTACCGTCAAGGTCTCAGTCCAGCAGGGTAGGCAAATCAGGATTTCGGGGCCCAATGGGAAGTTGCCGTTGATCTCTCGCCGCTCATTCCCAACGCGGATTCTCGAATAGTCCCAGATGGCTCCGGAGGCCGTTAGTCTTACGGATAATACGCTGGTCGGCGGCTTGAACGAGCGCAACTACTGACCTTCAAAGCGTGGTGCCGGAGGGCTGACGGCTCATGATCCCTGCGGTATGCCGAGTACATGAGGTATGCCCAGGGCGGTCGCTTGACCGAGGAACGTCGGGTCTTCCGTGAGAAGGTGCGGTTGGAGGCGGCCGAGCGGTTCCGGCACGGCGACGAGAACGCGGTGATCGCGCACGACCTGCGTGTCAGCGTCCGGTCGGTGCAGCGCTGGCGCAAGGCCTCGTCCCGCGGCGGGCCGAGGGCCCTGGCCTCGAAGGGGCCGGCATCACTGCCGCTGCTGAGCGACGATCTGTTCGCCGTGTTGGAGCGTGAGCTGCTCAAGGGTCCGGTGGCGCACGGCTGGCCGGACCAGACCTGGACCCTGTCGCGGACGTCCTTCCCGGACCGGACGAGCGCGAATTGCCGACCGAGATCGCGAACACCCTGCACTGGGTGGCCAAGGCATCGCGTCCGCTCTCGGACCTCGGTGACGCTGCGATCGGCAGGGCCGTCCTGGATTCGCTCAAGCTAAAGCTCGACGGGACGGCGGCAGCCGCGGAGACCGTCCGGCGCAAGCATCGGACACTCGTCAATGCGCTGCACTATGCAGTCGACCTCGGGGAGTTCAAAGAGAACCCGATCACGGGAATCCGCTGGAAGAAACCGAAGGTGTGGCCGGGGAAGTCGATCCCCGGGTGGTCGCCAATCCTGCGCAGGTCCGCTCCCTGCTGACAGCTGGGGAACGGTGCTGCTGAACCGGACGCGCCCCAGCGTCGGAAAGCAGTGGACGGGCTCCGGCGAAACCCACGACGACCGGGGCCTCTAGAACGTTCCGGCGGAAGAGGTTCGGCTCGTCCCGATCCCGCCCCAGCTCGTCACCATCCTCCGGCAGCACCTCGACACGTTCGGCACCGCCGAGGACGGGCGGCTGTTCACCAACGAGCGCGGGGGAGTGGTCGGCTCCTCGACCTACTACCGCGTCTGGCAGGAGGCCCGAGCACTGGCGCTTCCGCCGGCCGCGGTCGCCTCCCCGCTCGCGGCTCGCCCGTATGACCTCCAGCACTCGGCGCTGTCGACCTGGCTCAACTCCGGGGTGGACCCGACGGAGGTCGCCGAGCGAGCGGGCAACAGCGTGGAGGTCGTGCTGAGCCGCTACGCCAAGTGCATCGACGGGCGACAGGAGATCGTCAACCGCAAGATCGGAGAGTTGCTGCGGGAGTACGAGTGATCACGGGACAAAGGAACCCTCATACTCCAAGGGTGCACATCTCCGAGGAAGGCGAAGAGCTCGATCCTGAGTGGGCCGAGGTGGGCAACAACGGCATCCTGCACGGCTGCCGAGACGCCTCGCCCGTCGCCGAGCGCTTCGTCCGAGCCGGCTGGAGGTCGAGGGCGTCTTCCTGGAACGGTTACGAGGTAGGAACCCGTTGGTGCGAAGTGGAGTTCGACCCCGTCGATGGGCCGGACGTCTTGCTGAACGGAGTCGTTGACCCGCGACGGCTCGATGACCTCGCCGGCCTCCTCCACCGTTTCGGGCTGACGTACTCCCTGGAGCTCTACGACGGGGACGGCACCCTGGTCCGCGAGGTCCGAGCCTGACTCGACGAGGGGAAACGTCTCAAGATCCTGTCCATGAATAGTCCACGGACGCCGACATACGGCCGCTCCGAGCGGCACACGCCTGTACATACGCGAAGACCCCGTCCTCAGCGTTTGCGCTGGTGGCGGGGTCTTTAGGCACCTAATCCAAGGTGCCCCCGGCAGGATTCGAACCTGCGCACACGGCTCCGGAGGCCGTTGCTCTATCCCCTGAGCTACGGGGGCCTGTCGTTCGCGGTGTCTCGCGGCGACGGGTAGAACACTACCAGCTCCGAGGGGGTGTTCATGAACGGGTTTCCCGGTGGTGGGGTGGGTCGGGTCGCCCGCAGGGGGTGGAAGTGGGGAAAACCGGGACGCGGTGGCCGGTCCGGACCTACTCTCAAGTTGTGCCAGGCGCGTCCGGCCGGGTGCTTGTTGTGGACGACAACAAGGTCATCCGGCAGCTGATCAGGGTCAATCTCGAGCTGGAGGGCCTCGAGGTCGTGACCGCGGCCGATGGTGCCGAATGTCTGGATGTCGTGCACCAGGTGCGGCCCGATGTCGTGACCCTCGATGTCGTGATGCCGAGACTCGACGGGCTGCGGACCGCCGCCCTGCTGCGGGCCGACCCGCGGACCCGTGATCTTCCGCTCGCCATCGTCAGCGCCTGTACGCAGTACGAGGTCGACAGCGGCCTCGACATCGGCGTCGACGCCTTCCTCGCCAAGCCCTTCGAGCCGTCGGAGCTCGTGCGGATCGTGCGCCGGCTGATCGACGGGAAGAAGGGTGGCGGCGAGGACGAGGGAGAGGGTGAGGGCGAGACCGGGCAGGGTGGCGGCGGGCTGATCGCCGCCGAGGAAGGGGAGATCGCCGGGCGTCCCGGTAGTTGACATCCCGAAGGCGCTGCCGGCACCGACCCACGGTCACATCACCAGCGCCCCCAGCGTCCACATAGCGGAAGCCCTCGCAAACCGGCTCGCCTACCCACCCCCCTCCTCCCCTACGCTTGTCCCGTGACCCCCGTCGAGCTCTCGCGCACCGTGCTGCACGCGGTGCGTCGTGCTGTCGACGCGGGGGAGCTGAGCGTGACCGTTCCCGCGCGGGCCGTGGTGGCGCCGCCGGGGGCGGGGGGCTGGGGGGACTACGCGACGAACATCGCGCTGCAGCTGGCCCGGCCCGCCGGGCAGCCGCCGCTGCGGGTCGCCGAGGTGATCCGGCCGTATCTCGTGGGCGCCGACGGTGTCGGCGGGGTGCGGATCACCGGGCCGGGGTTTCTCAACATCCGGCTCCAGGACTCCGCCGCCGAGCGGCTCGTCCGGCAGATCCTCGACGAGGGGACGCGGTACGGGCACGGGGACGCCCTCGCCGGGCAGGTCGTGGACCTTCGGATTCCGTACGAGGTGCGTGCCGAAGTCGTCGCCGACGTACTCGTACGCATCGTCGGGTCGCAGGGCGGGCGCGTCGAGATCGGGCACGGGGAGCCCGTGACGCTGCGGCCGGTGCCCGCGCCGGAGGACCCCGCGCCGCTCGGGGCTGACGCCGCCCGCTGGGCGCTGCTGCACCCCGCGCCGCACGACCGGCCCCGGATCACCGCCGACCACCTCGTCCAGCGGGAGAGCAACCCCCTCTTCCGCGTGCGCTACGCCCACGCCCGCACCCGGGCTCTCGGGCGCAACGCCGCCGACCTCGGATTCAGCGCCGAGCCGGGGCCCGTCGACGACGTGGACGGCTCCGGCGAACTCGTCGGGCTGCTCGCCGATCACCCCCGCGTCCTCGCCGCGGCGGCCACCCACCGTGCCCCGGACCGCCTCGCCCGGCATCTCGTCAGCGTCGCCGACGCCGTTTGGCCCGTCCTGCCCGCGGTGCTGCCGCGCGGTGCGGAGAAACCCTCGGCCGTCCACCGTGCCCGGCTCGCCCTCGCCGAAGCCGCCGGGACGGTGCTGGCCGGCGGCCTGTCCCTGCTCGGCATCGACGCACCCGAACACCTCTGAGAGAGCCACGACACGCCATGAGCCGTTCCGCACACCCCGCCGGGCCCCGTCACGCCGACGTCCTCCCCGAGGGCCACTACTCCGCCCCGCCGGCCGACCTCAACGCCCTGGACCCGAAGGTGTGGGCGCAGACCGTGACCCGCACCGAGGACGGCGTCGTCGCCGTCGGCGGGATCGACGTCAAGCGTCTCGCCGAGGAGTTCGGCACGCCCGCCTACATCCTCGACGAGAGCGACTTCCGGGCCCGGGCGAGGGCTTGGCGCACCGCCTTCGGGCAGGACGCCGATGTCTTCTACGCGGGCAAGGCGTTCCTGTCGCGTGCCGTGGTGCGGTGGCTGCACGAGGAGGGGCTCAACCTCGACGTCTGCTCCGGTGGTGAGCTGGCGACCGCGCTGTCCGCCGGGATGCCGGCCGACCGGATCGCCTTCCACGGCAACAACAAGTCCCCCGCGGAGATCCGCCGGGCCGTCGAGGCCGGTGTCGGGCGGATCGTGCTCGACTCCTTCCAGGAGATCGTCCGGGTCGCGCACATCGCGCAGGAGCTGGGCAAGCGGCAGCGGGTGCAGATTCGTATCACCGTCGGCGTCGAGGCCCACACGCACGAGTTCATCGCCACCGCGCACGAGGACCAGAAGTTCGGCATCCCGCTCGCGGGCGGACAGGCCGCCGAGGCCGTGCGGCGGGCGCTCCGGCTCGACGGGCTGGAGCTGATCGGCATCCACAGCCACATCGGCTCGCAGATCTTCGACATGTCCGGCTTCGAGGTCGCCGCCCACCGCGTGGTCGGGCTGCTGAAGGACATCCGCGACGAGCACGGCGTCGAGCTGCCCGAGATCGATCTGGGCGGTGGTCTCGGTATCGCGTACACCAGTGATGACGACCCCCGTGAGCCGCACGAGATCGCCAAGGCGCTCACCGAGATCGTCACGCGCGAGTGCGAGGCCGCCCGGCTGCGCACGCCGCGGATCTCCGTCGAGCCGGGGCGCGCCATCGTCGGGCCCACCGCCTTCACCCTCTACGAGGTCGGCACCATCAAGCCGCTGGACGGGCTGCGGACGTACGTCTCCGTCGACGGCGGCATGTCCGACAACATCCGTACGGCGCTGTACGACGCCGAGTACAGCGTCGCCCTGGTCTCCCGCACCTCCGACGCCGAGCCGATGCTCGCGCGCGTCGTCGGCAAGCACTGCGAGAGCGGGGACATCGTCGTCCGGGACGCGTTCCTGCCGGCCGACCTGGCGCCCGGCGACCTGATCGCCGTACCGGCCACCGGGGCGTACTGCCGCTCCATGGCCAGCAACTACAACCACGTACCGCGTCCGCCGGTCGTCGCCGTGAGGGACGGCGAGGCGCGGGTGATCGTCCGCCGGGAGACCGAGGACGATCTGCTGCGGCTCGATGTGGGCTGATCCCCGCAGGTGAGCCGCCGGGGCGGAAGATCTCCTGTCCGACGCCCCTGCGAAAATGAAATAGACGTCTCACGATCCGGACCGGTGGCAGAAACTGCGGTCCGGTGAGTGAGACTGGTGCAACCGAAGACGGTAAGAGGAAACGAGGTCGGATGATGCGTACGCGTCCGCTGAAGGTGGCGCTGCTGGGCTGTGGAGTGGTCGGCTCAGAGGTGGCGCGCATCATGACGACGCACGCCGACGACCTCGCCGCCAGGATCGGCGCGCCGGTCGAGCTGGCCGGCGTGGCCGTGCGGCGGCCCGACCGGGTCCGCGAGGGCATCGACCCCGCCCTCGTCACCACCGACGCGACCGCCCTCGTCAAACGCGGCGACATCGACGTCGTCGTCGAGGTCATCGGCGGCATCGAGCCCGCCCGCACCCTCATCACCACCGCCTTCGAGCACGGCGCCTCCGTCGTCTCCGCCAACAAGGCCCTCCTCGCCCAGGACGGCGCCGCCCTGCACGCGGTGGCGGAGGAGCACGGCCGGGACCTCTACTACGAGGCCGCCGTCGCCGGCGCCATCCCGCTGATCCGGCCGCTGCGCGAGTCGCTCGCCGGCGACAAGATCAACCGGGTGATGGGCATCGTCAACGGCACGACGAACTTCATCCTCGACAAGATGGACTCCACCGGCGCCGGCTACCAGGAGGCGCTCGACGAGGCCACCGCGCTCGGGTACGCCGAGGCCGACCCGACCGCCGACGTCGAGGGCTTCGACGCCGCCGCCAAGGCCGCGATCCTCGCCGGCATCGCCTTCCACACCCGGGTCCGTCTCGACGACGTCTACCGCGAGGGCATGACCGAGGTGACCGCGGCGGACTTCGCCTCCGCCAAGGAGATGGGCTGCACCATCAAGCTGCTCGCCATCTGCGAGCGGGCCGCCGACGGGGAGTCCGTCACCGCGCGCGTGCACCCGGCCATGATCCCGCTGACCCACCCGCTCGCCTCGGTGCGCGGCGCGTACAACGCCGTGTTCGTCGAGTCCGACGCCGCCGGGCAGCTCATGTTCTACGGCCCCGGCGCCGGCGGTTCCCCGACCGCCTCCGCCGTCCTCGGCGACCTCGTCGCGGTCTGCCGCAACCGGCTCAGCGGCGCCACCGGCCCCGGCGAGTCCGCGTACGCGGCGCTGCCCGTCTCGCCCATGGGCGAGGTCGTCACGCGGTACCACATCAGCCTCGACGTGGCCGACAAACCGGGCGTGCTCGCCCAGGTCGCGACGGTCTTCGCCGAGCACGGTGTCTCGATCGACACCGTCCGCCAGCAGGGGAAGGACGGCGAGGCGTCCCTCGTCGTCGTCACCCACCGCGCGTCCGACGCCGCCCTCACCGGGACCGTCGAGGCGCTGCGCAAGCTCGACACCGTGCGCGGTGTCGCCAGCATCATGCGGGTTGAAGGAGAGTAACCAGCAATGACCCACCAGTGGCGCGGAATCATCGAGGAGTACCGGGACCGGCTGCCCGTCTCCGACACCACGCCGGTCGTGACGCTCCGCGAGGGCGGCACGCCCCTCGTGCCCGCGCAGGTGCTCTCCGAGCGCACGGGCTGCGAGGTCCACCTCAAGGTGGAGGGCGCGAACCCCACCGGGTCCTTCAAGGACCGCGGCATGGCCATGGCCATCTCGCGGGCGAAGGAGGAGGGCGCGAAGGCCGTCATCTGCGCCTCCACCGGCAACACGTCTGCCAGTGCCGCCGCGTACGCGGTGCGCGCCGGTATGGTTTCGGCCGTTCTCGTCCCGCAGGGCAAGATCGCGCTCGGCAAGATGGGCCAGGCCCTGGTGCACGGCGCGAAGATCCTCCAGGTCGACGGCAACTTCGACGACTGCCTGACCCTCGCCCGGGCGCTGAGCGACAACTACCCGGTGGCGCTGGTCAATTCGGTCAACCCGGTGCGTATCGAAGGCCAGAAGACGGCCGCGTTCGAGATCGTGGACATGCTCGGCGACGCGCCCGACATCCACGTCCTGCCGGTCGGCAACGCGGGCAACATCACGGCCTACTGGAAGGGCTACAAGGAGTACGCCGCCGACGGCGTGTCGTCCCGTACGCCCCGGATGTGGGGATTCCAGGCCTCCGGTTCCGCGCCCATCGTGCGCGGCGAGGTCGTCAAGGACCCCTCCACCATCGCCACCGCCATCCGGATCGGCAACCCCGCCTCCTGGCAGCACGCGCTGAACGCCCGCGACGAGTCCGGCGGCCTCATCGACGAGGTGACGGACCGTGAGATCCTGCGCGCCTACCGCCTGTTGGCCGCGCAGGAGGGCGTCTTCGTGGAGCCCGCCTCCGCCGCCTCGGTGGCCGGTCTGCTCAAGGCCGCCGAGCAGGGCAAGGTCGACCCGGGCCAGCGGATCGTCTGCACCGTCACCGGCAACGGCCTGAAGGACCCCGACTGGGCCGTCGCCGGCGCCCCGCAGCCGGTCACCGTCCCGGTCGACGCCGCGACGGCGGCCGAGCGCCTGGGCCTGGCCTGACCACTGGGCACCCTGGTCCGACCGCCGGGCACCCGGGCCTGAACATCGGGGGCCCGGGCCCGACCGCCGGGCACCCGGGCGCGGCGTGACCGCCGAGCGTCCGGGCCCGGTGCGGTCGCCAGGGGCCCGGGCCCGGTGCGGCCGGCCCCGGTGCCGGTGTCACCGGCGCCACGTTCAGGCGTAAGACGGCGCTCGCCCGGGGAACTTCCCTATGGAGGGTGCACCAGGGGCTTACGACACGCATCGTGCGCCTCCTGTGCGCCCTATGTCGCCACAGAACCTTCCTTCGATAGGCTGTACCGAACCCGCCCGCCGCATATGCCGCGGTGCCGCGCCGTCTTCGTGATCAGCGGTCCCGCCGGCGGCCTCCAGCGGCCCCTGGGTTTTCGTACGTCATCGAGTGTCTTCGACCATCACGCAGCTCAAGGAGAGTCAACGAGCGATGGCCGGTCCAGCGTTCCGCGCCGCCGCCGTCCGGGTGCGCGTCCCCGCCACCAGCGCCAACCTCGGCCCGGGCTTCGACGCCCTCGGCCTCGCGCTGGGTCTGTACGACGACGTGGTCGTCCGGGTGGCCGACTCCGGGCTGCACATCGACATCGCGGGTGAGGGAAGCGAGACGCTTCCCCGCGACGAGCGGCACCTCCTCGTCCGCTCCCTGCGCGCCGCCTTCGACGTCCTCGGCGGACAGCCGCGCGGCCTGGAGATCGTCTGCGCGAACCGCATCCCGCACGGCCGCGGCCTGGGCTCCTCCTCCGCCGCCATCTGCGCCGGCATCGTCGCGGCGCGCGCCGTGACCATAGGCGGCGAGGCCCGTCTCGACGACGCGGCGCTGCTGGAACTCGCCACCGAGATCGAGGGCCACCCCGACAACGTCGCGGCCTGCCTGCTCGGCGGCTTCACCCTCTCCTGGATGGAGAACGGCGCCGCGCGCGCCATCAGGATGGATCCCGCGGATTCCATCGTTCCGGTGGTTTTCGTGCCCGGGAAGCCGGTCCTGACCGAGACCGCGCGCGGCCTGCTCCCGCGCTCCGTGCCGCACGTCGACGCCGCCGCCAACGCCGGCCGCGCCGCACTGCTCGTCGAGGCCCTGACCAGGCGCCCCGGGCTGCTGCTGCCCGCCACCGAGGACCGGCTGCACCAGGAGTACCGCGCCCCCGCCATGCCGGAGAGCGCCGCACTGGTGGAGCGGCTGCGGGCCGACGGGATCCCCGCGGTGATCTCCGGCGCCGGACCGACGGTGATGGCCCTCGCCGACGCCGAGACGGCCGACAAGGTGGAGGCGCTGGCCGGCGCGGACTGGGCGGCGAACCGGCTGGCCCTCGACCTGCACGGAGCGAGCGTGCTGCCGCTCGCGACCGGCGGGGCGAACGGCGGCGCGGCCGGGGGAACGACCGGCGGAGCGAACGGCGCCCACGGCGCGGATTGAAAACAGCGGCCGATTGCCGGATGTGGAGAGGGGGAATGTTTGTTGGATCCGGTAGTGTTAACCTCAAGTCTGCACCCGACCCCACCATGGCGAGGTGCCTCGTGTCCCCGTCCGGGACAGACATTCTTCCGGGAGCCCCCCAAGTCGCACTGTGTCTCGTACCTCGTATGCGGGCAGTACGTCGTACGTCGACACTGAGCGGCCCGCCGGGCACGCTCCGGAACCGGTGCGACCACGCCACGTGACACCAGGTGCCACGGCTCGAGGAAGCGCCATCACCAGATATCTCTTCCGCCGCTTAGCAGGCGGACCACCGCCCCGGCACGGTTCACAGAGCAAGGACCGAAGCCGGACAGCACAACCGGTCGCCGAGCCAGACAGGCCGACGTCCGCTCCAGGGAAGGACCCTTCGTGAGCGACACCACCGATCTGATGGGCGCACGTGTCGAGGAGACCGCTGCCGCGCCCGCCACGGACGCCTCCGCGCCTGCCACCGGTGCCGGCTCCCGGCGGCGCCGCGGTACCGGCCTCGAGGGCATGGTGCTGGCCGAGCTGCAGCAGGTCGCATCCGGCCTCGGAATCAGGGGCACCGCGCGTATGCGCAAGAGCCAGCTGATCGAGGTCATCAAGGAGGCGCAGGCCGCCGGGGGAGCCCCCGCCAAGGCCGAGACCGCCACCGAGACCAAGCCGAAGCGCCGCGCCACCTCCAAGGCCCGTACGGGTGAGGAATCCCCCGCGCCGAAGAAGGCGGAGAAGTCCGAGGCCCCGGCCGAGAAGGCCGTGGCCCAGCAGCAGATCGAGATCCCCGGCCAGCCTGCGTCCGACGACGCCCCGGCCGAGCGCCGTCGCCGTCGCGCCACCGCCGAGGCCGGTGCCCCCGCCGCGACCGCCCCGGAGACGATCGCCGCCGAGGCGAAGAGCGAGCCGAAGGCCGAGACGCCCGCGCAGCAGGCGCAGCCGCAGCAGGGCGAGGCCCGGGGCGACGCCGGTGACGGCGGCGAGGGCCGCCGCCGCGACCGCCGCGAGCGCGGCCGGGACCGCGACCGCCGCAAGGGCGACGACCAGCAGGGCCAGGGCGGACAGCGCCAGCAGCAGAACCAGCAGCAGGGCGGCGGCGGTCGCCAGGACCGTGACCGCGACCGCCAGCAGCGGGCCGATGAGGACGGGGACGACTTCGAGGGCGGCCGCCGTGGCCGTCGCGGCCGCTACCGCGACCGCCGGGGCCGTCGCGGGCGCGACGAGATCGCCTCCGAGCCGCAGATCGCCGAGGACGACGTCCTGATCCCCGTCGCGGGCATCCTGGACATCCTCGACAACTACGCCTTCATCCGTACGTCGGGCTACCTGCCGGGTCCGAACGACGTGTACGTCTCCCTGGCCCAGGTCCGCAAGAACGGCCTGCGCAAGGGTGACCACATCACCGGTGCGGTCCGCCAGCCGAAGGAAGGCGAGCGGCGCGAGAAGTTCAACGCGCTGGTCCGCCTCGACTCCGTCAACGGCATGGCGCCCGAACACGGCCGCGGGCGGCCGGAGTTCAACAAGCTGACGCCGCTGTACCCGCAGGACCGGCTCCGTCTGGAGACCGACCCGGGCGTGCTGACCACCCGCATCATCGACCTCGTCTCGCCGATCGGCAAGGGCCAGCGCGGTCTGATCGTGGCCCCGCCGAAGACCGGCAAGACCATGATCATGCAGGCGATCGCCAACGCGATCACGCACAACAACCCCGAGTGCCACCTGATGGTCGTCCTCGTCGACGAGCGTCCGGAAGAGGTCACCGACATGCAGCGGTCGGTCAAGGGCGAGGTCATCTCCTCGACCTTCGACCGCCCGGCCGAGGACCACACCACGGTCGCCGAGCTGGCCATCGAGCGCGCCAAGCGCCTGGTGGAGCTGGGTCACGACGTGGTCGTGCTGCTCGACTCGATCACCCGTCTGGGCCGCGCCTACAACCTGGCCGCGCCCGCCTCCGGCCGCATCCTGTCCGGTGGTGTCGACTCGACCGCGCTGTACCCGCCGAAGCGGTTCTTCGGTGCGGCGCGCAACATCGAGGACGGCGGTTCGCTGACCATCCTCGCCACCGCCCTGGTGGACACCGGGTCCCGCATGGACGAGGTGATCTTCGAGGAGTTCAAGGGCACCGGCAACATGGAGCTCAAGCTCGACCGGAAGCTCGCCGACAAGCGGATCTTCCCGGCGGTGGACGTCGACGCGTCCGGCACCCGCAAGGAGGAGATCCTGCTCGGTGCCGAGGAGCTGGGCATCGTCTGGAAGCTGCGCCGGGTGCTGCACGCGCTCGACCAGCAGCAGGCGATCGAGCTGCTGCTCGACAAGATGAAGCAGACCAAGTCGAACGTCGAGTTCCTGATGCAGATCCAGAAGACGACGCCGACGCCGGGCAACGGCGACTAGTCGCCGCCCACCCGTCCGCTCGAGGCCGGTCCCTGTCACGCCAGTGACGGGGACCGGCCTTTCGGCGCTGAGAGGAAGGGGCGCATCAGCTCGCTCCCTTCTCACTCATGCACCTCTGGGGGGACCTTCTTGTCCACGACCACATCCGGCCGTGGCCGGCACAGACGCCGGATACGCATCGCCCTGCCCGTCTCCGCGGCAGGTATCGCAGCAGCCGTCGCCGCCGCGCTGCTGACCGGCTCCGCGGACGCGGCGACCGAGCTGCCGCAGCCCACCGTCAAGCCCGCCACCGGCTCCCCGTCGGCCGCCGAGCTGGAGCGCCGGGTCGCCACCGCCATCGCCGCGGACGACACCGCCGGCGGGCGCCTGAGCAAGTCGTCGTACAGCTCCGGCACCACCGAGTCGACCGTCGACGCGAAGATCATCGGCGGTACGACCACCACCATCACCTCCGCGCCCTGGATGGCGCAGCTCTGGTACGGCGACGACAAGGACACCGCCGACCCGTCCGACGACGAGGGCTTCTTCTGCGGCGGCGCGGTGGTCGCGCCGACGAAGATCCTCACCGCCGCGCACTGCGTCGCCGGATACGACTGGCAGGCGCACGGCTCGGTCATCACCGGCACCGCGCAGCTGCCCACCGTCGACGACCAGGGCTACATCACCGACCTGCACGGCGGCAGCCTCAGCGGCGTCTGGCGGCAGTGGCGCCACCCGTCGTACAGCCCGGTCACCATCGACGCCGACATCGCCGTCCTGACCCTGCCGTACGCCGTCAAGGCGACGCCGATCCGGATGACGACGTCCGGGGACACCGCCTCCTACGCGGCCGGGACCAGCGCCCAGGTCTACGGCTGGGGCCGGATCAGCTCCACGCACGACGGCATGTCCGAGACGCTGAAGACGGCCACGCTGCCCATCCAGTCCGACACCACCTGCGCGGCCACCTACGGCTCCGGCTTCGTCAAGGGCCACATGGTGTGCGCGGGCAAGCCCGCCACCGGCAGCGACAGCGGCACCACCACCGCCTGCAACGGTGACTCCGGCGGCCCGCTGGTGGTCGGGGGCCGGATCGTCGGGATCGTGTCCTGGGGTGTGCAGGACTGCGTCGAGAAGGGCGCCTACAGCGTCTTCACCAAGGTCAGCACCTATGTCGGCGCCGCCTACCCGCGCCTGGACGACACCAATGTGAGCGGCGACCACAAGGCCGACCTGTGGGTGCGCAACGCCGCCACCCGGACCGGCTACTCCAAGAACTCCACCGGCACGTCCTTCGCGGCCCGCGAGAGCTGGGGCGACTGGACCGGGGCCGACGTGATCCTCCAGACCGACCTCGACCGCGACGGCTACCAGGACCTCGTCCACCGCCGCGGCAGCGACGGCGACGTCTTCTGGACCCACTACGTGCGCTCGAGCAACTCGTGGTCCACCCGGCGGCTCGCCGACGACTGGAGGACCCGCACCCGCATCGTCACCCCGGGCGACGTCACCGGCGACTACCTGCCCGACCTGCTGTCCGTCGACTCGGCCGGCGTGCTGTGGATCTACCCGGGCAGGGGTGACGGCTCCTTCGCCACCCGCGTCAAGGTCGGCTCCGGCTGGAACCAGTACAACTCGGTCCGCGGCCACGGCGACTTCACCGGCGACGGCAGGACCGACCTGATCGCACGCGCCAAGAGCAGCGGCGACGTGTACCTGTACAAGGGCACCGGCAAGGCGGGCACCGCGGCCTTCTCCGGCCGGATCAAGGTGCGCACCTGGAGCAGCACGACGTACAACGCCTTCGACGCGGTCGGCGACGTCACCGGCGACGGCCGGGCCGACTTCCTGGCCCGCACGCCCGGCGGCACGCTCTACCTCTACAAGGGCACCGGCAAGGCCACGAGCGAGATCTTCGCCACAAGGATCTCGGTCGGGACCGACTTCAAGCAGTACGACATCTTCGGCTGAAACCCCAGGTGAGCGGCGAAAGCGACCGCTCACCACGGCTACGCACCGTGCCCACCCGGACCCCGGGTGGGCACAGTGCGTCATGCAACCCTGTGCCGAGTTTCCCCGTCCCACCCGGCGGGTGACGATGGAGCGGTACCGGGTCGTGCGCGGCACGGCCGAGTCTGACCGCCACCGCTGGGGGTAACCGAACGACGAGAGCCGAGGGAGCACATGTCTGCCGCAAGCACGCCGGAGCCCGGCATACCGGGCGGCACCGGCACCGGCACCGGCACCGGTACCGGCGCCGGGACCGGCGCCGACGGCCCGCGCCGCCGCGCCAAGGGCCGTCGCCGCAAGCCCCGGGACAAGCGCCACAAGGGGCTGCTGATCACGGCCTGGACCGCGGCGGGCATCGTCGTCCTCGGCGGCACCGGCGTCGGGTACGTCTACTTCAAGCTCAACGGCAACCTGGAGAGCGTCGACATCGACCAGGCGCTCGGCACCGACCGCCCGGACAAGGCCGACAACGGCTCGCAGAACATCCTGGTCCTCGGCTCGGACACCCGCTCCGGCGGCAACAGGAAACTCGGCGGCGGCACCGACGACGGCAGCGCCCGCGCCGACACCGCGATGATCGTGCACGTCTACGAGGGCCACGAGAAGGCCGGCGTGGTCTCCATCCCCCGCGACACCCTCATCGACCGCCCCGCCTGCACCGACACGGACGGCGACACCCACCCGGCCGCGTCCGACGTGATGTTCAACTCCGCGTACTCCACCGGCGGAGCCGCCTGCGCGGTCAAGACCGTCGAGTCGCTGACCGGCATCCGCATGGACCACTACCTGGAAGTCGACTTCAGCGGCTTCCAGAAGCTGATCGACGAACTGGGCGGCGTCGAGGTCACCACCACCCAGGACATCAAGGACCCCGACAGCCACCTCGACCTGAAGGCCGGCCCGCACCGGCTGAACGGCGAGCAGGCCCTCGGACTGGTCCGCACCCGGCACGGCGTCGGCGACGGCTCCGACCTCGGCCGCATCCAGCTCCAGCAGGCCTTCCTCAAGGCCCTGCTGAACCAGGTCGAGGACATCGGCCTCTTCGGCAACCCGAAGAAGCTCTACGACCTCGCCGACACCGCGACGAAGACCGTGACGACCGACTCCGACCTCGGCTCGGTCAACGCCCTCATGTCCTTCGCGAGCGGTCTGCAGGGCATCGGCGCGTCCGACATGACCATGGTCACCATGCCGGTCGTCTACGACCCGGCGGACCCCAACCGGGTCCTCCTCGCCGAAGCCAAGGCCCAGCAGGTCTGGACGGCCCTGAAGAACGACAGACCCATCCCGAAGTCGGCCACCGAAGGCACGGCCACCGGCGAGGCCAAGGGCGTGGTCAGCCAGCCCGGGCCCGTGGGGAACAAATGACAGGCACCCCCGGTTTTGGGGGATGGCCCCAGTCCTGGCAGACTGGTACGTCGGCCCCGGTTCACGCTCCCGCAGCCCGCGGCAGCGACCCGGCGCCCTCCCGAAACTAGGAGACACCTTGAAGCGCGACATCCACCCCGAGTACGTCGAGACGCAGGTCAGCTGCACCTGCGGCGCGTCGTTCACCACCCGTAGCACCATCGCGTCCGGCACCATCCGGGCCGAGGTCTGCTCCGAGTGCCACCCGTTCTACACGGGCAAGCAGAAGATCCTCGACACCGGTGGCCGTGTGGCCCGCTTCGAGGCCCGCTTCGGCAAGGCTGCCGCCGGCTCCAAGAAGTAGCGAGCCCCTCTTCGCCGGTCCACGGTCACGCCCCCTCCGCGGGCGTGCCGGGACCGGCGTTTTTGGTCGCCGCCCACTTCACCCCCCGTACGACACAGGAGCCACAGATGTTCGAGGCCGTCGAGGAGCTCGTCGCCGAGCACGCCGACCTGGAGAAGAAGCTCGCGGACCCGTCGGTCCACGCCGACCAGGCCAACGCGCGCAAGCTCAACAAGCGCTACGCCGAGCTGACCCCGATCGTCGCCACGTACCGCTCCTGGAGGCAGACCGGCGACGACGTCGAGACCGCCCGCGAGTTCGCCGCCGACGACCCCGACTTCGCCGCCGAGGTCAAGGAGCTGGAGAAGCAGCGCGAGGAGCTGACCGAGAAGCTGCGCCTGCTGCTCGTCCCGCGCGACCCCAGCGACGACAAGGACGTCCTCCTGGAGATCAAGGCGGGCGCGGGTGGCGACGAGTCCGCGCTGTTCGCCGGCGATCTGCTGCGCATGTACCTGCGCTACGCCGAGCGAGTCGGCTGGAAGACCGAGATCATCGACGCCACCGAGTCCGAGCTGGGCGGCTACAAGGACGTCCAGGTCGCCATCAAGGCCCGCGGCCAGATCGAGCCCGGGCAGGGCGTGTGGGCGCGGATGAAGTACGAGGGCGGCGTGCACCGCGTGCAGCGCGTGCCCGCGACCGAGTCCCAGGGCCGTATCCACACCTCCGCGGCCGGTGTCCTCGTGACCCCGGAGGCCGAGGAGGTCGACGTCGAGATCAACCCGAACGACCTGCGCATCGACGTCTACCGCTCCTCCGGCCCGGGCGGCCAGTCGGTCAACACCACCGACTCCGCCGTGCGCATCACGCACCTCCCGACCGGAGTCGTCGCCTCCTGCCAGAACGAGAAGAGCCAGCTCCAGAACAAGGAGCAGGCGATGCGTATCCTGCGGTCCAGGCTGCTCGCCATGGCGCAGGAGGAGGCGGAGCGGGAGGCCGCGGACGCCCGCCGCAGCCAGGTCCGCACCGTCGACCGCTCCGAGAAGATCCGTACCTACAACTTCCCGGAGAACCGGATTTCGGACCACCGCGTCGGCTTCAAGGCGTACAACCTTGACCAGGTCCTGGACGGCGACCTCGACGCGGTGATCCAGGCCTGTGTCGACGCGGACTCGGCCGCCAAGCTCGCAGCCGCGTAAGGCACGTACGAGCAAGTACCCACACGGAGGACGAGCGTGAACCTGCTGCTCGCGGAGGTGGCCCAGGCCACCCAGCGGCTGGCCGACGCCGGCGTGCCCTCGCCGCGCACCGACGCGGAGGAGCTCGCCGCGTTCGTGCACGGCGTGAAGCGGGGCGAGTTGCACTCCGTGAAGGACGCCGACTTCGACGCCCGCTACTGGGAGGTCGTCGCGCGCCGGGAACAGCGCGAACCGCTCCAGCACATCACCGGCCGCGCCTTCTTCCGGTACCTGGAACTCCAGGTCGGACCCGGGGTGTTCGTGCCCCGCCCGGAGACGGAGTCGGTCGTCGGCTGGGCGATAGACGCCGTACGCGCCATGGACGTGGTCGAGCCGTGCATCGTCGACCTGTGCACCGGCTCCGGCGCCATCGCGCTCGCCCTCGCCCAGGAGGTGCCCCGCTCCCGGGTGCACGCCGTGGAGCTGAGCGAGGACGCCCTGGTGTGGACCCGCAAGAACATGGAGGGCTCCCGCGTCGACCTGCGCCAGGGCGACGCGCTGACCGCCTTCCCCGACCTCGACGGCCAGGTCGACCTGGTCATCTCCAACCCGCCGTACATCCCGCTCACCGAGTGGGAGTACGTCGCCCCGGAGGCGAGGGACTACGACCCGGAGATGGCCCTGTTCTCCGGCGAGGACGGCCTCGACCTCATCCGCGGCCTGGAACGCACCGCGCACCGGCTGCTGCGCCCCGGCGGTGTCGTCGTGATCGAGCACGCCGACACCCAGGGCGGCCAGGTGCCGTGGATCTTCACCGAGGAACGCGGGTGGGCCGACGCGGCCGACCACCCCGACCTCAACAACCGCCCCCGGTTCGCCACGGCCCGCAAGGCACTGCCGTGAGCACCACCCCCCATCTCTCCCTGAAGCACGTGTACGAGGAGGCTCGCTGATATGGCACGGCGATACGACACCAACGACGCGACCGACCGCGTGACGGGTCTGCGTGAGGCCGCGTCCGCCGTCCGCCGTGGCGAGCTGGTGGTCCTCCCGACCGACACGGTGTACGGCATCGGCGCCGACGCGTTCTCCAAGGAAGCCGTCGGTGACCTGCTGGAGGCCAAGGGCCGGGGCCGCAACATGCCCACCCCCGTGCTCATCGGCTCCCCGAACACCCTGCACGGGCTCGTCACGGACTTCTCCGAGCTGGCCTGGGAGCTGGTCGACGCGTTCTGGCCGGGCGCGCTCACGCTGGTCGCCAAGCACCAGCCGTCGCTCCAGTGGGACCTGGGCGACACCCGCGGCACGGTCGCCGTGCGGATGCCGCTGCATCCGGTCGCCATCGAGCTGCTGACCGAGGTCGGCCCCATGGCGGTGTCGTCGGCGAACCTCACGGGGCACCCGGCGCCGGAGAACTGCGACGAGGCGCAGGCGATGCTCGGCGACTCCGTCTCCGTCTACCTGGACGGCGGCCCGACCCCCGGCAACGTGCCGTCCTCCATCGTCGACGTCACCCGCGAGGTGCCGCTGCTGCTGCGCCAGGGCGCGCTGTCGGCGGACGAGTTGCGGAAGGTCGTACCCGACCTCGAGGTGGCGAATTGACACCCCCCGAAGCGGGGCGTGGCATAGGCAGCGGGGAAGAGACGACGACCTTCGGATTCCCGAGGGACACCTTCCGCATCCTCCACGTCAGCACCGGCAATGTGTGCCGCTCGCCGATCACCGAGCGGCTGACCCGGCACTTCGTGTCGCAGCGGCTCGGCGTGCTGGGCGGCGGGCTGATCGTGGAGAGCGCCGGCACCTGGGGCCACGAGGGCGCGCCCATGGAGGCCAACGCGGAGACCGTGCTGGCCGACTTCGGCGCGGACGCCTCCGGCTTCGTCGGCCGTGAGCTGCTGGACGAGCACGTCATCAAGGCCGACCTCGTCCTCACCGCCACCCGCGACCACCGCGCCCAGGTCATCTCCATGGGCCACTCCGCGGGCCTGCGCACCTTCACCCTCAAGGAGTTCACCCGCCTGGTGAAGGCGATAGACCCCGCCACCCTCCCCCCGCTGGAGGACGGCGTGGTCATGCGCGCCCGCGCCCTGGTCCGCGCCGCCGCCGCCCTGCGCGGCTGGCTCCTGGCGCCGACCGCGGAGGCGGACGAGGTCTACGACCCGTACGGCGCGCCCCTGACGTTCTTCCGCTCGGTGGGCGACGAGATACACCAGGCACTGGACCCGGTGGTGACGGCGCTGACGGGGGTTCCCGCCCGCACCTGATCCCGGGCGGGCCGAGCGGTGCGAGAGACGCGTCGGGAATGGGCCCAGGCCACCCTCCCCCGGGCCGGCGGACGGTTGGTCCAGGCACTTGACCCGGGGCACCCGCACGGACCTGATCGCGGGGCGGGGTGGGCGGGGTGGGCCTACATTGGTCGTACGTCAGCGTCGACGACCGGAGCCCACCATGACGGTCATCCCTGCCCCAGAGACCGACGTCCTGCGCGCACAGGACCCTGAGCTGGCCGAGGTGCTGCTCGGGGAACTGGACCGGCAGTCGACGACGCTCCAGCTGATCGCCGCGGAGAACTTCACCTCGCCCGCCGTGCTCGCGGCGCTCGGCTCGCCGCTCGCCAACAAGTACGCGGAGGGGTATCCGGGCACCCGGTACCACGGTGGGTGCGAGATCGTCGATGTCGCCGAGCGGATCGCCGTCGACCGGGCGAAGGCGCTGTTCGGGGCCGAGCACGCCAATGTGCAGGCCCACTCGGGGTCCTCCGCCGTGCTCGCCGCGTACGCCGCGCTGCTGCGCCCCGGCGACACCGTGCTCGCCCTCGGACTGCCGTACGGCGGCCATCTCACGCACGGCTCGCCCGCCAACTTCTCCGGCCGCTGGTTCGACTTCGTCGGCTACGGCGTCGACGGCGAGACGGGGCTCGTCGACTACGAGCAGGTGCGGGCCCTGGCCCGCAGCCACCGGCCCAAGGCGATCGTGTGCGGGTCCATCGCCTACCCGCGCCACCTCGACTACGCCCTCTTCCGCGAGATCGCCGACGAGGCCGGCGCCTATCTCATCGCCGACGCCGCGCATCCGATCGGCCTGGTCGCCGGGGGAGCGGCGCCGAATCCGGTGCCGTACGCCGATGTCGTGTGCGCCACCACCCACAAGGTGCTGCGCGGTCCGCGCGGCGGGATGATCCTGTGCGGAAGCGAACTGGCCGAGCGGATCGACCGGGCCGTCTTCCCGTTCACCCAGGGCGGCGCCCAGATGCACACCATCGCCGCGAAGGCCGTCGCGTTCGGCGAGGCGGCCACACCGGCGTTCACCGCGTACGCCCATCAGGTGGTCGTCAACGCGAGGGTTCTCGCGGACGCGCTGGCCGCCCAGGGACTGGTGGTCACCACCGGCGGCACGGACACCCACCTGATCACCGCCGACCCGTCCCCGCTCGGCGTCGACGGCCGTACAGCCCGCGGTCTGCTCGCCGCCGCCGGGATGATCCTGGACTGCTGCGCCCTGCCCCACGGCGACGTCCGCGGCCTGCGCCTGGGCACGGCCGCCGTGACCACACAGGGCATGCGGGAGGGGGAGATGGCTCACGTCGGCGCCCTGATGGCCACCGCGCTGCGCGAGCCCGCGCGGGCCAAGGCGGTGCGTGAAGAAGTGCGGGAGCTGGCGGGCCGATTTCCGCCGTATCCGCGCTGAGCGGGGGTAGGCGCACTTCCGTGCACAGCCGGCCGTGCAACCATCGTCGCTACCCGTAAGTCCCCACACATATGCGTGCCTCGCTAGGGTGTGGGGCTGAGATGGCCAGCGAGACCTGTGGGGAAGCCCGTGCGTGAATACCTGCTGACGCTCTGCATCACGGCCGCGGTGACGTATCTGCTGACAGGGCCGGTACGGAAGTTCGCGATCGTGGCGGGAGCGATGCCGGAGATCCGGGCCCGGGACGTGCACCGGGAACCGACTCCGCGGCTCGGCGGTATCGCGATGTTCTTCGGACTGTGCGCCGGCCTGCTGGTCGCCGACCACCTGACCAATCTCAACCAGGTCTTCGAGAAGTCCAACGAACCCCGCGCGCTGCTCTCCGGCGCCGCCCTGATCTGGCTGATCGGCGTCCTGGACGACAAGTTCGAGATCGACGCCCTGATCAAGCTGGGCGGCCAGATGATCGCCGCGGGCGTGATGGTCATGCAGGGTCTGACGATCTTGTGGCTGCCGGTGCCGGGCGTCGGCACGGTCGCGCTCACCCAGTGGCAGGGCACGCTCCTGACCGTCGCCCTGGTCGTCATCACCATCAACGCGGTCAACTTCGTCGACGGGCTCGACGGCCTCGCGGCCGGCATGGTCTGCATCGCCTCCGCCGCGTTCTTCATGTACGCCTACCGGATCTGGTACTCGTACGGCATCGAGGCCGCCGCCCCCGCCTCCCTGTTCGCGGCGATCCTGATGGGCATGTGCCTGGGCTTCCTGCCGCACAACATGCACCCCGCGCGGATCTTCATGGGCGACTCGGGCTCGATGCTGATCGGCCTGGTGCTGGCGGCCGGCGCGATCTCCGTCACCGGGCAGGTCGACCCCGACGTGATGAACCTGTTCTCCGGTTCCGAGCGCAACACCGTGCACCAGACGGTCCCGGTCTACATCCCGCTGCTGCTGCCGCTGACCATCATCGCCATCCCGGCCGCCGACCTGATCCTGGCGATCGTGCGCCGCACCTGGCGCGGCCAGTCGCCGTTCGCCGCGGACCGCGGGCATCTGCACCACCGGCTGCTGGAGATCGGCCACTCGCACAGCCGCGCGGTGCTGATCATGTACTTCTGGTCGGCGCTGATCGCGTTCGGCGCCCTGGCGTACTCCGTGAACAGTGCGTCCATGTGGATTGTGCTGGGCGTCGTGGTACTGAGCGCGATCGGCCTGGTGCTGCTGTTGCTGCCGCGCTTCACCCCGCGCGCCCCCGTCTGGGCCGAGCGCTTCGTGCCGCCGCGCTACCGGCGCCGCAGGGTGGTCGTCGCCTCCTCGCAGACGCTCGCGGACGGGCCCGCCGAGCAGGAACCGCGGACGCCCGTGGCCGCCGGGGTGTCCGGTGTCAACGGCGCGACGGCCGTCGGCCCCCGATCGCGGCTCTCAAGGTAAGAATCTGACTAGAGCATTGCCAACTCATGGGGGAACGAACCGCCCCAATACCAGACAAGTGGGCGCGGTTTTTGCACAGACGCGCAGGGTCACTCTCATGTGTGACAGCCGGCACACCCAGCAGGTAAAGACCTCATCAAATAGTTTGTGATACCGTTCACGAGAACCCCCGGACAGAGCCGAAGGACCGTAGTGCGACGGTCTCTTCGCGTGAGGTTCTCACTCACCCCGGGGCTACGCTCGTCCATGACGACACCCCTGCCCCCTGTGAAAAGCGGAGTTGCCGCCATGCCGTCCAACGACGTCCGGAACCTTGTGCAGTGTGCCGTGCCCACGGCCGCTGCCGGTGTGGTCGCCGTCGCCGTCAGCGGTGGGGTGGCCGGCGGCAAGGGTGCGCTGGGAGCCGCCGTCGGAGCGGTGCTGGCGATCCTGTTCATGGGGATCGGTCTCTACGTCCTGCAGTGGACGGCAAAAACGCTGCCGCAGCTTTTCCAGGCCATGGGGCTGATGCTTTATGTCGCTCAGCTCCTCCTGCTCCTGATCTTCGTCGCCCTCTTCAAGGACACCTCTCTCTTCAACGCCAAGGCGTTCGCGATCTCCCTCGTCGTCGCCACCGTCGTGTGGATGGCGGCGCAGGCCCGCGCGCACATGAAGGCCAAGATCTTCTATGTCGATCCCGACTCCGCGAAGAGTGAGAAGCCCGAGAAGACGGGGCCGCCGTCGTGAGGAGTAGGGGCGGGATAAAGAGCGGTGAGAACTCCTGCTATCGTCCGGTGCCAACTGCGGCATCGCGGGCGCGGGCATCTGAGCTGACGCCTGTTCGATCGCGAGGCTCGATGCCCCTCAGCCGCCCCCACATCCGTAACACCAGTCCGGTGCCGATCCGCGGCTGCGCGCCGCGCCGACACAACGAGGTTGCCGAACCCATGCGTCACGTCGAAGGAGCCCGCGGTGAGTGCTGACCAGACCCAGCTCGCCTCATTCAGCTGGGATTGCCGCATCCTGTCCGACGGATGTGGTTTTCCGGCCCCTGGCCTGCACTCGTTCCTCTTCAAGCCGATCGCCACGGTCGGCGGGTTCGAGTTCAACAAGGTGATGCTGCTGGCGCTCATCACCACCGTCCTGGTCGTCGCCTTCTTCTGGGCCGCCTTCGGCAAGGCCAAGGTCGTCCCGGGCAAGCTCCAGATGATCGGCGAGGCCGGCTACGACTTCGTGCGCCGCGGCATCGTCTACGAGACCCTCGGCAAGCGTGAGGGCGAGAAGTACGTCCCGCTCATGGTCTCGCTGTTCTTCTTCATCTGGATCATGAACATCTGGTCCGTGATCCCGCTCGCGCAGTTCCCGGTGTCGTCGATCATCGCCTACCCGGTGGTGCTCGCCGCGATCGTCTACATCACCTGGGTCGCGCTGACCTTCAAGCGGCACGGTTTCGTCGGCTTCTTCAAGAACGTCACCGGCTACGACAAGTCGCTGGGCGGGGTTCTGCCGCTGGTCATGGTCATCGAGTTCTTCTCGAACCTCCTGGTCCGGCCGTTCACGCACGCGGTGCGACTGTTCGCCAACATGTTCGCCGGCCACCTCATGCTCGTCATGTTCACCGTCGCCTCGTGGTACCTGCTCAACAGCTGGATGATCCCGGCGGCCGGTGTCTCCTTCGTCATGACCGTCGTCATGATCCTCTTCGAGCTCTTCGTGCAGGCCGTCCAGGCGTACGTGTTCGTGCTGCTGGCCTGCTCCTACATTCAGGGCGCTCTGGCCGAGCACCACTGAGACCACCCGCCCCGCAAGCCCCAAACCGTCCGGTGGCCAACCCCCGCCGGTCCGTGAAAGAGAAGGAAGAATCAGCATGGCTGCCACTGAGACCCTCGCCGCTGTCACCGGTTCGCTCGGCTCCATCGGCTACGGCCTCGCCGCCATCGGCCCCGGCATCGGCGTCGGCATCATCTTCGGTAACGGCACCCAGGCCCTGGCCCGTCAGCCCGAGGCGGCCGGCCTGATCCGCGCCAACCAGATCCTCGGCTTCGCCTTCTGTGAGGCGCTCGCCCTCATCGGCATCGTTATGCCGTTCGTGTTCGGTCGCTAGTCCTTAGCCACCTGACACACTTCGACGAAAGGCACTGATGTGATCGCCAACCTGGTACAGCTGGCGGCCGAGGAGGAGCAGAGCCCGCTCGTTCCTCCGGGTCCCGAGCTGCTCGTCGGCACCATCGCCTTCGCCATCGTGTTCTTCTTCTTCTGGAAGAAGCTGCTTCCGAACATCAACAAGGTTCTGGAGGAGCGCCGCGCGGCGATCGAAGGCGGTATCGAAGAGGCCGAGGCCATGAAGGTCGAGGCCCAGAGCGTCCTTGAGCAGTACAAGGCCCAGCTCGCCGAGGCCCGGCACGAGGCCGCGCGTCTGCGCCAGGAGGCGCAGGAGCAGGGTGCCGCGCTCATCGCCGAGATGCGGGCCGAGGGCCAGCGGCAGCGTGAGGAGATCATCGCCGCCGGTCACGCCCAGATCGAGGCCGACCGCAAGGCCGCCTCGTCCGCGCTGCGGCAGGACGTCGGCAAGCTGGCCACCGAACTGGCCGGCAAGCTCGTCGGCGAGTCCCTGGAGGACCACGCCCGCCAGAGCCGTGTGATCGACCGCTTCCTCGACGAGCTTGAGGAGAAGGCCGAGGCAGCGCGATGAACGGAGCGAGCCGCGAGGCACTGGCAGCCGCACGTGAGCGTCTCGACGCGCTGACGGACTCGACGGCCGTCGACGCGGCGAAGCTCGCCGACGAGCTGGCCGCCGTCACCGCGCTGCTCCACCGCGAGGTGTCGCTGCGTCGGGTCCTCACCGACCCGGCGCAGGCCGGTGAGGCCAAGGCCGAGCTGGTCCAGCGTCTGCTCGGCGGGCAGGTCGGCGGCGAGGCCGTGGACCTGGTGGCCGGGATGGTGCGCTCCCGCTGGTCGCAGACCCGCGACCTGGTGGACGCGCTGGAGCAGCTGGCGAACACCGCCGACTTCACCGCCGCCCAGCGGGCGGGCACGCTCGACGACGTCGAGGACGAGCTGTTCCGGTTCGGCCGGATCATCGCCTCCTCCACCGAGCTGCGCGCCGCGCTGACCGACCGCGCCGCGTCCAAGGCGGCCAAGAGCGAGCTGCTGCGCAGCCTGCTCGGCGGCCGGGCCAAGGCGACCACCGAGCGTCTGGTCACGCGCCTTGTGACCGCGCCGCGGGGACGTAGCCTGGAAGCGGGACTCGAGTCCCTGTCCAAGCTCGCCGCCGAACGGCGGGACCGCATGGTCGCCACCGTCACCTCGGCGGTACCGCTGAGCGACGCGCAGAAGCAGCGCCTGGGCGCCGCCCTCGCGAAGCTCTACGGCCGTCGGATGCACCTCAACCTCGACGTGGACCCCGAGGTCCTCGGCGGGATCCGGGTGCAGGTCGGCGGCGAGGTCATCAACGGTTCCATCGTGGACCGGCTCGAGGACGCCACTCGCCGCATGGCGAGCTGACCGCACCGCGGATTTCGAGAAAAGCAGTACGCAACTTACGGCCCTGGTTGGGCCGTGCAGAGGATTCACCTCCTATTGGGGGGTGTCCCCATCCCCCCAAAGTGAAACTTCGGGCCCAACAAGGAGAGCAGGGAACCCAGATGGCGGAGCTCACGATCCGGCCGGAGGAGATCCGGGACGCGCTGGAGAACTTCGTCCAGGCGTACAAGCCGGACGCGGCCTCGCGCGAGGAGGTCGGCACGGTCACCTTTGCCGGCGACGGCATCGCGAAGGTCGAGGGCCTGCCCTCGGCCATGGCCAGCGAGCTGCTGAAGTTCGAGGACGGCACCCTCGGCCTCGCCCTCAACCTCGAGGAGCGCGAGATCGGTGCCATCGTCCTCGGCGAGTTCAGCGGCGTCGAGGAGGGTCAGCCGGTGCGGCGCACCGGCGAGGTGCTGTCCGTCGCGGTCGGCGAGGGCTACCTCGGCCGCGTGGTCGACCCCCTCGGCAACCCGATCGACGGCCTCGGCGAGATCGAGACCGACGCTCGTCGTGCCCTCGAGCTGCAGGCCCCCACGGTCATGCAGCGCAAGTCGGTGCACGAGCCGATGGAGACCGGCTACAAGGCCGTCGACGCGATGACCCCGATCGGCCGTGGTCAGCGTCAGCTGATCATCGGCGACCGCCAGACCGGCAAGACCGCCCTGGCCGTCGACACGATCATCAACCAGCGCGACAACTGGCGCTCGGGCGACCCGAAGAAGCAGGTCCGCTGCATCTACGTCGCCATCGGCCAGAAGGGCTCCACCATCGCCGGCGTCCGCCGCGCGCTGGAGGAGAACGGCGCCCTGGAGTACACGACCATCGTCGCCTCCCCGGCGTCCGACCCGGCCGGCTTCAAGTACCTGGCGCCGTACACCGGCTCGGCCATCGGCCAGCACTGGATGTACCAGGGCAAGCACGTCCTGATCATCTTCGACGACCTGTCCAAGCAGGCCGACGCCTACCGCGCCGTGTCCCTGCTGCTGCGCCGTCCGCCGGGCCGTGAGGCCTACCCGGGTGACGTCTTCTACCTGCACTCCCGTCTGCTGGAGCGCTGCGCGAAGCTCTCCGACGACATGGGCGCCGGTTCGATGACGGGTCTGCCGATCGTCGAGACCAAGGCCAACGACGTCTCGGCGTTCATCCCGACCAACGTCATCTCCATCACCGACGGCCAGTGCTTCCTGGAGTCGGACCTGTTCAACGCCGGTCAGCGCCCCGCGCTGAACGTCGGTATCTCCGTCTCCCGAGTCGGTGGTTCCGCGCAGCACAAGGCGATGAAGCAGGTCTCCGGCCGCCTCCGTGTGGACCTCGCCCAGTTCCGTGAGCTGGAGGCGTTCGCCGCCTTCGGTTCCGACCTGGACGCGGCCTCGAAGGCCCAGCTGGAGCGCGGTCAGCGCATGGTCGAGCTGCTGAAGCAGGACCAGTACCAGCCGATGGCCACCGAGGACCAGGTCGTCTCCGTCTGGGCCGGCACCACCGGCAAGATGGACGACGTGCCGGTCGCCGACATCCGTCGCTTCGAGCGGGAGATGCTCGAGTACCTGCACCGCAAGGAGCAGGGCCTCATGACCTCCATCCGCGAGGGCGGCAAGATGTCCGACGACACCCTGCAGGCCGTCGCGGACGCCATCGTGGAGTTCAAGAAGCAGTTCGAGACCTCCGACGGCAAGCTGCTCGGCGAGGAAGCTTCGGCCGCTCCGAAGGCGACCAGCGCCTCCAAGTGACGTAAGGAAGGGACCTGACTCATGGGAGCCCAGCTCCGGGTCTACAAGCGTCGCATCCGATCCGTCACCGCGACCAAGAAGATCACGAAGGCGATGGAGATGATCGCCGCCTCGCGCGTCGTCAAGGCGCAGCGCAAGGTGGCGGCCTCCACGCCGTACGCGAAGGAACTGACCCGCGCGGTCACGGCGGTCGCCACCGGCTCGAACACCCGGCACCCGCTGACCACGGAGGCGGAGAACCCGACCCGTGCCGCGGTCCTGCTCCTGACGAGCGACCGCGGTCTGGCCGGCGCCTTCAACGCCAACGCCATCAAGGCGGCGGAGCAGCTGACCGAGCGGCTCGAGCGTGAGGGCAAGGAGGTCGTCGTCTTCATCGTCGGCCGCCGCGGTGTCGCCCACTACAACTTCCGCGAGCGCACGATCGCGGAGTCGTTCACGGGCTTCACCGACGACCCCTCGTACGCGGACGCCAAGAAGGTGGCGGCGCCGCTGATCGAGGCGATCGAGCGGGAGACGGCGGACGGCGGCGTGGACGAGCTGCACCTCGTCTACACCGAGTTCGTGTCGATGATGACGCAGACGGCCGTCGAGTCCCGGCTGCTGCCGCTGAGCCTCGAAGAGGTCTCGGAAGAGGCGAAGCCCAAGGGCGAGCTGCTTCCGCTGTACGACTTCGAGCCCTCGGCGGAGGACGTCCTCGACGCCCTGCTGCCGCGCTACGTGGAGAGCCGTATCTACAACGCGCTGCTCCAGTCGGCCGCTTCGAAGCACGCCGCCACGCGGCGCGCGATGAAGTCGGCCACCGACAACGCCGGAGAGCTCATCGAGACGCTCACCCGGCTTGCCAACCAGGCCCGCCAGGCCGAAATCACCCAGGAAATCAGCGAGATCGTCGGTGGCGCCAGCGCTCTCGCCGACGCGACCGCGGGGAGTGACTACTAAATGACCACCACTGTTGAGACCGCGACGGCTACGGGCCGCGTCGCCCGGGTCATCGGCCCGGTCGTCGACGTGGAGTTCCCCGTCGACGCGATCCCGGACATGTACCAGGCCCTCCACGTCGAGGTCGCCGACCCGGCCCAGGCCGGCGCGAAGAAGACGCTGACCCTGGAGGTCGCCCAGCACCTGGGTGACGGCCTGGTCCGCACGATCTCGATGCAGCCCACCGACGGTCTGGTCCGCCAGGCCACGGTGGTCGACACCGGTGCCCCCATCTCCGTGCCGGTCGGTGACTTCACCAAGGGCAAGGTGTTCAACACCATCGGTGAGGTCCTCAACTCCGACGAGGCCTACGAGGGCGAGCGCTGGCCGATCCACCGCAAGGCGCCGAACTTCGACCAGCTCGAGTCCAAGACCGAGATGTTCGAGACCGGCATCAAGGTCATCGACCTGCTGACCCCGTACGTCAAGGGCGGCAAGATCGGTCTGTTCGGTGGCGCCGGCGTCGGCAAGACCGTGCTGATCCAGGAAATGATCTACCGCGTCGCCAACAACCACGACGGTGTGTCGGTGTTCGCGGGCGTCGGTGAGCGCACCCGTGAGGGCAACGACCTCATCGACGAGATGAGCGAGTCGGGCGTCATCGACAAGACCGCGCTGGTCTTCGGTCAGATGGACGAGCCGCCGGGCACCCGTCTGCGCGTGGCCCTGGCCGGTCTGACGATGGCGGAGTACTTCCGCGACGTCCAGAAGCAGGACGTGCTGTTCTTCATCGACAACATCTTCCGCTTCACCCAGGCCGGTTCCGAGGTGTCGACCCTGCTCGGCCGTATGCCCTCCGCGGTGGGCTACCAGCCGAACCTGGCCGACGAGATGGGCATCCTCCAGGAGCGCATCACCTCGACCCGCGGTCACTCGATCACCTCGATGCAGGCGATCTACGTCCCCGCGGACGACCTGACCGACCCGGCCCCGGCCACCACCTTCGCCCACCTCGACGCGACGACGGTTCTGTCCCGTCCGATCTCCGAGAAGGGCATCTACCCGGCCGTGGACCCGCTGGACTCCACGTCCCGCATCCTCGACCCGCGGTACATCTCGGCGGACCACTACAACGCCGCGATGCGCGTGAAGAACATCCTGCAGAAGTACAAGGACCTGCAGGACATCATCGCGATCCTCGGTATCGACGAGCTCGGCGAGGAGGACAAGCTCGTCGTCCACCGTGCCCGTCGCGTGGAGCGCTTCCTGTCCCAGAACACCCACGTCGCCAAGCAGTTCACCGGCGTCGAGGGTTCGGACGTGCCGCTGGACGAGTCGATCGCCGCGTTCAACGCGATCTGCGACGGCGAGTACGACCACTTCCCGGAGCAGGCGTTCTTCATGTGCGGTGGTCTCGAGGACCTGAAGAAGAACGCGAAGGAGCTGGGCGTCTCCTGACCCCAGTGCTTGTGTGACGCGTGAGGGGGCGGGCTCGTCCCGCCCCCTCTGTCACGCCCATTAGACTTGTACCTAACACCCGGCAGGAGAGCCGGGTGGTGACCCGAGGAGCCAACCTTGGCTGCTGAGCTGCACGTCGCGCTGGTCGCGGCCGACCGAGAGGTCTGGTCCGGCGAGGCCACCCTGGTCGTCGCGCGCACCACGTCCGGCGACATCGGCGTCATGCCCGGTCACCAGCCGCTGCTCGGTGTGCTGGAGTCGGGCCCGGTGACCATCCGTAAGAGTGATGGTGGAACGGTCGTCGCCGCTGTGCACGGCGGTTTCATCTCGTTCGCGGACAACAAGCTGTCCCTGCTGGCCGAGATCGCCGAGCTGTCGGACGAGATCGACGTCCAGCGTGCCCAGCAGGAGCTGGAGCGCGCGAAGGCGGAGGGCGACGAAGCCGCCCAGCGCCGCGCGGACGTCCGACTGCGTGCGGCGGCGGCGCGCTGACCCCGAGGGTCGCTCCCGGGCCGTCTAGGCTCTGGGGGAGCGCCGAGTAGTGACGTCACTCAGCCGCGGCCGGCACCGGAGCAATCCGGAGCCGGCCGCGGCTGAGGCAGATATAGAGGTTTTTTCCGTTCCGTTACCTAGGAGACGAGGAGGTCGGTGCCGATGGTCCTCGCTCTGACTGTGTGCGGAATCGTCGTCGCCGTCGTGGTGCTGGGGTTGTTCGTCTTCGGACTGCGCCGCAGGCTCATCCAGCGCTCCGGTGGCACTTTCGACTGCTCGCTGCGCTGGGACGTCCCCGAGCAGGGCGACACCAGCGGCAAGGGCTGGGCCTATGGCGTGGCCCGTTACAACGGGGACCGCGTCGAGTGGTTCCGGGTCTTCTCCTACGCCGTCCGCCCACGCCGGGTGCTGGAGCGCTCCTCGATCGAGGTGCTGGGCCGCCGGCTGCCCGAGGGGGAGGAGGAGCTGGCGCTGCTGTCCGACGCGGTGGTGCTGGCCTGTACGCACCGGGGCACGCGGCTGGAGCTGGCCATGAGCGAAGACGCGCTGACCGGTTTCCTCGCGTGGCTTGAGGCAGCCCCGCCCGGACAGCGGGTGAACGTGGCGTAGCCTCGTTCACCCTCCTCCGGACGACGTACGGGGAAGGGCGAACGAGGCTTGGGACTCGCCAGTTGTTACTTCAGGCCGTTGCTGATCGCGGAGACCAGCTCACCGTTGCCGGTGTCGCCGCTGAACTCCCAGAAGAAGGCGCCGCCGAGGCCCTGGTTCTTGGCCCAGGTCATCTTCGTGCCGATGGTGGCCGGGGTGTCGTAGGACCACCAGTTGGTGCCGCAGTGCGCGTACGCGGTGCCGGCGATGGTGCCGGTGGCCGGGCAGGCGGTCTTGAGCACCTTGTAGTCCTCGATGCCCGCCTCGTAGGTGCCGGTCGCGGCGCCGGTGGCGGTGCCGCCGGGGGCGGACTGGGTGACGCCGGTCCAGCCGCGGCCGTAGAAGCCGATGCCGAGCAGCAGCTTGCTCGCCGGGACTCCCTTGGCCTTGAGCTTGGCGATGGCGTCGGCCGAGTTGAAGCCGGCCTTCGGGATGCCCGGGTACGAGGTGAGCGGGGAGTGCGGGGCCGTGGGGCCGGTCTTGTCCCAGGCGCCGAAGTAGTCGTACGTCATCACGTTGTACCAGTCGAGGTACTGCGCGGCGCCGCCGTAGTCGGCCGCGTCGATCTTGCCGCCGTCCGAGCCGTCCGCGGTGATGGCGGCGGTGACCAGGTAGTTCGGGCCGAACTCGGCGCGCAGCGCCTGCATGAGGTTCTTGAATGCGGCAGGTCCCGAGGTGTCGCAGGTCAGGCCGCAGGCGTTCGGGTACTCCCAGTCGATGTCGATGCCGTCGAAGACGTCGGCCCAGCGCGGGTCCTCGACCACGGCCTTGCAGGACTTGGCGAAGGCGGTGGCGTTCTGCGCGGCCTGGCCGAAGCCGCCGGAGTAGGTCCAGCCGCCGAACGACCACAGCACCTTGATGTGCGGGTACTTGGCCTTCAGCTGGCGCAGCTGGTTGAAGTTGCCGCGCAGCGGCTGGTCCCAGGTGTCGGCGACGCCGCTGACGGACTGGTCGGCGGTGTAGGCCTTGTCGGTGGCGGCGTAGGCGTCGTCGAGGACGCACTGGCCGTTCTTGACGTTGCCGAACGCGTAGTTGATGTGGGTGATCTTCGCGGCGGAGCCGGAGGTCACCAGGTTCTTGACGTGGTAGTTGCGGCCGTAGACGCCCCACTCGGTGAAGTAGCCGAGGTTGACCTTGCTGCCGGGCTGCGGGCCGGGGTCGGTGGAGCCGCCGGTGGTGCGGACCGCGACCGAGCCGCTGACCGGGCCGGTCTGGTCGGCGGTGTCGCGGGCCTGGACGGTGTACGAGTAGTCGGTGCCGGCGGTGAGGCCGGTGTCCGTGTAGCTCGTTCCGGTGACGGTGGCGACCTTGGTGCCGCCGCGCAGCACGTCGTAGTTCTTGACGCCCTTGTCGTCGGTGGCCGCCTTCCAGGTCAGCTTCACCGAGGTGTTGGTGATCTCGGAGGCCGTCGGGGTACCGGGGGCGCTCGGCGGGTTGTCGCCGGGGACGCTCGGACCGCCGTCACAACTGCCGCCGTTGAGCTTGCAGTTGGCGGGAGAGCCGGTGCCGGTGCCGTTGAAGCCGAACGAGACGGAGGCGCCGGGGGCGAGGGTGCCGTTCCACGCCTTGTTCTTGGCGGTCCAGTGGTTGCCGGAGGACGTGATGTCGGCGTCCCAGCCGGAGGTGACGGAGGTGCCGGAGGGGAAGTCCCACTCGACGGTCCAGGAGCTGATGGTGGTGGTGCCGGTGTTCTTCACCGTCCACTTGCCCTCGAAGCCGCTGCCCCAGTCCGAGGACTTGACGTAGGTGGCGGTGGCCGAGGTGGCTTCGGCGGCGGCCTGGGCGGGGCTGGACAGCCCGGTCAGTCCGGCGAAGGGGAGCAACAGGGTCGCGAACCCCGCCGCGGCTCTGTGTCTGAAGCGCATGCTGCGCCTCCTTTGTGGGGATGTCGGGGGCGGGCGTGACTGAGCCTTCACGCCCACGGTGCCGCGAGAATAGAAAGGTCTGGACCATAGGTCAATAGGTCTGGACCACTACTCCGGCCGCCCGCCGACGACCACCGTCACATCCCCAACTCCTGCGCCAGTACGGCCGCTTGCACCCGGCTGCGCAGCTCCAGCTTCCCCAGCAACCGGCTGACGTGGGTCTTCACCGTCGCCTCCGCCATGTCGAGCCGCCCCGCGATCTCCGCGTTGGACAGCCCCTCACCGAGACACGACAGCACCTCGCGCTCCCGCCGGGTCAGCTGCTCCAGCACCGCCGGATCGGCCTTCGGCTCGCGCGCCGCCCCGGCCGCGAACTCGGCGATGAGCCGCCGCGTCACCGCCGGCGCGATCAGCCCCTCCCCGCGCGCCACGGTCCGCACCGCCGCCAGCAGATCCTTCGCGTCGGTGTTCTTCAGCAGGAACCCGGCCGCGCCCGCGCGCAGCGCCCCGAAGACGTACTCGTCGAGGTCGAAGGTGGTCAGCACCAGCACGTCCGCGAGCTGCTCGGCGACCACCTGACGGGTCGCCGACACCCCGTCGAGGCGCGGCATCTGTACGTCCATCAACACCAGGTCGGGCCGCAGCTCCCGGGCCAGCGCCACCGCCTGCTCGCCGTCCGCCGCCTCGCCGACCACCTCGATGTCGGGGGCGCTGCCCAGGATGAGCACCAGTCCGGCGCGGACGGCGGACTGGTCCTCGGCGACGAGGACGCGGATCATGCGGGGGCTCCTTCGGCGGGCGGGGTCACGGTATGTCTCCTTCGGCGGGCGGGGTCACGGCGGTCACGGCAGGTCGCCTTCGGTGGTCGGCAGGGTCGCGCGGACGGCCCAGATCTTGCCGTCCGGGGTGTCCTCGGGCCCGGCCTCCAGCGTGCCGTGCAGCAGCGTGGCACGCTCCCGCATCCCGATCAGACCGGCCCCCGAGCCGGGCGCGCGGGGCGCGTCCCGGTCGCCGTACGGACTGGTCACGGCGATGGTGAGGGAGCCGTCGAACTGCGCCAGCCGCACGGTGACCCGGCCGGGCCCGGCGTGCTTGAGGGCGTTGGTCAGGGACTCCTGCACGATCCTGTAGGCGGCCAGTTCCACCGGCGCGGGCACGCGGTCGTACGCGGCGTCCAGGGTGACGTCCAGGCCGTTGGCGCGGGCCGTGCCGACCAGCGCGCCGAGGCCGTCCAGGGTGGGCGCGGCGGCCGGTTCGGTCTCGGCGCCCGCGTCCCGCAGGATGCCGATCAGACGGCGCATCTCGGCCAGGCCCATGACGCTGTTCTCCCGGATGACCCCGAGGGCCCGCCGGGTGGTGGCCGGGTCGTCGAGGGAGAGCGCGGCGGTGGAGTGGATGGCGATCGCCGAGAGATGGTTGGCGACCATGTCGTGCAGCTCGCGCGCCATCCTCGCGCGCTCGGCGCCGACCGCCTGCACGCGGTCCATCTCGGCGAGCAGGGCGGTCTGTTCGGCGTGCAGCCGGGCGGCCTCGGCGGCGTCGCGGTGGTTGCGGACGATCAGTCCGGTGGAGGCGGGCGCGAACGACATGATGCCGACGGCCACCCCGATCAGCAGCGCCTCCGGCACCCGCCACACCGCGAACGGCACCACCGTCGCGGCCACCGACAGCAGTCCGGTGACCCAGGGGATACGGCGGGCCGCGGCGGGGGTGCCGTACAGCACGGCCGCGTACATCACGTCCGTGAACATCACCAGCGTGACCAGGTTGCCCTGGGTGACGGTGTCGGCGACCAGCGCGGCCGTGGCGACCGGCAGGGCGACACGCGGGGCGGCCCGCCGCATCAGCTCGCAGCAGGCCGTCACCGCCAGCGGCACCAGGATCGGCCAGGCGCCCGGGAAGAGCACGATCGGCTCTCCCTTCGGCCGGGTGGCCAGGCCGAAGCCCCACAGCAGCAGCCCGCCGAGCAGCCCGGCGAGCGCGGCATACGCGTCGAAGCGGTGCGGGCGGGGGAGTCGCGCAGCGGGCATGGTCCCATCCAACACGGCGCGTGCCGCGCTCGCCTGATTCCCGGGAAGGGTCCCCGACTGCATCTTTCGATGTACCGCGAGTTCGTCACCGCCGACGACGAGCCGCGCCGCTTTCGCCGGGAGCCTGGAAGGGTGACCGAAGGGAGCACGTCGTGATCGTCGCGTTGATCATCGCCTGCGAGGTGGGCTTCTGGGTGCTGCTCGCGCTCGGCCTCGCCGCCCGCTACCTGCTGAAGTGGCGCCGCACCAGTGTGGTGCTGCTGCTGTGCGAGCCGGTCCTGGAACTGGTGCTGTTCGCGGCGACGGCCATCGACCTGAAGAACGGCGCCGAGCCGGGCTGGGAGCACGGCCTCGCGGCGCTGTACATCGGCTACACCGTGGCCTACGGCCACTACACCATCCGCTGGCTCGACGGCCACGCCGCGCACCGCCTGGGCGGGGCGCCGAAACCCGTCGGCGCCCCCCGCTACGGCCTGCCCCGCGCCCGCCACGAGGCGCGCCTCTGGCTGCGCACGCTGCTCGCCGCGGCCGTCGCCTGCGGCCTGCTCCAGGGCGCGGTCTGGTACGTCGGCGACGACGGCGACATCTCGTCCCTGCGCGCCTTCCAGTGGGCGGCGCTGCGGGCCGCCGGCATCCACGGGCTGGTCGCGCTGGCCTACTTCATCTGGCCGAAGAAGGCCCCCGCCGGGGCGGCCGAGGAGAGCGGGCCGGCGCTCACCAAGGAGGAAATCCGCTGACGCTCCAGGCGTGTCGGAACCCGCTCGCCCGGTGCGGGGGCCGCGCCTAGCGCTCCCCGCCCGGCACCCACAGCACGTCCCCGACGTTCTTGTTGGCCGTACGGGCGAGGATGAACAGCAGGTCCGACAGGCGGTTCAGGTAGGTCGCGGTGAGCGGGTTCATCGTCTCGCCATGCGCCTCCAGCGCCGCCCAGGTGGAGCGCTCGGCCCGGCGGACGACCGTGCAGGCCTGGTGGAGGAGGGCCGCGCCCGGGGTGCCGCCGGGGAGGATGAAGGAGCGCAGCTTCTCCAGCCGCTCGTTGAAGCGGTCGCAGTCCGCCTCCAGCCGGTCGACGTAGAACTGCTCGACCCGCAGCGGCGGGTACTCGGGGTTCTCCACGACCGGCGTCGACAGGTCCGCGCCCACGTCGAACAGGTCGTTCTGCACGCGGGTGAGGACCTTGACGATCTCCTCCTCCAGGTTCCCCAGCGCGATCGCCGTGCCGATCACCGCGTTGGCCTCGTTCGCGTCGGCGTACGCCGCGATCCGCAGGTCGGTCTTGGCGACCCGGCTCATGTCGCCGAGGGCGGTGGTGCCCTGGTCGCCGGTCCGGGTGTAGATGCGTGTCAGGTTGACCATGCGGCCAGCGTAGTGACGCCTACGCCCCGGCGGTACGGAAGACCCGTGTGCCCACCGTCACGGAGAGCACGGTCATGGCGACGGCCACCAGGACGCCGTACAGCATGTGTGTGGTCGCGTACCGCCCGACGTAGGCGTCGCGCATCGCGTCCACGAGGTAGCGGAACGGCACGCAGTGCGAGAGCGCGTCCAGCCAGGCCGGTCCGAGGCTCATCGGCAGCATCAGGCCCGACAGCAGCATCGAGGGCATGCTGACGGCGTTGATCAGCGGCCCGAACTCCCCGGGGCTGCGCACCTTCATCGCCAGCGCGTACGACAGCGAGGCGAGCGAGACGGTCAGCAGGGCGACGAAGCCGAAGCCGATCAGCACGCCGGCCAGCGGCGCCCGCAACCCCATCACCAGCGCGGCCAGCACCAGCAGCACCGCCTGGAAGAGGAACACGGCGGCGTCCCGCAGCACCCGGCCCAGCAGCAGCGCCAGCCGGCTGACCGGCGTCACCCGCATCCGCTCGACGACGCCCTGGCCGTTCTCAACGATGATCATGAACCCGGCGAACAGGGCGCCGAACAGCCCGAGCTGCAGCAGCAGCCCGGGCACCAGCACCTGCCAGGAGCTGCCCGCGCCGCCGAGCGGCAGCCCGGTCAGCAGCGGGCCGAAGAAGAGCAGATGGAGCAGCGGCATCAGCACGCCGAAGAGCAGGGCGAAGCGGGAGCGCAGCGTCTGGCGGGCGTAGCGACCGAAGATCAGCGCGGTGTCGTGCAACAGCATCCGGGGGCTCCTAGACGGCTTCTACGGAGACGGGGGTGGCGTCGGCCGGGGCGGCGGTGCGGCCGGTGACCGCGAGGAAGGTGTCCTGGAGGGTGGCGTCGAGCGAGCCGCCGTAGCGCAGCTTCAGGGCGCTCGGGGTGCCCTCGGCCGCCACCACGCCCCGGTCGACGATCACCAGGCGGTCGGAGAGGGCGTCGGCCTCGTCGAGGTAGTGGGTGGTCAGGAACACGGTCGTGCCGTGCTCGTCGCGCAGCCGGCGGACCAGGTCCCACAGGCCGGCGCGGCTGCCGGGGTCGAGTCCGGTCGTCGGCTCGTCGAGGAAGAGGACCCGCGGGCGGTGGGTGAGCGCCATCGCGATGTCCAGGCGGCGGCGCTGACCGCCGGAGAGCGCGGCGGCCTTGCGGTCCAGCAGCCCGGTGAGGTCCAGCTCCCGCGCCAGCTCCTCGGCGCGCTCCCGCGCCTGAGCCTTGGTCAGCCGGTACAGCCGCCCCTGGGTCACCAGCTCCTCGCGCACCGAGATCTGCCCGTCGACGCCGCCCGACTGGGCGACGTACCCGCACGCCCGGCGCACCCCGACGGGGTCGGTCGCCAGATCGTGGCCCGCGACGGTGGCCGCGCCGCCGGTCGGCTTCAGCAGGGTGGTCAGCATCCGCAGGGTGGTGGTCTTGCCCGCCCCGTTCGGGCCGAGGAAGCCGAGGATCTCGCCCGGCCGGACCGCGAGGTCGATACCGCGGACGGCCTCCACGGGGCCGTGTTTCGTCTGGAAGGTCCGGGCCAGTCCGGCCGCGCTGATGATTGCCATGACCCCAGAAAAACAGAGCCACTGAAATTTTGCAATGACCCCAAGTTTTCATCGGCCCCAGCGAAGGCGGCTAGCATGCGGGCATGGCCGAGGGACTCAGGGAACGGAAGAAGCGGCAGACCCGGCAGTACATCTCCGATGTCGCCACGGGCCTGTTCATCGAGCGCGGCTTCGACGCCGTCACCGTCGCGGAGATCGCCGACGCCGCGAACGTCTCCGTCAACACCGTCTACAACTACTTCCCGGCCAAGGAGGACCTGTTCCTCGACCGCTCCAAGGGTGTCGTCGACCGGCTCTCGCGCTGGGTGCGCGGCCGTGGTGACGGCGAGTCCGCCGCCCGGGCCGTACTGCGTGAACTGCGCGAGGAGGTCGAGTCGGTCTCACCCCGGATGGGGCTCATGGACGGCTATGCCCGGTTCATGACGGTGATTCATGACTCGCCCGCCCTGCGCTCCCGGCTCTGGGCGATCGGCCAGGAGGTCGTCGACAACCTGGAGCGCACCCTGCGCGAGGAGACCGGCGCCGCCGACGACGACCCCATGCCCACCCTGATCGCCGGTCAGGTCAACTGGCTGCACCAGACCGTGATGGCCGAGATCGGGCGCCGCATGATGGCCGGCGGCAGACCCGCCGAGGTGTCACGCGAGGTGCTCCTGCTGCTCGACGAGATGGAGGAGCTGTTGAGCGAGAAGGTGCTCAACTACGCCGTACGAGGCGCCGCGTGACCCCTGCCGGTGTGATGTCCGTCATCTGAGACGTGACGCGCATTACTTACCGGTCACACGGCCCCTCACGAGCGCTAGTGTCCGCCCGAGAGGAACAAGGACAGCGCGTATCAGGGGAGTCGCACAGTGGCACGGAAGCTCGCCGTCATCGGGGCCGGTCTCATGGGGTCCGGCATCGCCCAGGTCTCCGCCCAGGCGGGCTGGGACGTCGTCCTGCGCGACGTCACCGACGAGGCGCTGAAGCGCGGCACCGACGGCATCAAGGCCTCGTACGACAAGTTCGTCGCCAAGGGCAAGCTGGAAGCGGACGCCGCCGAGGCCGCCCTCGGCCGGATCACCGCCACCACCGACCTGGACGCCGTCGCCGACGCGGACGTCGTCGTCGAGGCCGTCTTCGAGAAGCTCGAGGTCAAGCACGAGATCTTCCGTGCCCTCGACAAGCTGACGAAGGACGAGGCGATCCTCGCCTCCAACACCTCCGCCATCCCGATCACCAAGATCGCCGCCGTCACCGAGCGGCCCGAGCGCGTCGTCGGCACCCACTTCTTCTCGCCGGTCCCGATGATGCAGCTGTGCGAGCTGGTCCGCGGCTACAAGACCAGCGACGAGACCCTCGCCACCGCGCGGGAGTTCGCCGAGTCCGTCGGCAAGACCTGCATCGTCGTCAACCGCGACGTGGCCGGCTTCGTCACCACCCGGCTCATCTCGGCGCTCGTCGTCGAGGCCACCAAGCTCTACGAGTCGGGCGTCGCCACCGCCGAGGACATCGACCTCGCCTGCAAGCTGGGCTTCGGCCACGCCATGGGCCCGCTCGCCACCGCGGACCTCACCGGCGTCGACATCCTGCTGCACGCCACCGGCAACATCTACACCGAGACCCAGGACGAGAAGTTCGCCCCGCCGGAGCTGATGCGCCGGATGGTTGACGCCGGTGACATCGGGCGCAAGAGCGGGCAGGGCTTCTACAAGCACTGAGACAGCACCCGCCCCAGGATCATCACACCTAGGGGTGAATTCGGTATCGGTTCGCTTACAAGCAGCAACCACACCGCCGCCGAAGCAGTCAGACGGTGCAAGCCACCGGCCATGTCCGACGTTGCACGGCCACCGTCATGTCATGGAGTACGTCACCCAACGCACGGGGAGCGCATATGCACATCAGGGGCGACCACGCCGAGGTGGTCGTCGAGGGCCGCCTCGACGTCCGCACCGCGGCGGACGCCCGTGCGGCTTTGCACTCGGCCGTCGACGGCGGAGTCGGCGACATCGTCCTCGATCTGTCCGCACTGGACTCCTGGGACGCCACCGGGCTGGGCGTCATCATGGGCGCCCACCGGCGGGCCGGCCGCTGCGGCCGCCGGCTGGTGCTGCGCGGCGTACCGCCGCAGATGCAGCGCCTGCTGGTGGCCACCCGGCTGCACCGGATCCTGGCGATCGAGGGCGGCATCGGCGTGGAGTCCCTGCCGCGCGTGTGAGGCATGGGAACGGCCGGCGGGGGAACACCGGCACGGGGACCCCGGCGGGGGAACACCGGCACGGGGACCCCGGCGGGGGGACCCGGTGGGCGAACACCGGCGCGGCGGCGCCGGCAGGAGTACGGTGCGGAGCCGGACGTTCCGGTCCCGAAACGTACGTCGCGCCCAATCCTTCCGAGAGCGTGACGTCTCGGACTGCGCGGTACCCCGGGCTGTCATGGATACTGAGCGAAGGTTTAAGGTTCGGTCGCCCGCTGTCCGATCCACCCTCGAGCGGGCCCGGACCAGAAGCGACAGCGCGGTGTGCGACACGGCCGGGAGGGGCCGGCCGCACTCGACGCTTTTGGGGGGCTTGAACCTATGGACCCGAACAACCTGGGACCCGAGGACCACGGCCATGACGACGGCCACGCGCCGCGCCAGCGCCCGCCCAGGGACCCCCTCACACCGGACTTCGGCCAGCACGCACCGGCGCTCGCCCGCACGGTCCAGCTCGTCTCCGGCGACTTCCTGCTCACCGTCAACCCCGTCGACGGCAGCGAGATCGAACTCTGCCCGCCGGCCGAACGGCCCGGCCGGCCCGCCAAGCTGACCGCGGCCGAACGCGCCGAGGCGGCCCGCGCGGCCCGCCCGCCGGCGCCGCCCGGCCCCGCCCTGCCCGAACTGCCGCTGCTCGGCCGCCAGGAGGAACGCGAACGCCTCGTCCGCCTCCTCGCCCGCGGCCGTTCCGTACGCCTCACCGGCCCCGGCGGCTCCGGCCGCAGCCGCCTCCTCGAGACCGTCGCCGAGGACTGCGCGGACCTCGCCCCCGACGGCGTGATCCGCCTCAGCGGCTTCCACCGCACCGCCGGCGAGCTGCTGTACGACCTCTTCTACGCCGTCCACGGCGCCCCCCTGCACCGGCCGGAACGGGACGAACTCCTCGAAGCGGTGCGGCAGATCGGTGCCGTCGTCGTCCTCGACGACATCGAGTTCGGCGGCGCCGCCCTCGACGAGCTGCTGGACGCCACCCCCGAGTGCGCCTTCCTCATCGCCGCCACCCCCGACGTGCCCGCGCCCTCCGCCGACTCCGCCCTCGAAGAGGTCTTCCTCGGCGGCCTCGACCGCGCCGGCGGCCTGGAACTCCTGCGGCACGCCGTCGGCCGCACCCTCACCGAGGACGAGGCCAACTGGGCCGGCGACCTCTGGTTCGAGTCCGAGGGCCTGCCCCTGAGGTTCGTCCAGGCCGGCGCCCTGCTCCGGCAGCGCGACCGGCTGCGCAACGGCGCGGACGCCTTCGACGAGTTCGGCGTCTTCCAGGAACCCCCCGCCGATGTCCCGCTCGCCGCCGACGTCCGCGACGAGATACCCCTGCCGTCCCTCGCCGAGGGCGCCGCGCCCGCCGCCCTGCTCGCCTCCCGGCTGAGCGAGTCGGCGCGCGCCACGCTGCGGTTCGCCGTCGCCCTCGGCGGCGAGGTCCCGCACCAGGCGCATCTGCCCGCCCTGGTCGGCGACACCCACGCCGACGCCGCCCTCGGCGAACTCCTCGGCTGCGCCCTGGTCACCCCGGTCGGCCCCCGCTACCGGCTCGCCGCCGGAGTGCGCACCCAGCTGGAGGCCGCCGGATACGCCGACGGCGTCCAGGACGCCGCTCTCACCGCCGCCCGGCACTACGCCTGGTGGGCCGGGCACCCCTCGGTCACCCCCGAACGGGTCTGCGCCGAGGCCGACGCCCTGCTCGCCGCGCTCGACGTCGTCGTCCCGGTCACCACCCCGCCCGGCGAGGACGAGGAGAGCCCCGCCGTGCAGCTGGCCCGCACCGCGGCCCCCGCGTTCGCCGCCGGCCTCCACTGGAGCGCCTGGGAGCGCAGCCTGCGCGCCGGAGCCAAGGCCTCCCGGCTCGCCGGAGAGGTCGCCGAGCAGGCCTACTTCCACCATGAGCTCGGCATCCTCGCGCTGTGCGAGGGCCGCCTCGACCGGGCCCGCGCCGAACTGGAGGCCTCCATCGGCCTGCGCGGCGCCCTCGCCGACAAGCGTGGCACCGTCGCCGGCCGCCGCGCGCTGGCCCTCGTCGACGACCGCTCGGGCAACACCCCCGGCGTCGGCCTGGTGACCGCGGCGCCGGTGCTCGGCGCCCCCGCCGGCGACGAGGTGCCCGCCGCCCGCCACGAGGAGTCCGCCTCGCCGCCCGGCGGTGTCCCGTCGGCCCCGACGCCGTTCCCGCAGCTGCCCCGCCCCGCCGACACGCTCGTCACCCACCACCCCGGCCCGGGCGGTACGGCCTCCCGCAAGGCCCGCGGCGGGCTGCGCGGCCTCGCCCGGCGCAACCTGGTCGCGGCTGGCGCGGGCGCGCTGCTCGTGGCGGTGCTCGGCACGGTGGTGACGCTCGGCGCCACCTCCAGCAACGACGCCGACAGCCCCTCCGACCAGGTCGGCGTCAACCCGTCGGCCAGCCAGGGCACCGGCGACGACAGCCTGGGCGCGGACGAGGCGGACCGCGACGGCGACGGCGCCCCGGACACCGGCAGCGCGACCAGCCGCCCGACCGATCCGGGCCCCGACGGCACCTTCGGCACCTCCGACGACCCGACGCCGACGGACTCGGCCACCGGCTCGGAGTCCGGGGAGCCGTCCGACGACCCGAGCGGCGGCGACCCGAGCGGGGACCCGTCGGACCCGACGACCAAGCCGCCGTCCTCGACGACGAAGCCGCCGTCGACGACCAGGCCGCCGACGTCGTCGTCCCCCAGGCCGACGGACACCCCCACACAGACGCCGACCACCACCCCGACGACTCCGACGGAGTCGCCGACCAGCGCTCCCACGGACCCCCCGTCCACCTCCAACTCCGCGAGCGCCCCGGCCGAGACCACCAGCTCCGCCAGCGCCCCGCAGAGCAGCGACGCGGGCACCCCCAGCAGCGCCGAGTCGGTGATCTGAGGCCCGGACGGCACGAAAGAGGCCGGGTCCCCAACCGGGACCCGGCCTTTCCACGCCGTGGCGAATGACGCTCAGAACAGCCGCAGCTTGTCGTCCTCGATGCCGCGCAGCGCGTCGTAGTCCAGCACCTGGCAGCCGATGCCACGGTCCGTGGCGAGGACGCGGGCCTGCGGCTTGATCTCCTGCGCGGCGAAGATGCCGCGCACCGGCGCCAGATGGGGATCGCGGTTCAACAGCTCGAGATAGCGGGTCAGTTGCTCCACGCCGTCGATCTCGCCGCGCCGCTTGATCTCGACCGCGACGGTCTGCCCCTCCGCGTCCCGGCAGAGGATGTCGACGGGGCCGATGGCCGTCATGTACTCGCGGCGGATCAACGTGTAGCCCTCGCCGAGCGTTTCGATGCGGTCGGCGAGCAGTTCCTGAAGGTGTGCTTCCACGCCGTCCTTGATCAGGCCGGGGTCGACGCCGAGTTCGTGCGTCGAGTCGTGGAGGACCTCCTCCATGGTGATGATCAGCTTCTCGCCCGCTTTGTTGGTGACGGTCCAGACGCCCTCGTCCTCACCGCTGCCCTCCTTCAGGGTGCACGGCGGCGACATCCAGTTGAGGGGCTTGTACGCCCGGTCGTCCGCGTGGATGGAGACGCTGCCGTCCGCCTTCACCAGGATCAGACGGGGTGCCGAGGGGAGATGGGCGGTGAGCCGGCCGGCGTAGTCGACCGAGCATCGGGCAATGACGAGACGCATGGTCGGCAACGCTACTCGACACCCCGGGCCGCACGCGATTCGCGTCCTGTTTATCCAGAACACTCGTGTTCGGTCGTGGCCGATTGTGTGCCCACCGGGATCTGCCTGTATCCCCATTCTCCTGGTGCCGTCACGGTCTGTTGCCTACCGTAGGGAACGGGAGGTCGCGACGCGTGTACACAGGGTGTCCGGGTGTCCGGTGTGCGCGAGCTCCCTCATCTGTCCGGCAACCCCTGCTGGTCGGGGGTGCGAGAGGAGTACCCATGTCGCTCGACGTCTCACCGGCCCTACTCGAACAGGCCGAGCGAGGCGAGGTCGACGAAGCTGACTTCGTCGACTGCGTCCGGACCTCCCTGCCCTACGCGTGGGAGATGATCAGCTCCCTGGTGGCCCAGCTGAAGGTGGACGGCGGCCAGTTCGCCGACAACCAGACGCCCCCGCCGGACGAGCAGGCGCGCGGTCAGCTCCTGCGCGCGCTCGCGAGTGACGCCATCCGCGGTGCGCTGCAGCGGCACTTCGGTGTACGGCTGGCCTTCCAGAACTGCCACCGGGTGGCCGTGTTCCCGCCGGACGGTTCGGCGGACGAGACGCTGGCCCGCTTCACCTCGGTGCGCAGCCAGTTGCTCAACCAGTCCCCGGAGCTTCGGGACTGCTGACGCAGCGAGGCGCTTGCTTGCCGCTCTCGTCCACGGGAGGTGCGATCGCTACCGGGGCGGCAAGCTCCCCGCGCCGCCCGTCTCCGGATTCCGCCGCTCACCGCAGCTGTGGCAGCACCTCGGCGCCCAGTCGCCGTACGTTCTCCTCCGTCGCCGCCAGGTCTCCCGACCCTTCGACCAGCAGGGCGAAACGGGAGATGCCGGTCCGCTCGCCGGTCGCCGCGAGCCGGTCGGCGCACAGCCGCGGGGTGCCCACCGGGTGCAGCCCGCAGAGCAGTTCGGTGTAGGCCATCGGATCGCGCATCCGACGCTCCCGGCCGTCCACCGTCACATGCGCGTCCAGGCCCTGTTTCAGCCAGCCCGGCATCGCCTTGGTCAGGGTCTCGGCCGCGTCGGCCCGCCGGTCCGCGATCTGGCAGACGCCGGCCGACACATGGCCCGGGTCGGCGAGCTGCTCCGCGGGCCGGCCGGCGGCGCGGGCGAGGCGGCGCCACAGGCCGACCATCTCGGCCTTCTCCTCGTCCCCGACATGCATGCCGAGCAGCATCGGCAGCCCGCGCTCCGCCGCCATCCGGACACTGGCGGGGGAGGTGCAGGCGACCAGCACCTCCGGGCCCTCGATCTCGGTCAGGGACTCCGACGGCCGCGGCACCACGGGCACCTCGCGGAAGGCATAGCGCTCCCCGGCGGCCTCGACGCGGGGTTCGCGCAGCCAGCGCACCAGCAGATCGAGTGATTCCGGGAAGCCCCTCTCGTACGCCTCCAGGCCGGCGCCGAACACCTCCAGATCCACCCAGGGACCGCCCCGGCCCACGCCCAGGGACAGCCGTCCGCCGCTGGTCACGTGGAGCAGCGCGGCCTGCTCGCCGAGGGCCACGGGGTGGGTGGTGGGCAGCACGCTGACCGCCGTGCCGACCCGGATGCGGCGGGTGCGGCCGAGCAGTAACGCGGCCAGGGTGATGGCCGACGGGCAGGTGCCGTACGGCACGAAGTGGTGCTCGGCCAGCCAGACCGAGTCGAGCCCCGCCTCCTCGGAGACCTCCGCCGAGCGGACCGCGCGGTGCAGCGCCTCCCCCTGGCCCTGACCCGGGAACTGGGCCGCCAACACGAAACTTCCTACGCGCATCGCTCTTCCTGCTTCCTTGGCTCCGACACGGAGCTCCCCCACCCGGCATAACCGTCTGACACGTGCCGAGGACACGGCCTCGTGCATGAATTTGCCGATTGTCTGCAGAATGCCTGGTCGGGCGGCGGGACTTGTGGAGTTCGCCGGGTTCCGCGTACCCCCGTCGCGGACGCGTAGGCTGGATGGGACCCCGCTTCCTGTATAGCTCCGTGAGGTGTTCCGTGTCCCCGCGTCGCAACCGACCCAAGGGCCCGAAGAATGCCGTCTCCTCCGGCCAGGGCGCCGAGGACGACCGGCCGGGCCGCTACGGCGGCTGGCAGTCCAGCGTGGACTGGCAGGGCGACGAGTGGAGCGTGCGCCATGTCGCGGGCGCGAGCGCGCAGGGCAAGAGCTACCGCTGCCCCGGCTGCGACCAGCTGATCCCCGACGGCGTCCCGCACGTGGTCGTCTGGCCCCAGCACGCGGGCGTCGACGACCGCCGCCACTGGCACAAGTCCTGCTGGAACGCGCGGGACCGCCGCACCATGCGGGTGCAGCGGTCCCGTAACGCTCCGAGGTTCTGAGCGGTCTCGCTCTCAGACGTCGCGCCGCTCCAGCAGCGCGTAGGCACCGGCGAAGGCGACGGCGGTGATGCCGAGCATGATCCACAGCGGGTCCCAGCCCGACGGGCCCGACTCGCTGAGGGAGTTGGCGTAGAAGACGCCGAGCTGGTTCGGGATCGAGTACTCGAACAGGAATTCCCGGAGGTCCTCCAGCGACGCGGAGAACATGAACAGCGCGACCACCAGCGGGGCGAGCACCGCGCCGATCATGATGGTGATGGCGCCCGCGGAGTGCCGGATGATCGAGCCGACGACCAGCGACAGCAGGCCGAGCAGCGCGATGTAGAGCGAGACGCCGACCGTGGCCTTCAGCCACTCGCCGCCCGAGGGGTCCCGGGCGTCCACCATGCCGACCTGGGCGACCGCCACCAGCCCGGACGAGACCAGCGTCACGGTGAACGCGACGGCGAAGAAAACGATCGCCTTCGCCGTCAGCACCCGGCCGCGCGAGGGGCAGGCCGTCATCGTCGTACGGATCATCCCGGTGCCGTACTCGGACGCCGTGGTCAGCACGCCGAGCGTGATGATGCACATGCTGCCGAGCAGCAGCCCGAAGAAGCCGAGGGCCAGCGCGCTCTCCGAGCCGAGGTCGCCCTCGGAGGTCGAGCTGCCGACCACGGTGCCGGTCAGCAGGCCGATGCCGACGACGAGCACGACGAACACGCCGAGCGTCCACATCGTCGACCGCACCGACTTGATCTTCGTCCACTCCGAGGCGATGGCGTGCCCGAGGTGGGTGCGCACGACGGGGATCGGCGAGGTGTAACCGGAGTACGGCGGCATGCCGGGCGCGGCCGGCGACGTCGGGGTCTGGGGCGTGCTCATCGGGCGTCCTCGGACTGGGTCGGGTCGGAGACGGGGGCGGAGGCCTGCGGCCCGGCGGGCGCGGCCGGGGGCTGGCCCTGCGGCGCGGGCGCCCCGGCCGCCGGGGCGGCGGCGGGCGCGGGCGGAGCGGCCGGCGCCTGGGCGGGCGCGGACGGCTGCTGCTGCGGCGCCGGCTGGGCGTACGGGTTCGGCTGACCGGCGGGGGCGGCGGGGGCGGCGGGCGCGCCCGCGGCCTCGGGGCCGCCGTACGGGCCCGGGCCGCCGTACGGCCCCGGCGCCTGCGGCATCGCGAACGGCTGCCCGCCCTGCTGGGGCGGCGGCGGGGCGTACCAGCCCGGCTGGCCCTGCCCGGGCACCGGCATCGGGGGCTGGGCACCCGGCGGCAGCGGCTGCTGGAGGCCCGCCTTCTGGTCGGTGGTCGAGCGATAGTCGACGGCGGCCTGCGTCATCCGCATGTACGCCTCCTCCAGGGAGGCCTGGTGCGGCGACAGCTCCCACAGCCGTACGTCCGTCTCGTGCGCTATGTCGCTGATGCGCGGGAGCGGCAGCCCGGTCACCCGCAGCGCCCCGTCCTGCTCGGGCAGCACCTGGCCGCCCGCCTCGGTCAGCGCGGCCGACAGCTTCTCGCGTGCCTGCGGCTCGGTGTCCGGGGTGCGCACCCGGGCGAACCCGGCCGAGTTCGCCGCGATGAAGTCCCGCACGCTCATGTCGGCGAGCAGCTGCCCGCGCCCGATCACGATGAGGTGGTCGGCGGTCAGCGCCATCTCGCTCATCAGATGCGAGGAGACGAAGACGGTACGGCCCTCCGCCGCGAGCGACTTCATCAGGTTGCGGACCCAGAGGATGCCCTCGGGGTCGAGCCCGTTGACCGGCTCGTCGAACAGCAGCACCTGCGGGTCGCCCAGCAGCGCCGCGGCGATGCCGAGCCGCTGGCCCATGCCCAGCGAGAAGCCCTTGGAACGGCGCCGGGCCACGTCCTGGAGGCCCACCACGCCCAGCACCTCGTCCACCCGGCGGGCCGGGATACCGGAGAGCTGGGCCAGGGACAGCAGATGGTTGCGGGCCGTACGGCCGCCGTGCACGGCCTTCGCGTCGAGCAGCGCGCCGACCTGGCGGGGCGCGTTCGGCAGCTTGCGGTACGGGTAGCCGCCGATCGTCACCTGCCCCGAGGTGGGGTTGTCCAGGCCGAGGATCATCCGCATCGTCGTCGACTTGCCGGAGCCGTTGGGCCCCAGGAAGCCGGTGACGGCGCCGGGCCGCACCTGGAAGGAAAGGTTGTACACAGCGGTCTTGTCGCCGTAGCGCTTGGTCAGGCCGACTGCCTCGATCATGCTCCGCACCCATCGAAAGGTTCAGGACAGCGGGGCACACGCCCCCGTAAGGGTTAGGAGGATATCGGGGCGCTGACGGTTCCACCCAAGGGCGAGTAAAGAACAACCGCTACGAGGCGTCCCGCCGCTTGAGCAGCACGTAACCGCCGGCCAGCGCCGCGACCACCCACAGCGCCATGATCCCGAGCCCGCCCCAGGGGCCGTACGGGGTGTCGTCGTCGACCGGCACCACCACCTGCATGATCTTGCTGCCGGCCTGGTCGGGCAGGAACCGGCCGACCTTCTCCGTGGCGCCGACGTTGCCGAGGATGTTGGAGATCAGGAAGAAGAACGGCATCAGGATGCCCAGCGACAGCATGGGGGAGCGCAGCATCGCGGCGACGCCCATCGAGAACATCGCGATCAGCGTCATGTACAGCCCGCCGCCGATCACCGCCCGCAGCACCCCCGGATCGCCGAGGTGCGCCCGGAGATCGCCGAGCATCGCCTGCCCGAGGAAGAACGCGGCGAAGCTGGTGGCCATGCCCACGACCAGCGCGAGCACGGTCGCCACGGCGAGCTTGCCGAACAGGAACGTGCCGCGCTGCGGTACGGCGGCCAGCGAGGTGCGGATCATGCCGGTGCTGTACTCGTTGGACACCACGAGCACCCCGAACACGATCATCGCGAGCTGGCCGAGACTCATCCCCGCGAAGCTGATGAACGTCGGGTCGAACGACAGCCGGTCCCGGGCGTTCATGGCGCCGAACTCGTTCTTCGACAGCGCGGCGATGAGCATCCCGAGCGCGATGGTGACCAGCGCGGCGAGGGAGAGTGTCCACACCGTGGACGCCACCGAGCGGATCTTCGTCCACTCGGACCGGATGACCTGGGTGGCCGCCATACTCCTCAGCCCTTCTTCCAGCCGTCGCCCCACTGCTGCCGCTGCTGCGGCGCGGGTGGCGCGTCCGAGTGCGCGTGATACTCGACCGACTCCGCGGTCAGCCGCATGAACGCCTCCTCCAGGGAGGCCTGCTGCGGGCTCAGCTCGTGCAGCACCACCTGGTGCTCGGCCGCCAGCTCGCCGATCCGCTCCGGCTTCTCGCCGTCCACCTCGAACGCCCCGCCGCCGTCCGCGGCCGTGATCCCGGCCCCGTGCAGCACGTCGAGCAGCCGCTCCGGCTGCGGCGTGCGGATCCGGACGTACGACCGCGAGTTGCGCGCGATGAAGTCCGCCATGGAGGTGTCGGCGAGCAGCCGGCCCTGACCGATCACCACCAGATGGTCCGCGGTCAGCGCCATCTCGCTCATCAGATGACTCGACACGAACACCGTCCGCCCCTGCGAGGCCAGCGACTTCATCAGGGTGCGGATCCAGTGGATGCCCTCCGGGTCGAGCCCGTTGACCGGCTCGTCGAACATCAGGATGCGCGGGTCGCCGAGCAGCGCGGCGGCGATCCCGAGGCGCTGCCCCATGCCCAGCGAGAACCCCTTGGTCTTCTTGCGGGCCACCGCCGTGAGCCCGACCGTGTCCAGCACCTCGTGCACCCGCTGTCTCGGGATGCCGTTGCTCTGCGCGAGGCACAGCAGATGGTGGTAGGCGCTGCGCCCGCCGTGCACGGCCTTCGCGTCGAGGAGCGCGCCGAGGTACTTCAGCGGGTCCTTGAGCCGGTCGTAGTGCCTGCCGTCGATCCGGACGTCCCCGGCGGTCGGCCGGTCCAGGCCCAGGATCATCCGCATGGTGGTGGACTTGCCCGCGCCGTTCGGACCGAGGAAGCCCGTGACCATGCCGGGTCTCACGGCGAACGTCAGATTGTTGACCGCCACCTTCTCGCCGTACCGCTTGGTCAGCCCCTCGAGCTCGATCATGCGGCCACGCTAAAACGGGACAAAGCCCCCTGCCACCGGAGTGGCAGAGGGCTCTGCGCGGTGCTGGTGACCGGGACGGTGCCGGTTACCGGGACTGCTGCGCCGGCACCCCGCGGGAGATCGGCTCGTCCTCGGTCGGCGTGCCGGCCGCGGCCACCGCGGCGCCCGTGAGCGTGGCGAGCATCTCGCGCACGTTGGTGAGCTGGGCGTTGATGGAGTCGCGGCGGTTGGTGAGGGCGGCCAGCTCGCGCTCGGATTCCGAACGGATCCGGTCGGCCTTGGCGTTGGCGTCGGCCACGATGTCCTCGGCCTGGCGCTGGGCGGTCTCCACCGTCTGGCGGGCGCGGCGCTCGGCGTCGGTGCGCAGCTTCTCGGCCTCCAGGCGCAGCTGCTCGGCGCGGTGCTCGATCTCGGCGAGGCGCTTCTCGGCCTTGGCCTGACGGGACGCCAGGTCGCGCTCGGACTGCTCGCGGCGCTTGGCCAGGTTCGTCTCGAAGTCCGCGGCGGCCTGCGCGGCCTTGGCGCGGGTCTCCTCGAACAGCGCGTCGGCCTCCTCGCGCTTGGACTGCGCGTCCTTCTGCGCCTCGGCACGCAGCTGCGCGGCGTCGGCCTTGGCCTTCTCGACGATCCGGACGCCCTCGTCCTCGGCCTTCGCCTTGCGCTCGGCGGCGAACGCCTCGGCGTCGTTGCGCACCTGCTGGGCCGCCGACTCGGCCAGCTCACGGTGCTGCTCGGCCGCGCGACGGGCCTCCTCGCGCAGGTCCTTGGCCTCTTCCTCGGCGAGTCGCAGGATCTTCTCCACGCGCGCGCCGAGACCGGCGTACGACGGCTCGGCGTCGCTGACCTGGGCCTGGGCGTTCTGCGTTTCGAGGTGGAGCTCCTCGATGCGCTTTTCCAGAGCGGTGATGCGGGCGAGAGCACTGTCACGGTCGGAGACGAGCTTGGAGATACGTTCGTCCACCTGAGCGCGGTCGTATCCACGCCGCACAAGCTCGAAGCCGTAGGGGGAAGTGTCGCTCATGGGGTTCCTGTCGAATGAGACCGGTGAGGTGATAAGGGGAATCCTAGGGGCCGAAGCGGCGTGTCATCGAGCGGATGCGTGTTTGATCTGGAGAATGACACCCCTTTTGAGTGGCTAACCGTCGGACTGCTTGCCAAACACGTCGTCAAAGGCTTGGCCAAAGGCCGCGTCATGGACGTGGCCAAAGGCTCCAGCAAACACCGCTGACCGTCTCCCTGGCTACCCGTCCGACGACTTGCCACCCGAACGAGGCGCGCCCACCGTCGCACCGGCCTTGACGCCACCGTCCTTGCCGGCCGCCGGCGCCTCAAAAGACTCCAACGCCTCCAGCACGTCCTGGACACGGGAGATCTCCGCGTTGATGTCCTCGCGACGGCGCATCAGGATCTCCAGCTCGCGCTTGCCCTCCTCGACCGTGCGCTTGGCCTCGCGCACCGCCTCGGCCTTCAGCTCCTCGGCCTCCTTGACGAGCTTGGCCTTCTTCTGCTCGGCCTCCTTCAGCAGCCCCTCGGCCTTCTTCACCGCGGCGATCCGCACCTTGCCGGCCTCGGAGTTGGCCTCCGACACCAGCTCCTTCGCCTTCGCCTCGGCCTTGGCCAGCTGCTCCTCGGCGGCCTTGATCAGCGCGTCGCAGCGGTCGCCGGTCGACTTCATCGTGTCGGCGGCCTCGCGGCGGGCCCGCTCGTGCAGCTCCTCGATCTCGGTGGTGATGCGGTCGCGCAGCTCCTCCGCGCGCTCCCTTATGGCCGTCGCGTCCCGGCGGGCGCCGACCAGCAGCTCGTCCGCGTCCGTACGCGCCTTCTCCACCAGGGAGTTGCCCTCGATCGTCGCCTCCGAGACGATCCGCTCCGCCTCCTTGCGGGCCGCGCCCACCATCGTGTCGGCCTGCGACTCGGCGTCCGCGGTCGTCTTCAGCGCCTGCTCCTGCGCCTCCGCGAGCAGCTTGTCGACCTCCGCGGTGGTCTCCGAGATGAGCTTGTCGACCTGCTCGGCCGCCTCCGAACGCCGCTTGTTGGCCTCCTTGCGGGCCTCGTCCAGGGTCCGCTCGGCCTCCTCGCGCGCCGCCGTGGTGACCCGCTCGGCCTCCTCGGCCGCCTCGGACTTGACCCGCTCCGACTCCGCGCGGATGCGCTCCGCGTGCGCCTGCGCCGACCCGACCGTCTCGGCGGCCTCGGCGCGCAGCCGCTCCGCCTCGCCGGTGGCGTCCGCGAGCAGCTGCTCGGCGTTCGCGACCGCCTCGGTACGCACCCGCTCCGCCTCGGCCAGCGCCTCGGTGGTGACGCGGTCGGCCTCGGCCAGCGCCTCCGTGCGCACCCGCTCCGCCTCGGTCGCGGTCGTCGTACGCAGCCGCTCCGCCTCGGTGACCGCCTCGGTCGTGACACGCTCGGCCTCCGCGGCCGCCTGTGCCGTGACCCGCTCGGCCTCCGCCAGCGCCTCGCCGCGCACCCGCTCGGCCTCGGCCGTGGTCTCGGTGGTGAGCCGCTCCGCCTCGGTCAGCGCCTCGGTGCGCACCCGCTCGGCCTCGGCGGCCGTCTCCGTGGTCAGGCGCTCGGCCTCGGCGCGCGCCTCCGTGATGAGGGTGTCGGCCTGCGTCGCCGCGTCCGAGCGGATCCGGTTGGCGTCCTCGCGGGCGTCCGCGCGGGTGCGCGCCGCCGCCTGGTCGGCCTCGGCCAGGTTGTCCGACGCCTCCGTGCGCAGCCGCTGGGCGTACTCGGACGCGTCCGAACGCACCCGCTCCGACTCGGCCAGCGCCTCCGCCATGGTGCGCTCCGCGAGCGCCTTGGCGGCCTCCACCTCCTCGGTGGCCTCGCGGCGCAGCCGGGTCGCGTCCTCGCTCGCCCGCTCCCGCTCGGCGTAGGCGTCGGCGCGGACCCGGTCCGCCTCCTCCTCGGCCTCCCGGCGGGTACGGTCCGCCGCGTGCTCGGCGGCGCTGCGCAGGCCCTGGATCTCCTCCTGCGCCTGCTCGTGCAGCCCGGCGACCGAGTCGCGCACCTGCTGGGCGTGCTGCTCCGCCGCGGCCACCATCTCGGTGGCGCGCCGGTCGGCCTCCTCGACCAGCCGGACCGCTTCGGCCTGCGCCTCCTCCACGCGCTTGCGCGCGCTCGCCAGCAGCTCCTCGCTCTGCTCGCGGGCCCGCTCGCGCTCCTGGTCGGCCTCCTGCCGGGCCGCGCCCAGCGTCTCCTCGGCCTCGCGGCGGCGCCGGGCGGCCTCCTCCTGCGCGGCGGCCAGCGTCTCCGACGCCTCCGCGGCCAGCCGCTCGGCGGCGGCCTGCGCCTCGGCGCGCATCCGGTCGGCGCTCTCCTGCGCCTCCTGCTTCAGCCGCTCCGCCTCCGCCGCGGCCTCCGACCGCAGCCGTACGGCGACGGCCTCGCCCTCCGCGCGGGACGCGGACGCGTCGGCGGCGGCCTCGTTGCGCAGCCGCTCGGCCTCCGTCTCGGCCTGCTGCTGGAGCGTACGGATCCGCTCGGCGGACTCGGCGCGCAGCCGGTCGGTCTCCTCGGCGGCCTCCCGGCGCATCCGGGCGGCCTCCTCGCGGGCCTCCGTCAGCGCCTGCTCGGCCGCGGCCAGCCGCTGCTCGGCCTCCGCGTGCAGGCGGGCCAGCTCGTCGGCGGCCTCCGCCTGGCGGGCGGCGACCGCCCGCTCGGTCTCCTCGCGCATCTCGCGCGCGGCCCGCTCGGCCTCGGCCTTGACGGTCTCGGCCTGCTCGACGGCCTCCTCGCGGTGGCGCTCGGCCTCCGCGCGGGTGCGCTCCAGGGTCTCCTCGGCCTGCCGGCGCAGCGTCGTGGCCCGCTCGATGGCCTCGGTGCGGACCTTCTCGCTGTCCGCGGTGGCGGTGCGGCGCAGCTCGTCCGCGTCGGCCTTCGCCTTCGCCAGCAGCTCCTCGGCGGACTTCGCCGCCTCCTCGATCTGCGCCACGGCCTCCTTGCGGGCCTCGGCGCGGATCTTCTCGCCCTCCTCGACGGCGTCGGCGCGCAGCTGCTCGGCCTCGCCGCGCAGCCGGCGGGCCTCCTCCTGCAACTCGACCGTCTTGGCGCGGTACTCCTCGGTGTCGTCCTTCGCCGCGCCCTTGAGCTGCTCGGCGATGTCGTGGGCCTCGGCGCGCAGCCGGTCCGCCTCGGCCTCGGCCTCGCGGCGGATCCGCTCGGCCTCCTCGGCGGCGGCCTTGGTGGTCTTCTTGGCGTCCTCGGACGCCTTGGTCAGCACGTCCTCGGCGGTCTTCGCCGCCTTCGACAGCTGGGTGGCGGTCTCCTCGGCGGCGATCGTACGGGCCTTCTCGACGGCCTCCGCGACGATCTTCTCGGCCTCCGCGCGGGCGTCCGCGACCAGCTGCTCGGCCTCCGCCTTGGTGGACTCGGCCTCCTTGGTGGCCTCGCTGACCAGCCGGGCGACCTGCTCCTTGGCGGTGCGGGTGCGCGTCTCGTTGGCGGCCTCGGCGCTCGCCAGGGTCTTGGCGGCGGCCTCCTTCGCCTCGGTGACCAGCTTCTCCGCCTCGGACTGCGCCTTGCGCAGCGCCTCCTCGGCCTGTGCCATCCGCTGCTCGGCGGCGCGGCTCAGCTCGGCGGCCTGCCGGCGGGCGGCCTCCGACTCGGTGGCGGTGGAGGTGCGCAGCTGCTCGGCGTGGTCGGTGGCCTCCTGCGCCTGCGTGGAGGCCGCGTTGAGCAGCCGCTCGGCGTCCGCGCGGGCGCGGCGCAGCAGCTGTTCGGCCTCCGCGCGGGCCGCCTCGGCCTCGGACTGGAGGCGCTGGCGGGCCTCGGCGGTGAGCCGTTCGGCCTCCGCGCGGGCGGCGGCCATCGCCTGCTCGGCCTCCGCGCGGGACTCCTCCAGCAGCCGGCGCGCCTGCTGCTCGGTGCGGGCGCGCAGCTGCTCCGCCCACGCCACGTTCTCGTTGACGTGCGACTCGACGGTCTGCCGGCGCTCCGCCAGCTCCTGGTCGAGCTGCTGGCGCCGGGTCACGGCCTCCTGATGCAGCTCGGCCTGGAGCCGGGCGGCCTGCTCGGCGTGCTCCTGGAGGATGCGCTGGGTCTGCGCGCGGGCCTGGCTCAGCTCGCGCTCGGCGTCGGCGCGGATCTGGTCGGCCTGCATCTGCGCGTTGCGCAGCAACTGTTCGGCCTGATAGCCGATGTCGGCGCTGTCGTAGGCGGGCCGGGTCATGAGGGTGCGGCGCGCCTCGTGCAGCTTGGCCCGCAACACCTCGACCTGGTAGCCGAGGTCCTCGGCGTGCTGGATGGCCTTTTCCCGCTCGGTCCTCAGCCGCTTCATCTCGGCCTCGAACCGAGAGAGGTGGTCGACGTCAGCCGCCGGCTCTCGCTCCTGGCTCTCGTAGCCCCGCACTGCGCGGTCCCATCCGTCCCCTGGTCGCAAGTCTCTCCAAACGAGCTCCGTCCATCCGCCGAACGGGGCCCCCGGGGAATGGTGTCAGATCAACGACGGAACACGGGCTGCTGCCCCGACGCTCGTCCCCCGAAACCCGGACCCCGGCACGGGTCGCCCCGGTGGAAGCGGGGCGACCGACCCCAACCCTACCGGCCCCTATGTACGAGGGTCAGTGCTCAGGTGACTCAACAGGCGCCGAAGTGACCAGTTCTGTCAGGACGCCATGGCAGTCCTTGGGGTGCAGGAAGGTGATCCGCGACCCCATGGAGCCGCGCCGGGGCTCGTCGTAGAGCACCCGCACGCCCTTGTCCTTGATGGCGGCCGCGTCCCCGTCGACGTCCGCGGTGCCGAAGGCGATGTGGTGCACGCCCTCGCCGTTCTTGGCGAGCCACTTGGCGACGGTGGAGTCCTCGCGGGTGGGTTCGAGGAGCTGGAGGTACGACGCCCCGCCGTCGGACGTATCGTTGATCTTGAGCATGGCCTCGCGCACGCCCTGCTCTTCGTTGACCTCGGAGTGGAACACTTCGAAGCCGTAGGTGGCACGGTAGAACTCGACGGTCTTGTCGAGGTCGAAACAGGCGATCCCGATGTGGTCGATTCGCGTCAGCATGGACTCAGTGCAGCGCTCCGGAGGTGGTTACGCAACGTGCGCGCGATCACACCGACAGCCCGATGACGGGCGGGATACCGCTCAGTACATTCGAGTAAACCCTCGTTCACTCCTCGGCTGTGCAGCCGGTAAGGGGATCGCAGCTCATGTCTTCTGGAACTTCTGGGACAAACGGCACGACGTCCGTCATCGTCGCGGGTGCGCGTACCCCGATGGGGCGGCTGCTCGGCTCGCTGAAGTCCTTCTCCGGAGCCGACCTCGGCGGCTTCGCGATCAAGGCCGCCCTCGACCGTGCGGGGATCGGCGGCGACCAGGTGCAGTACGTGATCATGGGCCAGGTGCTCCAGGCCGGCGCGGGCCAGATCCCGGCCCGCCAGGCGGCCGTCAAGGCGGGCATCCCCATGAACGTCCCGGCGCTCACCATCAACAAGGTGTGCCTCTCCGGCCTCGACGCCATCGCGCTGGCCGACCAGCTGATCCGCGCCGGCGAGTTCGACATCGTCGTCGCGGGCGGCCAGGAGTCGATGACCAACGCGCCCCACCTGCTCCCGAAGTCCCGCGAGGGCTTCAAGTACGGCGCGGTGCAGATGCTCGACGCGATGGCGTACGACGGTCTGACCGACGCCTTCGAGAACATCGCCATGGGCGAGTCCACGGAGAAGCACAACAGCCGCCTCGGCATCAGCCGCGAGGCGCAGGACGAGATCGCCGCCCTGTCCCACCAGCGGGCCGCCGCCGCGCAGAAGAACGGCATCTTCGAGGCCGAGATCACCCCGGTCGAGATCCCGCAGCGCAAGGGTGACCCCGTTCTCTTCAGCAAGGACGAGGGCATCCGCGGCGACACCACCGTGGAGTCCCTGGCGAAGCTGCGCCCGGCGTTCTCCAAGGAGGGCACGATCACCGCCGGCTCCTCCTCGCAGATCTCCGACGGCGCCGCCGCCGTGGTGGTCATGAGCAAGGCCAAGGCGCAGGAGCTGGGCCTGGACTGGATCGCCGAGATCGGCGCGCACGGCAACGTCGCCGGTCCCGACAACTCTTTGCAGTCGCAGCCGTCGAACGCGATCGCGCACGCCCTGAAGAAGGAGGGCCTGGAGGTCTCCGACCTCGACCTGATCGAGATCAACGAGGCCTTCGCCGCCGTCGCCGTGCAGTCAATGAAGGACCTTGGCGTTTCCATCGAAAAGGTGAACGTCAACGGTGGTGCCATCGCCCTGGGGCACCCGATCGGCATGTCCGGCGCCCGTCTCGTGCTGCACCTCGCGCTGGAGCTGAAGCGTCGCGGCGGCGGTGTCGGCGCGGCGGCGCTGTGCGGTGGCGGCGGTCAGGGCGACGCGCTGATCGTGCGGGTGCCGAAGGCCTGAGTTCCCGGAAGCGGACGAGCGGATCTCTAGTGAACGGAGCTGTGATGCAGGACGTCTCCTCGCTGGTCGCCCAGGCCAGGGAAGGCCGGCCACGGGCCGTGGCCCGGCTGATCTCCCTGGTGGAGGGGGCGTCCCCGCAGCTCAGGGAGGTCATGGCCGCGCTCGCCCCGCTGACCGGCAACGCGTACGTCGTCGGCCTGACCGGCTCCCCGGGCGTCGGCAAGTCCACGTCCACGTCCGCGCTGGTCACCGCGTACCGCAAGCAGGGCAAGCGGGTCGGCGTCCTGGCCGTCGACCCGTCGTCCCCGTTCTCCGGCGGCGCCCTCCTCGGCGACCGCGTCCGCATGTCGGAGCACGCCTCCGACCCCGGCGTCTACATCCGCTCCATGGCCACCCGCGGCCACCTCGGCGGCCTCGCCTGGGCCGCGCCCCAGGCGATCCGCGTCCTGGACGCCGCGGGCTGCGACGTGATCCTCGTCGAGACGGTCGGCGTGGGGCAGTCGGAGGTCGAGATCGCCTCCCAGGCGGACACCTCCGTCGTCCTCCTGGCCCCCGGCATGGGCGACGGCATCCAGGCGGCGAAGGCCGGAATCCTGGAGATCGGCGACGTCTACGTCGTCAACAAGGCCGACCGCGACGGCGCCGACGCGACCGCCCGCGAACTGAACCACATGCTCGGCCTCGGCGAGTCCCGCGGCCCCGGCGACTGGCGGCCCCCGATCGTCAAGACGGTCGCCGCGCGCGGTGAGGGCGTCGACGAGGTCGTCGAGGCCCTGGAGAAGCACCGGGCGTGGATGGAGGAACGCGGCGTCCTCACCGAACGCCGCCTCGCCCGCGCCTCCCGCGAGGTCGAGACCATCGCGGTCACCGCCCTGCGCGAACGCATCGGCGACCTCCACGGCGACCGCAGGCTCAGCGCACTGGCCGAGCGGATCGTCGCGGGGGAGCTGGATCCCTACCGCGCGGCGGACGAGCTGGTGGCGGGGCTGACGGAGGCCTAGGGCGGCTGACGTCCAGGGGGGTTGCGCCGCGTCGCCGGGTGCGGGTTCGTGGGGGCTGGTCGCGCAGTTCCCCGCGCCCCTTTGGGCGCTGACGCGCCCACGCGGCGGAGCCGCGTTCGAGGGGCGCGGGGAACTGCGCGAGCAACCCTCCGCTGCCCGCACCCGGCGACGAAGCCCAGCCCGGCAGGACCTACCCCGCTCAGTCCTCGTCGGAGTCGGAGTCCGAGCCGGAACCGGAGTCATCCCGCTCCGCCGTGACCTTCCCCGTCTTCAGGTCGACGTGCCAGTCCCGCTCGGACTTGGCGGTCTCCGCGCTCCACCCCGCGGAGCGCCCCTCGTCGTCCAGGTCCACGGACGTCACCACACCCTTCGCGGCAGCGGCCCGCGCGGCCTCACGGGCGTCCACGTCCGCACCCTTGAGCACGCGCCGCGCCTCCGCGGCGTCGTCCTCGTCGTGGTCGGTCTCGGTGCCGAGGATCTTCCCGCTCGCCGGGTCCACCCGGACGGTGTACGAGGTGGTGCCGGAGCCCAGGACGTCGACCTCCCAGGCGGCGACGTCACGGTCGTCGTCCCCGGCGTCGTCGTCCCGGTCGTCGTCCAGGTCCACGGAGACCACCGTGCCCGCCCGCTCCTTCAGCGCGGCGTCGATGGCCTGCACGGCGGTCACCTTGCTCGCCGGCGCCCGGTCGGTGGAGCCGTCCGCGACGACACTCTTCGCCCCGTCGTCACCGTTCGCGAAGGCGACCGCCGCTCCACCACCGATCAGGGCGGTCGCGGTGACGGCGGCGATGACGATGTTGCGCTTCATGAGGACCCTCCAGGTCGACTCGCTCGGTTTCGACGTGATCCACCCTGCCGAGCCGAACCTGAAGCCACGCTGAAGCCGCCTGAAGACCGCTTCAGCTTCGCTTTGCGACCCTGTACTCCATGCGCCTGCTGATCGTCGAGGACGAGAGACGCCTCGCCCTGTCCCTGGCCAAGGGCCTGACCGCCGAGGGCTACGCCGTGGACGTCGTCCACGACGGCCTGGAGGGCCTGCACCGGGCGAGCGAGTCGCCGTACGACCTGGTCGTCCTCGACATCATGCTGCCGGGGATGAACGGCTACCGCGTCTGCTCCGCCCTGCGCGCCGCCGGCAACGACGTGCCGATCCTGATGCTGACCGCCAAGGACGGCGAGTACGACGAGGCCGAGGGCCTGGACACCGGCGCCGACGACTACCTGACCAAGCCGTTCTCGTACGTCGTCCTGGTGGCCCGGATCAAGGCGCTGCTGCGCCGCCGGAACACGGGCGGCGGAGCACCGGTGATCACGGTCGGCGAGCTGCGGCTGGACACCGGCGCCCGGCGGGTGGAGAAGGACGGCGCGGAAGTGCCTCTCACGGCCAAGGAGTTCGCGGTGCTGGAGCAGCTCGCGCTGCGCGCGGGCGAGGTGGTGTCCAAGGGGCAGATCCTGGAGCACGTCTGGGACTTCGCCTACGAGGGCGATCCGAACATCGTCGAGGTGTACGTCAGCGCGCTGCGCCGCAAGCTGGGCGCCGGGCTGATCCGCACCGTCCGGGGCGCCGGCTACCGTCTGGAGGCCCCGCGATGAGCCGCCTGTTCGGTTCCGTGCGGGCGCGCGCCACGCTGGCCGCGACGCTCGTGGTCGCCGTCGCGCTGCTCGCGGCCGGTGCGGCCGTCCTGCTGTCGCTGCGGGGCAACCTGGAGAGCCGGGCGGACTCCGAGGCCGACGGTGTCGCCCGCCAGGTCGCCGCCCAGATCGCCGCCCGCACCCCGTACGCCGGCCTCGACCTGCCGGACGGCGACGACAACCCGGTCCAGATCGTCGACGAGGAGGGCCGGGTGCTGGCCGTGAGCGAGGGACTGGAGGCCATCGGTGGCACCGGCGCGTCCGGCGTCACCCCGCTCCGCAGCCCCGCGGCCGAGCCGGAGGACGACGACCGGGAGACCCCGGAGCCCGGCGAACTCGGCGAACTCGGGGAGATCGACTGGCACGGGCAGGGCACCGCCACCGTGGACGGCGAGCGCGAGGAGTACCGCTTCGCCGCGGCGGAGGTCACCGACGCGCGCGACGAGACGGTCCGCGTCTACGCCGGTGCCTCGCTCGCGGCCCAGCAGGACGCGGTGCGCACCGCCTCCGGCGCGATGCTGATCGGGTTCCCGCTGCTGCTGGCCGTCGTGGCCGCGGTGACCTGGCTGGTCACCCGGCGCGCCCTGCGCCCGGTCGAGGACATCCGCCGCGAGATGGCGGAGATCACCGCCTCGGAGGACCTGTCCCGGCGGGTGCCCGAGCCCGGCACCCACGACGAGATCGCCCGCCTGGCCCGCACCACCAACGAGACGTTGGCCGCGCTGGAGACCTCGGTGGAGCGTCAGCGCCGGTTCGTCGCCGACGCCTCCCACGAGCTGCGCAGCCCGATCGCCTCGCTGCGCACCCAGCTCGAGGTGGCCGCCGCCCATCCCGAGCTGCTGGACCTGGACGGCGCGGTCGAGGACACCGTACGGCTGCAACGGCTCGCCGCCGACCTGCTGCTGCTCGCCCGGCTGGACGCGGGGGAGCGGCCCGCCGGCACCCGGGTCGACGTGGTGGCGCTGGCCCGGGAGGAGGCGGCGGGGCGGCCGATGGTGACCGTCGAGGCCGGGGCGGCCGGTGCGGAAGTGGCCGGATCACGCGGCCAGCTGGGCCGGGTGCTGGCCAATCTGCTGGACAACGCCGAGCGGCACGCGCGTTCGGCGGTCACCGTGACCGTACGGCGGGAGGGGGGCCGGGCGGCCGTGGTGCGGGTCGCCGACGACGGCGACGGGGTGCCGGAGGGCGACCGGGAGCGGATCTTCGAGCGGTTCGTCCGGCTGGACGACGCCCGCAGCCGGGACGAGGGCGGCGCCGGGCTGGGCCTGGCGATCGCCCGCGACGTGGCCGTCCGGCACGGCGGAACTCTCACGGCCGGTGCGGCGCCGGGCGGCGGAGCCCTGTTCGAACTCCGCCTGCCACTGGCCTAGTCCTCTGGCACTGTGCGGTCAGGGGCGTCCGCGCTGGCCGCGCAGATGCTCGGCGATGGGCTTGAGGGCCTTGTCGAGCTCGGTCAGGGCCTCGGGGGAGAGGAGGTCGATGAAGTGCCTGCGCACGGACGCCACGTGGTGCGGGGCGACCTTCCGCATCGTCTCCATGCCGTGGTCGGTGAGGACCGCGAACAGTCCCCGGCGGTCGGACTCGCAGTTCTCCCGGCGCACCAGGCCGGCGTTCTCCATGCGCGTGATCTGGTGCGAGAGGCGGCTCTTGGACTGCAGGGTGGCGGAGGCCAGGTCGCTCATTCGCATCCGCAGATCGTCCGACTCGGAGAGATTCACCAGGATCTCGTAGTCGTTCATCGTCAGGCCGAACGGCTGCAGGTCCTTTTCGAGCTGGTATGTCAACAGTCTGTTGACCTCCAGGTGGGTGCGCCAGGCACACTGCTCCGCATCGGTCAGCCAGCGCGTGGCCGTCTCGGTCTCCATGAATGAAGTCTACCTAAGAAGTTGAAAGGTGAACTAGTTTAGGTGGTGTGACAGTGCGCACGCGTTCGATGTCACACTCCGCAGACTACCGCTCACAGCCCGAAGCGACGCTGGAGGTCTCCCAGCTGTCCGGGAAGGCGCGGTGCCCCGGCCGGCCCCCCGTGCCCTCCCGGCGTGCCGCCGCCGGGCACTCCCGCCTGCTGCGGAACCGCACCCGGATCCTGCCCGGGAACGAGGGTCTCGGTGGACTGGAGCAGGACGGTGCCCGCTCCCACGAACTCGAACTGATGCTCCTCTCCGGAGGCCCCGCCGAGGCCCGTCATCGCACGTAGACCGCCCAGAACACCCGTCAGGTACCCGTGGTCGTAGTGATGGCACGGTGACGGGCAGTCGGCCCAGCCGACGAGCGCCTGCGGGTCCACCCGGATCGGGGGTTCCATGAACACCACCGGACCGTTAGATGCGGCCACGAACCTCCCGGTTCCGAGGAGTGTCAGAAAGCCGGGCACGATCGACTGCTTGAGGGAGAGAGTTGGCTGAAAAGCGAGCAGATTGCCTGCCCGAACGGTCAGATTGCCGTCCTCCAGGTCGTACGAGTTCACATCGAAGGCCCGGTCGGCGAGCAGCATCTTCCCCGAACCCTCCGCCACCACCCAGTCGGAGGCGTGCAGCGGGGAGTGGAACGCCGTGCGCACCAGCCGCTCCAGCCGGCCGTGCCCGATGCCGTTGAACTCGATCGAGCCGTAGTAGGCGATCATCTTCCCCTTCTGCAGGAACCACCGGGTCCCCTCCAGCTCCACGCAGAAGGTGTACGGGTTCACGTTGTCGTCGGCGGGGAGCGTCGCGGGGTCGAAGACCACCGGGCCGCCGCCGGGCGTCGCGTAGGTGCTCACAGCTTCTCCTCCGAGGCCTGGACGTAGACCGCGCCGCTGCCGCTCAGCTCCAGCTGGAACGCCTCGCCGGACCCGCGGCCCACCATGTCCCGCCAGCCCAGCGCGGCCGACAGCTTGTTGCGGACGTCACCGTGGTGGGCGACGTACGCCTGCGGATCCACGTGCACCGGGCGCTGCGGGGTGATCGGGATCTCGAGCACACCGCCGTGCGCCATCACGGCGACGGACCCGTGGCCCTTGAGGGTGGTGGTGAACAGCCCCTGCCCGGTGACCTGGCCGCGCACCATGCCCATGACGCCGCCCTGCGAGCCCATGAACATCGTCCCCTGCTGGAGCGTGCCCTCGAAGGCGAGCAGCCGGTCCGCCTCGACGTACAGGGTGTCGCCGGCGAGGTTGATCACCTGGACGTGGTGCCCGCCGTGCCCGAACAGGACCGTGCCGTTGCCCTCCACGGTCATCAGGGGGGTGTCCTCGTCGGCCAGCCGGCGGCCGATCATCGACATCACCCCGCCCCGGCCGCCCGCCAGGTTCGGGGTGAAGGTCACCTCGCCCCGGTAGGCGAGCATCGCGCCGCGCTGACTGAACAGCCGCTGCCCCGGCGCGACGGTGGCCTCGACCATCTTCGGATTGATCTCCCGGAAGGTCATCTCACACGTCCCCCGCGATCGTGTTCCGCTCGCTGGGCTGCACGTAGACCAGCCCGTCCCCCTCGAAGCGGATCTGGAAGGCCTCGCCGCCGCCCTCGCCGAGGAACGTGCGGAACGTCACGCCGGACTGGAAGGACTGCCGCAGGTTCCCCTGGTGCGCCACATACGCCCCCGGGTCGACCGAGAGCGGATACTGCGGGCTGACCCGCAGCACCACCGCGGGCCCGTCCGAGGTGATCGCCGCCTGCCCGTGCCCCTCGACGGTGGTCGTGAACAGCCCGTTGCCCTGCGAGGCGCCGCGCAGTCCGGTGAAACCGGTGCCGGTGCGCAGCCCGCCGTCGGTCGCGAGCAGATTGCTCGACTCCACGAACAGCTTGTCGCCCTGGAGCGTCACGAGGCTGATCTCGGACGCCCGGTCCGCGAACCAGCACGTGCCGTGCCCCTTCACCTCCATCACGGTCATCTGCTCGCCGGTGATCCGCCGGGTCACCATGCCCCGGATCCCCTCACCACCCCCGCTCAGCTTCTTGAACGCCATCTGTCCGTCGTACGCGACCATCGACCCGTTCTTGGCGCGCACGGCGTCCCCGGTCATGTCGACGGCGAGCACCCTGCCGCCCTGAAGTCGGAACATCGCCACGTCGGTGACGGTAGCCGCCGCAGGAGGCCCGCCGACAGGGCTCGCGACCCTGAACGGACCCGGAGCGGACCCCTGACGCGTCCCGGGGGTGGCCGTTTGCCACAATGGACGCGCGCTTGTGCGTGCGTTCACAAACCGGCGACCGCAATCTCCCACCGAAGGTGACCCGTGGACCTCAAGACCGCTTCCGCCATCCGACGCCTCCGTCTGGTCTCCGTGCCGGAGGGCATCTCCTGGATCATTCTCGCGGCCTGCACGATCATCAAGTACACGGTCGCGTCCGGTTTCGACGTCGCCCCGGTGCTGGGCCCGATCCACGGCGTGCTGTTCGTCCTGTACGTGATCTTCTGGGCGGACGCCTGGAACCGCACCAAGTGGGACACGAAGACGGGGCTGCTGTACTTCGCCTACTCGATCATCCCCGGCGGCGGCTTCGTCGCCGAGCGCCGGCTGCGCCGTGAGGCCGAGGACGCGGTGATCGCGGCCCGCGCCCGCAACGAGGGGGTCGTCAACGCATGATCGTCGCCTTTTCCGTGACCCCGCTCGGCGTCGGTGAGGACGTGGGGGAGTACGTCGCCGACGCCGTGCGCGTGGTCCGGGAGTCCGGCCTGTCCAACCGCACCGACGCGATGTTCACCTCGATCGAGGGCGAGTGGGACGAGGTGATGGACGTCGTCAAGCGGGCCGTGGCCGCCGTGGAGGCGCGGGCGCCGCGCGTGTCCCTCGTCCTCAAGGCGGACATCCGGCCCGGCGTCACCGACGGCCTCACCTCCAAGGTGGAGACCGTCGAACGGCACCTGGCCGCCGAGTAGCACCGCCTCAGCGACGGGCCGTGCGGCGCAGATGGTGCCGTACGGCCCGCTGGGCCACCGGACCCAGCGCCTCCAGGGCGCTCACCAGCACACCGAGCTGCTCCAGCGCGTCCAGCGCCGACGCCGCGCCCGCCGCGTCCACCCCTTCGTACAGCTCGATCCCCACGAACGACGCCGCCACCGCGCGGGCCAGCCCCGCGGGGTCGGTGAACTCGCCGAAGGGCGTCCCGGCCAGGACCCGGGTCAGGACCTGCTCTATCTCGTCGATCCACAGCTGGAGGCCGCCCGCCGTGGCGGGGCCCAGGGCGCTGTGCGTCTGCGCGCCGGCGAGGAGCTGGCCGAGGAGGGCGACATGGCCGCCGGCCCGCTCCTCCTCGTGGATCGCCCGGCCCAGCGCCAGCAGCTCGGAGAGCGACGTGACCTCGGCGAGGCGCGCGCGGTAGCGGGAGACGGCCTGCTCGGCGCCGTACCGGCAGGCCGCCGCCAGCAGTTCGTCGACCGAACCGAAGTGGTAGAAGACCAGCGCCTGGTTCACGCCGGCCGCCGCCGCGACGGTGCGCGCCGAGGTCTTGGCGATCCCCTGTTCGGTGAGGGTGCGCAGGGCGCCCTCCAGCAGCTTGGTCTTGGTCTCCTGCGCCTTGGCGGTCTCGGGGCTCATGCGCGGGCCTCCTCGCGGACGGGACGCAGGCCGGGGCGTACGCCGCAGGTCCGGATGTCGGTGTACGTCGCCGTGAAGGTGCCCTCGTAGCCGAAGAGCGGGCCGAAGCGGTCGTTGACCACGCGGACCTGGATGCGGAAGCGGCCGGCCGCGTCGTCGTAGGACTCGCGGACCTCCGCCGTCGCGCCGATCAGGGCGGGCACGCGGACGTCGACGGGGCCCTCGCGGAAGCGGTGCTCGCCGGAGCGGATCAGCAGCGAGCCGTCGGGCTCGGCGCTCGGGTGCAGCTCGCTGGCGAGGTGCTGGTGGGTGCCGAGGTAGTCGAGGACGCGGTCGCCCTTGGGGCTGACCACCATCTGGGCGTCGAAGCGGCGGGGGCGGCCGGGCAGCCCGAAGGTGCGCACGAAGCTCACCGTCTCCCGGCCGAAGGTGTCGGTGTAGGGGACGTTCTCGATGGTGAAGGGCACGTTCCGGCCGGTGCGCGGCACGAGGATGTTGCGGGTGGCGCCGAGGGCGAGGAACGGTCTGACGAACGCCCCGCCGTGCCAGATCCGGGTCATGACGCCCCGGCCGGTGCAGGCCTCGCCGCTCGCCAGGCCGACGGAGAAGCGGCGCTGGAGCCGCGGGTGCAGACGGTCGAAGTCGGCGCCCATGACCGTACGGAAGATCGAGGTCATCGCGGGTTCTCCAGGGTGCTCAGCAGGCGGGGCGCACGCACGCGGGTGGGCGGGGTGCGCAGGCAGCGGCGGGCGGCCGGGGTGCAGGACAGAGGCTCCTTGAACAGGGCCAGGCAGATCGCGACCGCCAGCAGGAGCGGGCAGAGGTACGCCGTCGACGCCGCGAACGGGCCCAGCAGGCGCAGCGCGGAACCGAGGCCGAGGCCGGTGACGGCGACCGCGACGACCACCGCGCGGACGGCCAGTTCCGCCAGCCAGTTCCACAGCGCGCGCTCCGGGGTGATGCCCCGCTCCAGCCAGAGCCGCAGCCGGTCGAACGACCAGGCCGTGGCCCAGCCCATGAGGGGGCGGAACACCCAGCGGTCCGCGAGCGCGCCGAAGGCGCCCCAGCGGGGCCGGTAGTCGTAGCCGGTGAGGAAGCGGATGCCGTCGCCGTCCGGCACGTACCGCCAGTAGCCGCTGCCCTCTGCGAGCAGGGACAGCGGATGCGGGGAGGAGAAGCGCAGCGCGGAGGTGCGGGTGCCGTCGGGCCGCTCCCGCTCGCCGGCCGAGACGCCGGTGCCGGCGATCGTCAGGAACGGCAGCACGCGCGTGGCGTACCGGAAGCGCTGCGGTGTGCCCTCCGCGCGCGGGAGGAGGGTGATCTCGGTGAAGCGGAGGTCCCAGCGCTGGTGCTGGGCGGGCTCCTGGGTGCGGGCCCAGAGGTCGTCGAGGTCGGTTCTGATCCGTGCCTCTATATAGAGCCCCATCGGAATCCCCCAGTCCGTGTTCGTTTTGAGCGTCCGCTCAAACGGCAGGACAGGACGGTAGCACTGATTTGAGCGACTGCTCAAAGAAGAGGCGTAGAACGAGTGGAGACCGAAAGGCGAGACAGAGCTGACCGGCATATGACCGGCCGGTAGGCTCTGATGACGTGCCGAAGCCGCTCAGCCTTCCTTTCGACCCCATCGCCCGCGCCGACGAACTCTGGAAGCAGCGCTGGGGGAACGTGCCGTCCATGGCCGCGATCACCTCGATCATGCGGGCGCACCAGATCCTGCTCGCCGAGGTCGACGCGGTGGTCAAGCCGTACGGACTGACCTTCGCGCGGTACGAGGCGCTGGTGCTGCTCACCTTCTCCAAGGCCGGCGAACTGCCCATGTCCAAGATCGGCGAACGCCTCATGGTCCACCCGACGTCCGTGACGAACACCGTGGACCGCCTGGTCAAGTCCGGCCTCGTCGACAAACGCCCCAACCCGAACGACGGCCGCGGCACCCTCGCCTCCATCACCGACAAGGGCCGCGAGGTCGTCGAGGCCGCCACCCGCGACCTGATGGCCATGGATTTCGGGCTCGGCGTCTACGACGCCGAGGAATGCGCGGAGATCTTCGCGATGCTGCGGCCGCTGCGGGTGGCGGCACACGACTTCGAAGAGGAGTGACGGCACCCGGTACCCCGGCCGGGACCCCGGCCAAGATCTCCCGGAACGCCTGGTTACGCTCGTACGCATGAAAAAGAGCGTGCTGACGCGCTACCGCGTCATGGCCTACGTCACCGGTGTGCTGCTCGTCCTGCTGACCTTCGGCATGATCGGCAAGTACGCGCTCCACAGCGACGGCGCGGCGGACTTCACCAAGGTCGTCAGCATCGCCCACGGCTGGCTGTACGTGGTCTACCTGATCTTCGCCTTCGACCTGGGCTCCAAGGCCAGGTGGCCGATCGCCAAGCAGGCGTGGGTGCTGCTGGCCGGGACCATTCCCACCGCCGCGTTCTTCGTCGAGCGGAAGATCAGCCGCGAGCTGGAGGCCAAGGTCGCCGAGGGCTCGCCGGCGGTCGCCAAGGCGTAAGCGCACAGCCGTACGGACACGTACGGCTGTCAGCCATCGACATTTACTAGGACGTCCTAGTAAATTCGAAGGTATGGACGCTGACGCCATCGAGGAGGGTCGCCGACGCTGGCAGGCCCGGTACGACGCAGCGCGCAAGCGCGACGCGGATTTCACCACGCTCTCCGGAGACCCCGTGGAACCGGTGTACGGTCCCCGGCCGGGGGACGTCTACGAGGGCTTCGAGCGGATCGGGTGGCCCGGGGAGTTCCCCTTCACGCGCGGCCTGTATCCGACCGGGTACCGGGGGCGGACGTGGACCATCCGGCAGTTCGCCGGATTCGGGAACGCCGAGCAGACCAACGAGCGGTACAAGATGATCCTGGCCGCCGGCGGCGGCGGCCTCTCCGTGGCCTTCGACATGCCGACGCTGATGGGGCGTGACTCCGACGACCCGCGCTCGCTCGGCGAGGTCGGCCACTGCGGGGTGGCCATCGACTCCGCGGCCGACATGGACGTGCTGTTCCGGGACATCCCGCTCGGGGACGTCACCACCTCGATGACCATCAGCGGGCCCGCCGTGCCCGTCTTCTGCATGTACCTGGTGGCCGCCGAGCGGCAGGGCGCCGACATCTCGCGCCTCAACGGCACGCTCCAGACGGACATCTTCAAGGAGTACATCGCCCAGAAGGAGTGGCTCTTCCAGCCCGAGCCCCATCTGCGCCTCATCGGCGACCTGATGGAGTACACCAGCGCCAACATCCCCGCCTACAAGCCCCTCTCCGTCTCCGGCTACCACATCCGCGAGGCGGGCGCGACGGCCGCGCAGGAGCTGGCGTACACGCTGGCCGACGGTTTCGGGTACGTGGAACTGGGGCTCTCGCGCGGGCTCGACGTCGATGTCTTCGCGCCCGGACTGTCCTTCTTCTTCGACGCGCACGTCGACTTCTTCGAGGAGATCGCCAAGTTCCGCGCCGCGCGCCGGATCTGGGCCCGCTGGATGCGCGACGTCTACGGCGCGAAGAACGAGAAGGCGCAGTGGCTGCGCTTCCACACCCAGACCGCCGGCGTCTCGCTGACCGCGCAGCAGCCGTACAACAACGTCGTGCGGACGGCCGTCGAGGCCCTGGCCGCGGTGCTCGGCGGGACCAACTCGCTGCACACCAACGCGCTCGACGAGACCCTGGCCCTGCCGAGCGAGCAGGCCGCGGAGATCGCGCTGCGCACCCAGCAGGTGCTGATGGAGGAGACCGGCGTCGCCAACGTCGCCGACCCGCTGGGCGGTTCCTGGTACGTCGAGCAGCTCACCGACCGGATCGAGGCGGACGCCGAGAAGATCTTCGAGCAGATCAAGGAGCGCGGCCTGCGGGCCCACCCCGACGGGCAGCACCCCATCGGGCCGATGACCTCCGGCATCCTGCGCGGCATCGAGGACGGCTGGTTCACCGGCGAGATCGCCGAGTCCGCGTTCCGCTACCAGCAGGCTTTGGAGAAAGGCGACAAGAAGGTCGTGGGCGTCAACGCCCACACGGGGTCGGTCACCGGCGACCTGGAGATCCTGCGCGTCAGCCACGAGGTGGAGCGGGAGCAGGTGCGGGTGCTCGCCGCGCGCCGCGCCGAGCGCGACGAGGCCCGGGTCCGGACCGCGCTCGACGGGATGCTGGCCGCCGCCCGCGACGGCTCCAACATGATCGAGCCCATGCTGGAGGCCGTGCGCGCCGAGGCGACCCTGGGCGAGATCTGCGGGGTGCTGCGCGACGAGTGGGGCGTGTACACCGAGCCCGCCGGGTTCTGAGCCGAGCCGAGTGGAGCCGGGGGCGGGTGCCGACGCGCCCGCCCCCGAACGCTTTTCCTAGGCGGACAGCCCCTGGAGCAGAAGCCGGGTGAAGCTGCGCACCCAGTCCTCGTCCACCGGCTCCGCGCTGACCAGTTCGCGGTGGACCACCGCGCCCGCCACCACGTCGAAGATCAGGTCCGCGGTGCGGGCCGCGTCCTCGGGATCGGTCTCGGGAGGCAGTTCGCCGCGTCGCTGCGCGCGGGCGCGGCCCTCCAGGACCAGGCGCTTCTGGCGGTCGACGATCGAGGTGCGGATCCGCTCGCGCAGGGCGGCGTCGCGCGTGGATTCGGCCAGAACCGCCATCAGTCCGCTCTTCGCCTCCGGCCGCGCCAGGATCGCGGCGAACTGGAGGATCACACCCTCGATGTCGGCGGCGAGCGTGCCCCGGTCGGGGAGGCGGAGTTCGTCGAACAGTTCCGCGACCGCGTCGACGACCAGCTCGTTCTTGCCCGCCCAGCGGCGATAGAGCGTCGTCTTCGCAACCCCGGCGCGGGTCGCGACGTCTCCCAGGGTGAGTTTCGACCAGCCGAGTTCCACCAGGGCCGCCCGGGTCGCGGCCAGGATGGCGGCGTCGGCGGCGGCGCTGCGTGGGCGTCCGGCGCGGCCGGCGGGGGTGCGGCTCTGCATGGCGTCGACCATATCCGGCCGTCCGCAAGCGTTTCGTGGCCACAGTGAGCGAGATCACCGGTGCGGGGTGTCCGGAGGAGCGCGCCCGGTATTACGCTACGACTCGTAGCGAAAGCGTGTGCGTCCGAACGGACACGGCACACGTGAGCGATGACCACAGGGCGTGGGGTGGGGACCCGGCGCCGGCTTTTGACACCGCTTTTCACACACGCGCGGGAACGGGGGAGGATAGACGCATGCAGCCACGGAACATGTCCATGAGCGGCGTCGTCGACCTCGCCGCGGTCAAGGCGGCCCAGGAGGCCAAGGCGAAGGCGGAGCAGGCGCGCGCCCAAGCGGCCCGCCAGGGCGGGGGCGGGGCCGTCTCCCCGGCCGATCTCGTCATCGACGTCGACGAGGCCACCTTCGAACGCGACGTCCTCCAGCGCTCCACCGAAGTCCCGGTCGTCATCGACTTCTGGGCCGAGTGGTGCCAGCCCTGCAAGCAGCTGAGCCCGGTCCTGGAGCGGCTGGCCGTCGAGTACAACGGGCGCTTCGTCCTCGCCAAGATCGACGTCGACGCCAACCAGATGCTGATGCAGCAGTTCGGGATCCAGGGCATCCCGGCCGTCTTCGCGGTCGTCGCGGGGCAGGCGCTGCCGCTCTTCCAGGGGGCCTCTCCGGAGCCGCAGATCCGGCAGGTCCTCGACCAGCTGGTCACCGTCGCCGAGCAGCGCTTCGGCCTGACCGGTCTCACCGTCGACCCGGAGGCCGAGCCCGGCGCGGCCGAGCCGCCCGCGCAGCCGGCCGGTCCGCACGAGACCGCGCTGAACGCCGCCGCGCAGGCGCTGGACGCGGGCGACCTGGGCGGGGCCATCCAGGCGTACAAGAACGTGCTCGCCGACGACCCGGCCAACCCGGAGGCCAAGCTCGGCCTCGCGCAGGCCGAGTTGCTCCAGCGGGTGCAGGGCATGGACCCGCAGCAGGTGCGCAAGGACGCCGCCGAGAAGCCGGCCGACGTCCAGGCGCAGATCGCCGCGGCCGACCTGGATCTGGTCGGCGGGCATGTCGAGGACGCGTTCGGTCGGCTCATCGAGACCGTCGGGCGCACGGCCGGCGACGACCGGGACGCGGCCCGGGTGCGGCTGCTGGAGCTGTTCGAGGTCGTGGGGGCCGACGACCCGCGGGTGACCGCGGCCCGCAGAGCGCTGGCACGCGCTCTGTTCTAGCCCTTTTACGGCCCTTTCCAGCCGTGTTCCGCAAGGGGCGCGGCTGCCCTCGTGGCGCCGAAGCGGCCGCGCTTTGCCAAATCTTGGCAATCGCGGCCGCTGTTACTGCCAGTAAGTCGGGGGCGTGGTTCTGTCGGATTCCATCCCGACATTCCTTCTTTTGTCCTCCCACCCGACTGCACCCAGCGTCGCCGAGCGAGACCGGCGGGTCGTTGTTCGGTTATCCGGCCGTTACTAGCGAGTAACGAACCCCCTTGTGCGGGCGGCGAGAATGCACCACGATCGGCGACGCTCGGTCCATTCCCAGCACCCGACAGCCGGTCGGGTCACGGGATTTCCTGGGTCCCCACCGAGCAGAGCCGTCGCCCGAGGCGCCGGCTCTTGGACAGGGGGGTCTTCGCCAGCGGGCGAAGCCTGTCCGGCAGGGTTGTGCGTGATGCGTGTCAGGCGCGACCAGTGGTTGTCGCTCGGGGGTGATCGCCGGTGATTCGGGCGCGGTACGCGCCGCCGAGTGCGGGCGCTCTCCTTTCCGAGGACGTAGCACTTCTCCCATCCCTGCCCCGCTGAGCCGCCGTAGGGGGCCAGTCCGGGCCAGGAGATGTACGTCCGAGAAGGAGGAAATATGGAGTCCCAGGTGCGTGGTGGGACCAGATGGAAGCGGTTCGCCGTGGTCATGGTGCCCAGCGTGGCCGCCACGGCGGCGATAGGCGTCGCCCTCGCGCAGGGCGCTCTCGCCGCGTCGTTCAGCGTTTCCGGACAGTCGTTCAAGGTCACGACCGAGCGTCTCGACGGCACGGGCTTCGTGCAGTACGGCGCGCTCGACGAGGGCTACACGCTCGACGGCAAGAAGACGGTTCACCCCGTCGCCGTCTCGGCGTTCCAGTCCGCGACCATCAGGAACATGTGTCAGTCGGTCGTCACACCGAACATCCCGGTGCTCGGCAACGTCAGCCTGATCCTGCGGGCGGGCCAGGGCAAGGAGCCGGTCAAGGCCGAGAACCTCTACATCGACGTCGCCGAGCTGGAAGGTGACGCCGTCTTCCGGGGCATCGACATCGGTGTGGCCGCCAAGGACGCCACCAAGGGTCCGGGCATGAAGGGCGGCAAGGAGCAGTCGAACCCGTACGGCTTCGCCCAGCAGGCCGACTCGGTCACCCTCACCGACGTGAAGCAGACGGCGTGGGCGACCACCGCCGGAACCTTCAAGCTCAGCGGCCTGAAGATGTCGCTGTCGACGGGTGTCAAGGAGTGCTACTAAGCACTCGCTGACGGGCGGGGGAGCCACCGGCCTCCCCGCCCGTCAACTCTCCGACTCTGCATCCGCAGTACCACTCACCACGGCAACGCCGTTCCAGGGAGCTGTTTTCCATGAGCGCCGAGACTCCTGCCGCGCCCGGCACCGACGAGCACTACCTCCGGGTCTTTCGGCGGAACTTCCGCGCCTGGCGGGGCACCCGGCCGTTCTGGGCCGGCCTGTTCGTCATGCTCGGCGGACTCCCCATCGCCTACTTCCCGTACGCAAATCTCCGGCTCGGTCATCTGACGCTGGCGATGGCCACCACGGCGGGTGCCGGATCCCTGATCATCGGGGTACTGCTCGTCGTCCTGGGCATCAGCCTCTGGTTCCAGAAGCACGTCCGGGTCTTCGCGGGCGTCGCCGCGATCCTGCTGGCGCTGGTATCGATCCCCGTCTCCAACCTCGGCGGCTTCCTCATCGGCTTCCTGTTCGCCCTGATCGGCGGCGCGATGGCGGTGTCCTGGGCCGAGGACGCGCCGCCCGCGCAGCAGCCGGCGGACGCCGAGGGAGCGGCCGTCGCCCCCATGGGCACCGCCACGCAGGCCCCGGTCACGGACACGGACACGGTGGGTGCATCCGACGATCTGTCGGGATCCAGCCCCGGCAACGAGGCGAACGGGAGGCACAGTGCCGGCTGACGAGGTGACCCACGGGGCCGATGTGGGCGAGTCCCGTGTGAGAACCGGGCCGCGCCACGCGGCACCCAAGAAGCCGTTGTTCACCAGGTTCCACATGCCGGCCGGCAAGGCGATAGCCCTCGCGGCGATGCCCACCGCGGTCCTGATGGGGATGGGGTTCACGCCGAAGCTCGCCCTCGCCGAGGACCAGCAGCCGGCGTCGCGCAGCCTGACGGCCGACGAGTACAAGGAGTGCGTGGCGGCCCTCGAGGACGCCGAGAAGGGCGAGACCCCCACGGCCACGCCGTCGCCGTCCGCCTCGGCCGGCGCGAGCGAGAGCCCGTCGGACGGCGGCGCCGAGCCGACCCCGTCGGCGACGTCCGGCTCCGGCGACCAGGACTCCGGCTCCGGCAACTCCGGCTCGGGTGACGGCTCTTCGGCGGATTCAGGTTCCGCCGACGGGTCCGGGCCCGCGCCGTCCGCCTCCGCGTCCGCCGAGGCGCCGGTGACCAAGGATCCGCAGAGCGCCCCCACGCCCTCGCCCACCGAGACGCAGAAGGGCGTGCTGGAGACCGTCGGCGACACCGTCACCGGGGTCGTGGACGGTGTCGTCGACGGCATCACCGGCGGCGGCGCGCAGGAGTCCCCGAGCCCCAGCCCGTCCCCGTCCGCCTCGGCGAGCCCGAGCCCGAGCACGGGCCAGGGAGAGGACTCCGGCACCGGCAGTGGCACCGGCGGCGAGGACCCGGTCAAGGACACCACGGACCAGGTCACCGACGACGTGCGGGACACCGCCGACGACGCCGGGGACACGGCGTCCGAGGCGCCCGGGGCCGTCCCGGAGGCCACCGAGTCCGCCGGCGAGGCGACGGCCACCCCGTCGCCGTCGGCGAGCCCGAGCACGGACCCGGACGACTGTCCGGCCGCCACCGACGCGGAGGGCGGTGTCGACAACACCGTGCCGCTGCCCGACGACCCGTGGTTCCTGGACGCCAGCTCGCTGACGCTGAAGGGCGCCGACTACAAGGGCATCGTCGAGGTGCGCACCGCCAACGGCACGGTCAAGAAGGTGCTGAAGTACGTCATATCCGACGGCACCGACATCGGCGACCTGCACCAGACGGTGAAGGACGAGCTGACCGGCAAGACCTACCACGTGCAGGCGGCCAAGGGCTCGACGTCCACCATCCGCGACGGCGAGACGGTCATGTACACCGAGCGCATCTCCGGCAATCTGCTGGGGCTGATCCCGGTGACGTTCGACCCGGAGCACCCGCCGCCGCTCAACATCCCGCTGATCTACTTCACGAAGGTGAAGGTGCAGCAGGCCGGCCAGTTCGGCGGCACCCTGCACGTCCCCGGGCTGCATCAGTACGTCACCGACTGACCAGCCCCGCCGACCCGTTCGGGAGCCGCACAGCACCGAGGGCGCCCCCTGTCGCAGGGGGCGCCCTCGGTGTCGTACGCGCGAAGGACGGGGTGGCGTCAGTTGCGGTCGCCCTCGCCCAGGTGGTGCACCCGGACCATGTTGGTGGTGCCGGGGACGCCGGGCGGGGAGCCGGCGGTGATGACCATGATGTCGCCGGGGTTGAAGCGGTTGAGCTTCATGACCTCCTGGTCCACCAGGTCGACCATCTCGTCGGTGCTGTTCACGAACGGCACGACGTTGGGCTCCACGCCCCAGCTGAGCGCCAGCTGGTTGCGGGTGGACTCGTCGGTGGTGAAGGCCAGGATCGGCTGGGAAGCGCGGTAGCGGGACAGCCGGCGGGCGGTGTCACCGGACTTGGTGAACGCCACCAGGCCCTTGCCGCCGAGGAAGTCGGCGATCTCGCAGGCGGCGCGGGCCACCGAACCGCCCTGGGTGCGCGGCTTCTTGCCCGGGACCAGCGGCTGCAGGCCCTTGGCGAGCAGCTCCTCCTCGGCCGCCTGGACGATCTTCGACATCGTCTTGACGGTCTCGATCGGATACGCGCCCACGCTGGACTCGGCGGAGAGCATGACCGCGTCGGCGCCGTCCAGGATCGCGTTGGCCACGTCGGAGGCCTCGGCGCGGGTCGGACGGGAGTTGGTGATCATCGACTCCATCATCTGGGTCGCCACGATCACCGGCTTGGCGTTGCGGCGGCACAGCTCGATGAGCCGCTTCTGCACCATGGGGACCTTCTCGAGCGGGTACTCGACGGCCAGGTCGCCGCGGGCGACCATCACGCCGTCGAACGCCATCACGACGTCCTCCATGTTGGCCACCGCCTGCGGCTTCTCCACCTTGGCGATGACGGGGACCCGGCGGCCCTCCTCCTCCATGATCTTCCGGACGTCGTGCACGTCGTTGGCGTCCCGGACGAAGGAGAGGGCGACCAGGTCGCAGCCCATGCGCAGCGCGAACCGCAGGTCCTCGACGTCCTTCTCGGACAGCGCGGGCACGTTGACGGCCGCGCCGGGCAGGTTGATGCCCTTGTGGTCGGAGATGACGCCGCCCTCGATGACGATCGTCTTCACCCGGGAGCCGTCGACCTCGGTGACCTTCAGCTCGACGTTGCCGTCGTTGATCAGGATCTGGTCGCCCTTGGACACGTCACCGGGCAGACCCTTGTAGGTCGTGCCGCAGATCGTCTTGTCGCCCGGGACGTCCTCGGTGGTGATGGTGAACTCGTCACCGCGCACCAGCTCGACCGGGCCCTCGGCGAAGGTCGCGAGCCGGATCTTCGGGCCCTGGAGGTCGGCGAGGACACCGATGGCCCGGCCGGTCTCCTTGGCCGCGGCCCGGAGTCGGTCGTACCGCCCCTGGTGCTCGGCGTGGGTGCCGTGGCTGAAGTTGAAGCGGGCCACGTTCATGCCGGCTTCGATCAGCGCGACCAGTTGCTCATGGGAGTCGACCGCGGGGCCGAGAGTACAGACGATTTTCGAACGGCGCATGGGGCGATCCTATCGGTTTGTTTCGCTGCGGAATATTCCGGCTGGCGGAAAATACAAAAGGGCGGGATGCCGCTCAGGTGAGAATCGATCAGCCATTTACCAGCGCGTACGTCTGAGTCGCAATCTCCAGTTCCTCGTCGGTCGGGACCACGGCGACCGCGACCCGGGCGTGCTCGGGCGAGATCAGCCGCGGTTCGCTGCTGCGTACGGCGTTCAGCTCGGCGTCCACCGCCAGGCCCAGCTCCTCCAGGCCCGCCACGGCCGCCTCCCGCACGGGTGCCGCGTTCTCGCCGACCCCGGCGGTGAAGGCGACCGCGTCCACCTTGCCGAGCACGGCGTAATAGGCGCCTATGTACTTCTTCAAGCGGTGAATGTAGATGTCGAAGGCGAGTCGCGCCTGTTCGTCGCCCTCGTCCACCCGTCGGCGGATCTCCCGCATGTCGTTGTCACCGCACAGGCCGATGAGGCCGCTCTTCTTGTTGAGAAGAGTGTCGATCTCGTCCGTGGACATTCCGCCAACACGCATCAAATGGAAGATGACAGCCGGATCCAGGTCGCCGGAGCGGGTACCCATCACCAGCCCCTCCAAAGGCGTCAGTCCCATGGAGGTGTCCACGCAACGACCGCCCCGGACGGCGGAGGCGGACGCCCCGTTGCCCAGGTGCAGCACGATGACGTTCACCTCTTCGGGTGCCTTGCCCAGCAGCTTCGCGGTCGCCCGGGAGACGTAGGCGTGCGAGGTGCCGTGGAAGCCGTAGCGGCGGATGCGGTGCTCGTCGGCGGTCTTCACGTCGATCGCGTAGCGCGCGGCCGACTCCGGCATCGTGGTGTGGAACGCGGTGTCGAAGACGGCGACCTGCGGCAGATCGGGCCGCAGCGCCATCGCCGTGCGGATACCGGTCAGGTTGGCCGGGTTGTGCAGCGGGGCGACCGGGATCAGCCGCCGGATCTCGGCGAGCACCGTGTCGTCGATGACGGTCGGCTCGGTGAAGTGCTTGCCGCCGTGCACCACCCGGTGGCCTATCGCGGCCAGCTCGGGCGAGTCGAGGCCGAGGCCGTCCTTGGCCAGTTCCGCGGAGACGGCCTTCAGCGCGGCGTCGTGGTCGGCGATCGCGCCCGTCCACTCCCGGCTCTCGCCGCCGGTGTGCAGCGGGGTGTGCTTCAGGCGCGAGGTCTCCTCACCGATGCGCTCGACGAGGCCCACCGCCAGCCGGCTGCTGTCACGCATGTCCAGCAGCTGGTACTTCACCGACGAGGAGCCGGAGTTCAGGACGAGGACACGGGAGGAGCTCACTGCTGGGTTGCCTTCTCGATCGGGGACTGGGCCTGGATCGCCGTGATGGCGACGGTGTTGACGATGTCCTGGACGAGCGCGCCCCGGGACAGGTCGTTGACGGGCTTGCGCAGACCCTGGAGCACCGGGCCGACGGCGATCGCCCCGGCCGAGCGCTGCACGGCCTTGTAGGTGTTGTTACCTGTATTGAGGTCCGGAAAGATCAGAACCGTTGCCTGCCCGGCGACCTCGGACCCGGGAAGCTTGGTCGCGGCGACGGACGGCTCCACGGCGGCGTCGTACTGGATGGGACCCTCGATCTTCAGATCCGGCCGGCGCGAGCGCACCAGCTCGGTCGCCTCGCGCACCTTGTCGACGTCGGCGCCGGAACCGGACGTACCGGTGGAGTACGACAGCATCGCGATCCGCGGCTCCACCCCGAACCGGGCAGCCGTGGTCGCCGACTGGACGGCGATGTCCGCGAGCTGCTCGGCGTTCGGGTCCGGGTTGACCGCGCAGTCGCCGTAGACGAGCACCTTGTCGGCGAGGCACATGAAGAAGACGGACGAGACGATCGACGCCTCCGGCTTGGTCTTGATGATCTCGAAGGCCGGGCGGATGGTCGCGGCGGTGGAGTGCACCGACCCGGACACCATGCCGTCGGCGAGGCCTTCCTCGACCATCAGGGTGCCGAAGTAGTTCACGTCGGACACGACGTCGTACGCCAGCTCCACGGTCACGCCCTTGTGGGCGCGCAGCCCCGCGTACAGCTCGGCGAAGGAGTCCCGCAGCTCGGACTTGGCCGGGTCGATCAGCTGGGAGTCGCCGAGGTCGATGCCGAGGTCGGCGGCCTTCTTGCGGATCTGGTCGACCGGCCCGAGCAGGGTCAGGTCGCAGACACCGCGCCGCAGCAGCACCTCGGCCGCGTGCAGCACCCGCTCCTCGGTGCCCTCGGGGAGGACGACCCGGCGCTTGTCCGCGCGGGCCTGCTCCAGCAGCTTGTGCTCGAACATCATCGGGGTGACGCGGTCGCTGCTCGGCGCGGAGACCCGCTTGTTCAGGTCGGCGGTGTCGACGTACCGCTCGAACAGGCCGAGCGCGGTCTCCGCCTTGCGCGGGGTGGCCGCGTTCAGCTTGCCCTCCAGGGAGAACAGCTGTTCGGCGGTGGGGAAGCTGTTGCCGGACACCGAGAGCACCGGGGTGCCGGGGGCGAGGCGGGCGGCGAGGGTGAGGACGTCGTCGCTCGGCACCTCGTTCAGGGTGAGCAGGACGCCCGCGATCGGCGGGGTGCCGGCGCTGTGCGCGGCCAGCGAGCCGACCACCAGGTCCGCCCGGTCGCCGGGGGTCACCACCAGGCAGCCCGGGGTCAGGGCGCCCAGGAAGTTCGGCAGCATGGCGCCGCCGAAGACGAAGTTCAGCGCGTCCCGGGCGAGCCCGGAGTCGTCGCCGAGCAGCACCTTGGCGCCGAGCGTGTGGGCGATCTGGGAGACGGTCGGCGCGGACAGGGCCGGCTCGTCGGGGAGCACCCAGCAGGGCACGGGCAGCCGGTCGGCGAGCCGCTCGGCTATGTGATCGCGCTCCTCGCGGGCCACCCGGTTGCTGACCATGGCGAGCACGTCGCAGCCCAGGCCGTCGTAGGCGCGGTAGGCGTTGACGGTCTCGGCGAGCACCGCCTCGGCGGTCTGCTTGCGGCCGCCCACGACCGGGATCACGGACGCGCCGAACTCGTTGGCGAGCCGCGCGTTGAGCGACAGCTCGTCGGGGAACTGCGTGTCGGCGTAGTCGGTGCCGAGGACGAGGACGACGTCGTAGTCCCGGGCGACCAGGTGGAAGCGGTCGACGAGGCCGGCGACCAGCTCGTCCGTGCCCCGTTCGGCCTGGAGCGCGGAGGCCTCCTGGTAGTCCATGCCGTAGACGGTCGCCGGGTCCTGCGACAGCCGGTACCGGGCGCGCAGCAGTTCGAACAGCCGGTCGGGCCCGTCGTGCACGAGGGGACGGAAGACACCCACCCGGTCGACCTGCCGGGTCAGGAGCTCCATGACCCCCAGCTCGACGACCTGGCGGCCGTCGCCGCGGTCGATACCGGTCACGTACACGCTGCGCGTCACGCGTGCTCTCCGTTCCTTCTTGAGTGGGTTTCGTCTCGTGTGGGGTACAAAAATCGCCCACCGAGGTGAGCAGAACCCTCTTGACAATACCTCCGGCGATGGATAAGGCGCCCGTCAAGAGCGGTGAGCGGCACCGGGGGGTGGGACGTGAAACAATCGGAAGTGGCTCACCGGTATCAACAGCGAGCAGGAGACACAGCACGATGCGTATCGGAGTCCTCACCGCAGGCGGCGACTGCCCCGGCCTGAACGCAGTGATCCGGTCGGTCGTGCACCGAGCGGTCGACAACTACGGCGATGAGGTCATCGGTTTCGAGGACGGATACGCGGGCCTGCTGGAGCGCCGCTACCGCAGCCTCGATCTCAACGCGGTCAGCGGCATCCTCGCGCGCGGCGGCACGATCCTCGGCTCCTCCCGCCTGGAGCGCGACCGGCTGCGCGAGGCGTGCTCGCGGGCCGGCGACATGGTCGAGGACTTCGGCATCGACGCGCTGATCCCGATCGGCGGCGAGGGCACCCTGACGGCGGCCCGGATGCTGAGCGACGCGGGCCTGCCGGTGGTCGGCGTCCCGAAGACCATCGACAACGACATCTCCTCCACCGACCGCACCTTCGGCTTCGACACGGCCGTCGGCGTCGCGACGGAGGCCATGGACCGTCTGAAGACGACGGCCGAGTCCCACCAGCGCGTGATGGTCGTCGAGGTCATGGGCCGCCACGCCGGCTGGATCGCGCTGGAGTCCGGCATGGCCGCCGGCGCGCACGGCATCTGCCTGCCCGAGCGCCCCTTCGACCCCGCGGACGTGGTCAAGAGGGTCGAGGAGCGCTTCGCCCGCGGCAAGAAGTTCGCCGTCATCTGCGTCGCCGAGGGGGCCCACCCCGCCGAGGGCACCATGGACTACGGCAAGGGCGCGATCGACCAGTACGGCCACGAGCGCTTCCAGGGCATCGGCACCGCCCTCGCCCACGAACTCGAGCGCCGCCTCGGCAAGGAGGCCAAGCCGGTCATCCTCGGTCACGTCCAGCGCGGCGGCACGCCGACGGCGTACGACCGCGTGCTCGCGACCCGCTTCGGCTGGCACGCGGTGGAGGCCGCCCACCGGGGCGAGTTCGGCAACATGACCGCGCTGCGGGGCACCGACATCGTGATGGTGCCGCTGGCGGAGGCGGTCACGGAGCTGAAGACGGTGCCGAAGGACCGCATGGACGAGGCGGAGTCGGTCTTCTAGGGCCCCTTTCCCGGGTCCGGCTTTTCCCAGGGTCCCTCTTCGAACCGATCCGGCCCGCAGCGGGCAGGACGCAGGTGTGACCGCCGCCTCGCAGGAGGCGGCGGTCTTCTCTCGTACCCGGGCGATCTCAACGAATCCACCACCGCGCCGGGCCGCCCGGCTGTACTCTGCGACGCACAGACGCGCTCTGTGGCGCGGCGGGGGGAGGTCACCGGTGGGGTCGGTGAAGATCGAGCTGGCGGATGCGGTCGCGGCACTGCGCGATGAACTCCTGGCGGCTCACGCACGCGGGGCGGGTGCCGAGATCGCGTTCGACGTGGGGCCCATCGAGATGGAGTTCGCGGTCGAGCTGCGCCACGACGCCAAGGGCAACGGCGGATTCAAAGCTTGGGTGGTCACCGCCGGCGCGGAGGCGAGTGCCGGGCGGACGCGCACGCACCGGGTCACGGTGACGCTCACCCCGCGCCGGGCGGACGGCAGGGACCTGCCGATCCACGGCGACCCCGACCGGCCCCAGGGACCGGGGGACGTGTCCGCACGCATCCCGAACTGACACCACCGCTCGGCCGGAACGACACGGTGCACTGGGGGGCAAAGCGTGGACGACAGGCGTGTGATCGGGGTGGACGGGGTGACAGGCCCCGGGTCGGGTTTCGTGATCAGCCGCAGCCTTCTGCTGACCTCGGCCCACGTCGTCCCGGGGGTCGGCCGGGAGGTGACCTTCTTCCACCCCGGTGAGGAGGGGCGGTACACCGCCACGGTGGTCTGGCGGGGCACACCGGCGGGCATGGACGACGCGGCCCTTCTCCTGGCCGAGACGGCCTACCAGGAGGGGAAAGGAGCCGCGGTGTCCCCGGCACCGGTCCGCTGGGGCCGGCTGGTCACGCACCAAGCCGAGGTCCCCTGCCAGACCGTGGGGCTGCCGAACATCGTCCAGCGCGAGGAGCAGCCGCGCGACCTCTACCGCGTGACCGGCACGGTCAACCGCACGGACCGCTCCGTCAACAACCGCCACCTGATGCGGGTCGGCGAGCGCTTCGGCGGCACCCCCGACCGTATGCAGGCCCCCTGGGGCGGCCTCTCGGGTGCCGCGGTCTTCTGCGAGGACGTACTCATCGGCGTCGTGGCCACCGACTTCGACTTCGCCCGATTCGGCAACACCCGTCTGGAGATCTCACCCGCCTACGTCTTGCTGCACGACCCCGCGTTCCGCAGCGTTCTGGCCGAGCACGACGTGCCGGCACGGCTGGAGCCCGCGGAGTGGCAGAGCCTGTACCACCGGCCCGCGCGGCCGGTCCCCGGCCCCTCTCCCGCAGCGCTGCTGGACGCCCACAGGGCGGTGGTGCCCTTCCGCGGCCGTGCGCGGCTGCTGGACGAACTCGGCAGCTGGTGCGACCAACCCGGTGTGGGGATACGCCTGGTGCACGGCCCCGGCGGGCGGGGCAAGACGCGCCTGGCCATGGAACTCGCCGGCCGGCTCGAAGCGGAACGCTGGACTGTCGTATGGCTCAATAATGAGGATGCCGACGACGCCGCCGTAGGGAAGCTGGCGGACGCGGCCGTACCCCTCCTGGTGATCCTGGACGACGCCGAGACCCGCCTCGGCCGGCTCACCCTGCTGCTGCGCGCCCTCGCCGCGCACCAGGGGAGCACACCGTTCAGACTGCTGCTCCTCGCCCGTACCCGAGGAGACTGGTGGGACTTGGCCCGTCGCGGCGCGCAACCTCCGGCCCGGGATGTGGTCGAAGCGGCGCCCGTGACCGCCTTGCCCCCGCTGCAGCCGCACGGAACCGACATCCGCAAGGCATACGGCCAGGCAGTCGACAGCCTCTCCGGTGCCCTCCAGGAGAGGGACCGCCTGGGGGACTGGTCCACCATCGCCGGGGACCTGAAGAAGTCCTTCCGGGACCGGCTCCGCTCCGCCGAGGGCCTTCAGGAGGCGCTCACCCTGCACATGACGGCGCTCGTCGATCTGCTGGACGCCGGGACGCTGGGACGGGCCCATGACATCGACTCCTCAGGGCTGTCGCTGGACGAGCGGCTGCTGGAGCACGAGATCACTTACTGGGAGAAGGCCGCCGATCGCTCCGGAATCGAGATGAGACCCCAGGACCTTCCCCTGGTGCTGACCACCGCGTTCCTATGCGGTGCGCACGACCGCCGGCAGGCGGACAGCCTGCTGAGCAGCGTGCCGGTGCTGTCCGGCCTGCGTGTCGGGGACCTGTACGCGGTCAGGGACTGGATCAGCGCTCTCTACCCGCCTCGGGATGGCGGGATCTGGGGAGAGCCCCGCCCGGACCGCCTGGCCGAGTACTTCATCGGCCGGCAGCTGCGCGACGATCCCGTCCTCGTGGACGATCTGCTCGACAAGGGGGGACTGACCGCGGCGCAGACCACTCGTCTGCTCACCGTCTACGCCCGTGCCGCCGCCCACCCCGCCCACCGCGACGTGCTCGACGCCGAACTCGCCGCCCTGTGCGTACGCCGCAAGGACACCCTGCTCCCGGTCGCGGTGGACGTCGCCACGCGGGTGGAGCGCCCGGAACCGCTGGTGTCCGCCCTGAGGCAGCTGGCCACCGACGCGACTGCTCAGGACCTCGCCGACCTCGCCGACCGCCTGCCGCGGCCCACCCACAGCCTGGGGCCGCTGGCCGTCGAGGTGACGCAACGGCTCGCGGCCGTCCACCGCGAGCAGTACGAGGCGGACCCCGCCCGCCTGGCCGACCTCGTCAGGACGATGCGACGGCTCACCGGCCGCCTGACCGACGTGGGACGGGCCAGAGAGGCCTTGGCGGCGGCGGAGAAGTGCAGCGAACTGGCCGCGCGGCTCGTCGAGCAGGACCGCCGTACCCACCTCCCCGAACACGCCGCCGGCCTCATCAACCTGTCGATCGCTCTCAGCAGCGTCGGGGAGCGGGAGAAGGCGCTCAGCTGCGCCGACAAAGCGGTGCGCGAATACGAGCAGTTCATCAAGGAGACGGACGCGCCGCCGTCCGCCGTCCACCTGAGTGAACAGTCCCACGCGCTCAGCGCCCTCTCCACCGCCCAAGGCGAGCTCGGCCGCTTCGGCGAAGCGCTGAAAAACATCGCCAGGGCCGTGAGCATCCGCCGCGACCTGGTGGAGCAGCACGGCGAGACCTACCGGCCCGCCCTCGCCGACGCGCTGAACAACCAGGCCATCTGGCTGAAGGATTCCGGACGCCCCGGAGAGGCCGTGCGGAAGAGCAAGGAGGCCGTGGCGCTGTACCGGGCGCTGGCCGAGCAGCGCCCGGACGCCTTCCGTTCCCGCCTCGCCCTGGTGCTGGGAACGCACGCCAACTGCTTCACGGCCATGGGCCGGCACAAAGAAGCGCTCGCGGCGACCGAGGAAGCGGTACGCATCCGCCGCCGCCTGGCCGACGAGGACCGCGAAGCCCATCTCGCCGACCTCGCGCTCAGCCTCAACTCCCAGGCGAACACTCTGGACGACGCCGGACGGTACGGGGATGCTCTTCCGGTGGCCGCCGAGGCCGTGAAACTCTACGAGAAGCTGGCGGAGCAAGACCCGTCGGCGCACACCCCCCAGCTCGCGGGGAGCCTGAACACATACGCCAACCAGCTCAACTCCATGGGAAAGACCCGGGAAGCGTGCGAGGCCGCCGAGAAGTCGGTCGGTCACTACCGGTCCCTGGCCCGGAAGGAACCGGGGGTCTTCACGACGGATCTCGCCATGAGCCTGAACACGTTGTCCATCCAGCAGAGTGCCACCGGACAGCACGAGGAAGCCCTCTCGAGCTCCCGGAAGGCGGTTGCCCTTTACCGTCGGCTGGACGAGCGGCGAGCCGACGCCTTCCTCCCGGACCTGTGCCTGAGCCTCAACAACCTCGCCCTCCGCTGGAAAACCATCGGCAGGCTTGACAAGGCCCTCCCGATCTTCGACGAGGCGATCGGCGTCCAGCGTCGCCTCATCGCGGCCGGCCGCACGGGCCGGGCCCAGGAAGGGCTGGCCATCGCCCTGGTGAACAGGTCCACTTGTCTCCTCGCCCTGGGGCAGACGGAGGCGGCCATCCCACCGGCAGCGGAAGCGGTGAAGCTGCTGCGCCGCCTGTCGTGGAGCGACCCGGACGCGTTCAGGCAGGGGCTCGCCACCGCCTTGTCCCTCCTCGCGCCTCTGCTCACCGCCGCCGGGCACAGAGCCGAGGCGCTGGACAGCTGGGAGGCGCTGGTCAAGGTCCGCAAGACCCTGGCGGCGCGCGACAACGCGGTCCATGGGCCCCAGTACGCCAACGAACTGTTCATGGTGGGCCACCTCCGCTCCCTGTCAGGCCGTCACGGCCCCGCGGTGACCGCCCTGAGAAAAGCGGTGGCCACGTGCCGCAGGCTCGCCCACCACGACCCGGCCCAACACGGCTCGGAACTGGCCGTTTCCATGGCCATGCTTGCCGCCGTCATGACAGAAGCAGGTCGGCGCCGCGAAGCGTTGCCGACCGCCGAAGAGGCGGTCACGCTGCTGCGCGATCGCCACCAGGAGGATCCGGCGCAGCGACCGGTGTTCGCCGACGCGCTGACTCTCCTCGGTCTGCTCAAGTACTGCGTGGGACAGCCGGAGGCGCGCCAAGTCCTGCACCAGGCGGTGGAGGTGGCGCGATCCGTCGCTCCGGAGGTCCAGGGCCCCGTCCTCGTCCGCGCCCTCCTAACTCTGGGTGGCTGCGTCGCGGAACAGGGGAAGACCGCCGAGGGCATGTCCCTCCTCGCGCAGGCGGTCGCAGTCGCCCGGTCCACCCCGGAGGACGCGGTCCAGCAAGCCGCGCTCGCGTCCGGCCTCCGTGGGCTCGCCCTCTACGCCCCACGGGACGAGGAGGGCAGTCGCATGGCGCTCGCGGCCGGCGCGGAGGCGGTGGAGATCTGCAACAGCCTGGTGCGGGCGGACGCCACCGCGTACGAACCCCACCTCGCCGAGACCCTGGCCGTCCACGGCCTTCGCTCGGCTGTGGCGGGACAGTATGCCGACGCCCTTCACGCCACCACGCAGGCCCTCGATCTCAGCCGCCGCCTGGTCGGCACGGACCCCACCGCACACCGCATCCGCCTCGCCGAGGCGCTCTCCGCGCATGCCGAGGCCCGGCTCCTGGCGGATGTCCACCACGAGGAGGCCCGCGAGACCGCGGCGGAGGCTCTGACCCTCTGGCGCGGCGTCTCCCAGGACGAACCCGGACTCGCCGACGCACACCTCTCCCGTGTACTGGACACCCACACACGGCTCTTCGGTGAAGCGCCGGGCTAGCCGGGTCGTGCCTGGTCCACTCGGCCTGTTAAGCGGTGTGGCGCTGGGCCGTCGTCCAGAAGTACTCCACGATCCGGTCCAGGAACTCCTGCCCCGACGCGTCGGAGTCCCGCCCGCCGCCGCCCCAGCTGAGGGTGGCCGTCATGTGCCCCTGGTAGTCCTGGTGCAGTTCCTGGAGGGTGCCCTCCAGGATGTGCTTGTCCAAGGGCACGATCTTGCCCACCGGGCGGACGTACGCCTGCCAGCGCGTACTCACCGCGCTGCGCAGCAGCTCGGCCAGCTTGGCCTCCCGGCCGGTGACCGAGACGAACGCGGGCAGGTCCAGGTCGAGCAGGTCGGCGAGGGCGGCGGACTGGCGGTCGTTGCCGCGCCACTCGTCGTGCTCCTCCATCCGCTGGTACGCCAGCAGCTCCAGCCCGGTCGCCCGCGCGACGTCCTCCGGCGCCAGTCCGCGGGCGATGCGGTGCTCCTTCAGTGTCCGCGGGCTGCCTATCAGCTCCCCCGGGGAGCACCACAGCACGCCCGCGAGCGCGGTGAGCTCCGGACTGCTGGGGCTCGCCACCCCGCGTTCCCAGGCGATCACGAGGTCCGGCGTCACGTACGGCAGTCCGTACGACGCGCGCATGCCGTAGGCGACATGCTCGGGCCCCATGCCCAGTGCCGCCCTGAGTCGGCGGGCGGCGAGGGCGTTGAAGGGCGGGGCGGGCTGGTTCGGCTGAGCTGAGGGTCGGCGCACGATGCATCAAGGTACGGGGGTGTGCGATCCGTGACTACGGTCTGTTCGGCCACAATTACGGATCGTAGGAACGTACGGTTTTGGCCATCGGTGGCCATTACTTGTCGGTCACCCCTTGACGACCGGGTGTGATCTCTTTGGGGACCTTCGGGGGTTACTCGAGGGACTGGGCGGCGGCGCGGGCTTCGGCGGCATCGGCGGGGGCGTTCGCGAGGTCGAAGGCGTGGGCGGCCCGGAGGAATCTGGCGCGGGCCTCGGCGGGACGCTGGGCGTCCCGGTGGGTGAGGGCCAGGTTGAAGAGGGCCGCGCCCGCCCCGTACCAGTCCTCGAATTCCTGGCAGATCTCCAGGGCCTTGTCGTAGGCGTCGATCGCCTCCCCCGCCTTGCCCGTGTCCTGCAAGGCGTTGCCGAGGTTCCCCCACGCGTTGGCCTCGCTGTGGCGGTCTCCGGTGGCCTGGAACAGGTCGCGGGCGCGGGTGTGGGCGTCGACTGCCTCCCTCAGGCGGCCCACTTGCCGCAGCACGGAGCCCAGGTTGTTCCAAGCTCCGGCCTCGCCATGACGGTTTCCGACGGCATGGTGCAGGTCGCGGGCACGGGTGAGGGTCTCGATCGCCGACCCCACCTGCCTCGTCCGCGCCAGCACGATGCCGAGGTTGTTCCACGCCTTGGCCTCCTCATGGCGGTCTCCGACCGTCTCGAGCAGGTCCCGGGCGCGGACGTAGGCGCTGATCGCCTCTTCGGTCCGGTCCGCCTCAGTAAGGGCCATGCCCAGGTCGTTCCATGCGAACGCTTCACCCGGACGGTCTCCGGCACGCTGAGCCGCCTCCTGAGCCGCGCTGATGATCACGATCGTGTCGTCGAAGTACCGACGCCAGTGGAGATACGTCCCCAGACACATGGCCAGACGCCTCGCGGTGTCCGCGAAGCGCTCTTCTCGCACCCACAAGGCCGCCGCCACCAGTGCTGCGCGTTCCGCGTCCAGCCATGCCAGCGCCTGCCGCCGGTCCTCGAACCGCTCTGGTACCGGTCTCCCCGGCAGCCACCGCAACCGGTCATCGGCTGCATCCGCCCACCGGTAGTAGAACCTCAGCACCCGCTCCCGCGCTGCCTCCGCCTCCTCCCGCGCCACCAGGCCCGCCCCGAACGCCCGCACCAGGTCGTGCAGCCGCCACCGCAGTCCGGAAGCGGATGTCCATCGAGACGTCACCAGATGCTTGGCCGCAAGCTCCTCCAGCAGGGACAGCGCGGCATCCGCGTCCAGGGCAGCCAGCGCGGCCACGGCCTCCGTGCCGCTGTCCGCCCCGGGCGCCAGGGACAACAGTCGCAGCAGCCGGGCCTGCTCCGGCGGCAGCCGGCGGTACGACGTCTCCAGTACGGGGCGGAGTACGAGCGAGCGGCCGTACAGATCCATGCCGGGGCTGCCCTTGTCGAGGATGACCAGCGCGTCCCCGACCTCCCTGATCTCGGCCACGAGTGAGGCGATGTCCCGCTGTCGCCGCCTGCGCAGCATCGCGGCGGCGATCTGGAGGGCCAAGGGCAAGTGGCCGCAGAGGGCGGCGAGTTCGAGGAGGGATTGCGGTTCCCGGGACGGGCGGTCGTCGCGCTCGTCCGCGTCGTGGAGAGCGCGGGTGATGAGTGCCGCGGACTCCTCCGGATCGAGCGTTTCCAGGTCGATGACGCGTACGGGGAGGGCGTCCGGGCGGTCCCGCGAAGTGATCAACACGCGGTGGTGGTCCGTGCCGGGCAGGAGCGGGACGTACTGGGACGGGGCCGACGCGTTGTCCAGGATCAGCAGCGTCCGGTCGCGCCGCTCGGCGAGCAGGGTGCGGTACGCGTCGTACTGGCGGGGCGTTGTGGGTGGGAGGTCCGTGCCCTGTACGCCCATCGCGTCCAGCAAGGCCAGGACCGCTTGGTCCGCCGTCACCGGGTTGTCGTCGTAGCCGCGCAGGTCCACGAACAGGAACCCACCCGGAAACCAGCCCTTCGCACGGGCCTGGTGTGCCGCCTCCACCGCGAGAGCCGTCTTGCCGATGCCGCCCATGCCGGTGACTGCGGAGATGAGAAGCGGGGTGCCCTCCTCCGAGGCCGGGGCCAGGCGGGGCAGCAGGCGGTCCAGTTCCTCCGTGCGGCCGGTGAAGCCCGGAGGGCGGGGTGGGAGGGTGGTCGTCGCCACCGGGACCGGGCCGTGGACCGGGGCCTTGCCGGCGGGGTTACTGCTGCTTGCCGATGACGGGGCCGTAGAAGGTGCCGCCCCGGAAGTCGATGTGGTCGCCGCCGGTATGGGGGCCCTCCCGGGAGTCGGAGGAACGGCCGCGTGGGTGGTGCTTGCGCAGTACCTCCACGGCCACCGAGGCCGCCTGGGCGGCGGCCCGCTCCTGGGAGCCGTCGGCTTCGGCCGTGTGCTTCCGCGGGTCCGCGCGGTCGCTGATACCGCGGATCACCAGTGCGTCCAGCTGCCCGCTGAGATGCGCCGCGTGGGCCGCGCCGGAGCCTTCCATCTCGATCGCCGCCGCGTCGTTGTAGTTCGCGCGCAGGTGCTTCGCGATCTCCGACTCGGCGTCGGCCAGGACCACGTCACCCGAGGCGATCGGCTTGAAGTGCGTGCGTACGGCGGACATGTCCCGGACCGCCGAACGCGCCGCCTGCACCAGCGCGTTGGAGCCCGGCCAGGACTCCGGGCGGGACAGGAAGCCGTCCGGTGTCCACTTGCCGCCGTGGATGCCGTACACCTTCGTGCCCACGACGACATCCCCGATCGCGATGTCGTCCTTGAGGCTCCCCGCGACCCCGACGAACAGCACCGCCTCCGGGCGCAGCCAGTCGATCAGCCGGGTGGTGACGGCGGCGGCCGTCCTCACACCCTCGCCGAGTTCGGCCAGGGCGACGTACCAGTCGGTGCCCGCGAGGCGTCCCTGCTCGATGCGGGTTCCGTCGCGGTGGACGAACTCCTCCCGGTCCTCGAGGTGCCGGCGCACGGCGGCGTACTCCAGTGCGAGCGCGGTGAGGACGACGACGGTGGGAACCCTGGGATGTGTCTGTGGCACACCCCTAAAGTACTGGCAAGTGGTCGTAAAGGGCGGGCTGTTGGACAGCGGGGGAGAAGGGCGACGACGTGCCGGACGAGAGTGACGTCACCGCCGGGCAGCTGCTGCTCGCCGAGTACCAGAGCGTCAAGGACGAGCAGAAGGCGCGGATCGGGTTCCGGGACAACCTGCTGTACGTCACCCTCGCGGTCGTCGCCGCCGTCATCGCCGCGGCGGCGCAGGCCAGGCAGGCGTCGATGCTGCTCGCACTGCCGCCGGTGTGCGTGGTGCTGGGGTGGACGTATCTCGTCAACGACCAGAAGATCTCCGCCATCGGGGCGTATGTGCGGGGTGAGCTGGGGCCCCGGCTCGCCCGGCTGGCCGGTGAGGAGTCGGTCTTCCGGTGGGAGAGCTTTCATCGTGGGGACACGCGGCGGGTGGCTCGGAAGGTCACGCAGCTTGTCGTCGATCTGCTCGCCTTCTGTGTCGTACCGCTGAGCGCGCTTGCCGTGTACTGGGCCGGGGATGTCAGCCGTGGGCTGTTGATCATCTCGGTGGTCGAGGCGTTGGTCGTAATCGGGCTTGCCGTGCAGGTCGTGGTGTACGCCCTGCCGTTCGGCGGGAGTGACGACGTGGCATGAGAGGTGATCACGTCGACTTCCGGGGCGGCAACTTCTACGGGCCGGTCACCGGTGTGGCCCGGGCTCCCGCGCCCACCGCGCTGGACTCCCTCCCCGCCAAGGCCGCCGGCTTCACCGGGCGCGACGCGGAACTGGCCCGGCTCCTCGATGCCCTCGACCCGGCCGCGCCCGGCGATCCGCAGCAGGCCGTGCTCGTCACCGCCGTGTCCGGGCTGGGCGGGATCGGGAAGACGGCGCTGGCGGTGGAGGCGGCGTACGCGGCGCGGGAGCGGGGGTGGTTTCCGGGTGGGGTGCTCTTCGTCGATCTGCACGGGCATGACGATGCGCCGGCCACGGCGAAGCAGGCGCTGCGGTCGCTGTTATGCGCTTTGGGCGTGGAGGTCGAGGACATGCCGGCCACAGAGGGCGAACAGGCAGCGCTGTATCGCTCGATGCTGGCGCGGCGAGGCAGAGAGCACGGAGCCGTCCTGGTGCTGGCCGACAACGCGTCGACGCCGCAGCAGGTGCGGCCGCTGCTGCCGGGGGAGTCCCGGCACCGGGTCCTCGTCACCTCCCGGCACCGGCTGCCGCAGTTGGGGGCGCGATTGGTGCCCCTGGACCAGCTCACACCCGAAGCCGCGTACGACTTGTTGGATCTCGCCCTGAGGATCGCCCATCAGGACGACGACCGGGCCGGCCGGGAGAGCAGGGCGGTCGGTCGGCTGGCCGAGCTGTGCGGACATCTACCGCTGGCCCTGCAGATCGTGGCCGCACTGCTCGTGGAGGACCGGGAGAAACCAGTCACCGAGTTGGTGGAAGACCTCACCGCCTCCCATGACCTGCTCGCCCATCTCGATGACGGGGAGCGTAGCGTCCGGGCAGCGTTCGACCTCTCGTATCGGCGGCTTCCCGCCGAGCAGGCGTGGTTGCTGAGGCTCCTCGCCCTCATGCCGGGTACGGAATCGGGACTCGACGTGATCGCGGCTCTCTTCGACGGCGGTTACGGGCAGGCGCGTGCCCTGCTGGTCGAACTCGAACGCGCCCACCTGGTGGAGCAGGGCCAACTCAGAGGCCGCTGGCGGATGCACGATCTGGTCCGACTCCACGCGGCGGGCAAGGCGACCGCGGACGAGCGAGGATCAGTACGGACCAGGGTCCTGGCTCACTACCTCGAGCGTGCCGAGGCGGCCGACGCGCGGCTGCGGGGCCGCGCCGGGCAGCCGTTTCCACAGCTGTTCCGCGATCGTGAGGAGGCGGTGGCATGGTTCGACAGGGAATGCCAGAACCTGGTAGCGGCGACGCAGTGGGCCGTCGACAGGAAGGTCGCCTTCGAGGCGGCCTGTCTCGCCGCCGTCATCGCCGAGTACCTCGAATGGCGGCGCCGCTTCGAAGAGGGTGTCATCGTCCACCGCGCCGCCCAGGTCGCCGCCGGTCGAGCGGGGGACCGGCAAGGTGAAGCCGCCGCTTGGAACAGGATGGGTATCGCCCTGCGAGGGACGGGCCGCCTGCGCGAGGCCTGGAAGGCACACCAACGTGCGGGTGACCTGTACCACGCACTGGGCAATCGGATCGGCACAGCGATGGCGGCGTCCAATCTCGGTACCGTCCTGTCCGGCGTGGGACATGTGGACGAGGCGGTCGAGGCATTCCAGACGGCGCTCCGGCTGTTCCGCTCCATGGGAGACCGGCACAGCGAGGCCGGCGCATGGAACAACCTCGGGCTCATACTCCGCAAGGCGGTGCGGGTGGACGAGGCGCTGGCGGCCCTGCGCAGGGCCCTGGACCTCTACCGAGAGACGGGGGACAGGCCACGCGAAGGACGGACCTGGCACAACTACGGTGTCGCGCTCAACGCGCGCGGCAGGGTGACCGAGGCCGTCACGGCATGCCTCAACAGCCTCGAAATCTGCGAGGAGTCGCAGGACTGGCACGGTGCAGGACAGACACTCTGTGCCCTGGCTCTCGTCCATGACACCGCCGGTGATCCGGCACGGGCCCGCGACCACTGGCTGCGGGCCGCCGATGCCTACGAGCGTGCGGGTGCCGACAGGGAGGCCGCCCAGGCTCGTCGTGCTGCTCGGCTCAACGGGCCCGCACCCACCGATAAACCAACTCCGGCCTCCCCACCTGCCCGTACAACGGACTCCGCCCCGCCCTCCCCGCATCCACCAGATGCTCCAGATACCGCCGGGCCGTGATCCGCGAGATCCCCACCGCCTCGGCCACCCCGGCCGCCGTGAGCCCTTCCTCCGCCTCCCGCAGGGCGATCGTCACCCGCTCCAGCGTCGGTGCGCTCAAGCCCTTCGGCAGGGCGGCCGGGCCGGGGGCGCGCAGGGTGGCCAGGGCGCGGTCGACCTCGTCCTGGCCGCTCGCCTCGCCCGCCGCGCCCCGGAACTCCGCGTAGCGGACCAGCCGGTCCCGCAGCGTCGCGAAGGTGAAGGGTTTGAGGACGTACTGCACGACTCCCAGCGAGACGCCCTCCCGGACGACCGCCAGGTCACGCGCCGACGTGACCGCGATGACGTCCGCGTGGTGGCCGGCCGCCCGCAGGGACCGGGCCAGTTGCAGGCCGTGCACATCCGGGAGGTGCAGGTCCAGCAGCAGCAGGTCCACGGGGGTGCGGTCCAGCGCGCGGCGCGCCTCCGCGCCCGTGTGCGCCGTGCCGACGGCGACGAAACCCGGGACCCGGCCGACGTACATCACGTGCGCGTCGGCGGCGACGGGGTCGTCCTCCACGATCAGGACGCGGATCGGCTCCTGGTGGGTCATGCCAGGCCTCCCGGCACCGCCGCGGCCCGCAGCGGCAGGCGGGCCTCGAACTCGGCGCCCCCGCCCTCCGCCTCCGTCACCGTCAGGTTCCCGCCGTGCCGGTGCACCGCCTGGCGGACCAGGGCCAGGCCCAGGCCACGGCCCCGGCCGCCGGGGCCGGTCGTCGCCGGCTTCGTCGAGAAGCCGCGCTGGAAGACCAGGTCCGCCTGCGACGGGTCCACGCCCGCGCCGGTGTCCGACACCCGCAGCACCAGTTCGCCGTCCTCCGTGTACGCCGCGACCGTGACCCGTGCCCGCACACTGCCCTGGGCCGCGTCGACCGCGTTGTCGATGAGGTTGCCGAGGATGGTGACCAGGTCGCGGGAGGACAAGTCCTCCGGCAGCACGCCGTCGTCGAGGCGGCTCTCCGCCGACACCTCCAGTTCCACGCCCCGCTCGTTGGCCTGGGCCGTCTTGCCGAGCAGCAGTGCGGCCAGGACCGGTTCGCCGACCGCCGCCACCACCTGGTCCGTCAGCGCCTGCGCCAGTTCCAGTTCGGCGGTGGCGAAGGCGACCGCCTCCTCCGCGCGGCCCAGCTCGATGAGGGAGACGACCGTGTGCAGGCGGTTGGCGGCCTCGTGGGCCTGGGAGCGCAGGGCCTGGGTGAAGCCGCGCTCCGAGTCCAGTTCGCCCATCAGGGACTGGAGTTCCGTCACGTCGCGCAGGGTCACCACCGTGCCGCGGCGTTCACCGCCCGACACCGGTGAGGTGTTCACCACCAGGACCCGGTCGGTCGTCAGGTGCACCTCGTCGACGCGCGGCTCCGACGCCAGCAGCGCCCCCGTCAGCGGGGCGGGCAGGCCCAGCTCCGCCACCGAGCGGCCGATCACCTCCCCGGACACGCCCAGCAACTCCCGGCCGCCGTCGTTGATCAGCGCCACCCTGTACTGCCCGTCGAGCATCAGCAGTCCCTCGCGTACGGCGTGCAGCGCGGCCTGGTGGTAGTCGTGCATACGGCTCAGCTCGGTCGCGTTCATGCCGTGGGTGTGGCGGCGCAGGCGTGCGTTGATCACGTAGGTGCCGATCGCGCCCAGGGCCAGGGCCCCCGCGGCCACCCCCAGCAGCGCGGTGAGCTGGCCGCGGACCCGCTCGGTGATCGCCTCGACCCGTATGCCCGCGCTGACCAGGCCGATGATCCGCCCGTCTCCCTCCCCGTCCCCGTCCACCACGGGGGTGACCGCGCGGACGGACGGGCCGAGGGTTCCGGTGTACGTCTCGGTGAACGTCTCGCCTCGCAGGGCGCGCTCGGTGTGGCCCAGGAAGGGCCGCCCTATCTCGCTCTCCCGGGGGTGGGTCCAGCGGATGCCCCGCGGGTCCATGATCGTGACGAAGTCGACCTCCGTGTCCCGCATGACCCGCAGGGCGTACGGCTGGAGCGCGGCCGTCGGGTCCGGGGTGCGGATCGCCTCCCGTACGGACGGGGAGTCGGCGACCGAGCGGGCCACTGCCGCGGCCTGGCGGCCGGCCGCCTCCTCGGCCTGGCGGCGGTCGCTGACGTAGGTGAAGAACGCGTACCCGGCGACGACCACCGCGATCAGCACGGCCTGCATGGCGAAGAGCTGGCCGGCCAGGCTGCGGGGGCGGGGGACGGGCGGGATGCGCATGGCCTCAGTCTGCCTCTCCGTCGAAGTGTGAACTAAATGAACGGAAGGGTGACCGCCCTCACAGGGCGGGAGATAGTCACGTGCATTCCCCGGAGATTCGCCGGATCTTCCCCCGGAGAATCCCCGCATCTTCCCCCGGACGTGAGCCGCACGCCGGTGATGCCGACGACGTCGTCAAGGAGGGCAGCCGTGACCAGCACACCCGAAACGGCACCTGCCGCAGCCCCCGCGCCCAAGCGGGACAAGCGGGACCGCACCCACTATCTCTACATCGCGGTGATCATCGCGGTGGCCCTCGGTATCGCCGTGGGTCTGGCCGCTCCGGACTTCGCGGTCGAGCTGAAGCCCATCGGTACGGGCTTTGTGAACCTGATCAAGATGATGATCTCGCCGATCATCTTCTGCACGATCGTGCTCGGTATCGGGTCGGTGCGGAAGGCCGCGAAGGTGGGTGCCGTCGGCGGTATCGCCCTGGTCTACTTCCTCGCGATGTCGCTGGTCGCCCTCGCCATCGGCCTCGTCGTCGGCAACCTCCTGGAGCCGGGCACCGGGCTCGCCGTCACCGACGCGGTGAAGGACGCCGGGCACGCCCAGGTCGACGGGGAGGCCAAGGACACCACCGAGTTCCTGCTCGGCATCATCCCGACCACGATCGTCTCCGCCTTCACCCAGGGCGAGGTGCTGCAGACCCTGCTCATCGCGCTGCTCGCCGGGTTCGCCCTCCAGGCCATGGGCTCCGCCGGCCAGCCGATCCTGCGCGGGGTCGAGCACATCCAGCGGCTGGTCTTCCGCATCCTCGCCATGGTCATGTGGGCCGCGCCGATCGGCGCCTTCGGTGCCATCGCCGCCGTCACCGGGTCGGCGGGTCTGGACGCGCTGAAGAGCCTCGCCGTGCTGATGCTCGGCTTCTACGTCACCTGTTTCCTCTTCGTCTTCCTCGTCCTCGGCGCGCTGCTGCGGATCGTCTCCGGGCTGAACATCCTCACGTTCTTCAAGTACCTGGGCCGTGAGTTCCTGCTGATCCTGTCCACGTCCTCCTCGGAGTCCGCGCTGCCGCGGCTCATCGCCAAGATGGAGCACCTGGGCGTCAGCAAGCCGGTGGTCGGCATCACCGTCCCGACCGGCTACTCCTTCAACCTCGACGGCACCATGATCTACATGACCATGGCGTCCCTGTTCATCGCCGACGCCATGGGTACGCCGATGTCGGTCGGCGAGCAGATCCCGCTGCTGCTGTTCCTGCTGGTCGCCTCCAAGGGCGCGGCGGGTGTGACCGGCGCGGGCCTCGCCACCCTCGCGGGCGGCCTCCAGTCGCACAAGCCCGCCCTGGTGGACGGCATCGGCCTCGTCGTCGGCATCGACCGCTTCATGAGCGAGGCACGTGCCCTGACCAACTTCGCGGGCAACGCGGTCGCCACCGTCCTGATCGGCACCTGGACCAAGGAGATCGACAAGGAGCGGGTCGCCGAGGTCCTCGCGGGCCGGGCCCCGTTCGACGAGAAGACCCTCCTCGACGACCACGGTGCCGCCCCGACGGAGGCCGCCGAGGAGACGCCCGAGCGGCGGGTGGAGCTGGCGAAGGCGTAGGCGTCGCGAGCCGCCGGCGGCGGCACCCGGAGGGCCGTGGGCCGGACCACCGGGCGGTGCCTGCCGGACCACCGGGCGGTGCCTGCCGGACCACCGGGCGGTGCCTGCCGGACCGCCGGGCGGTGCCTGCCGGACCGCCGGGCGGTGCCTGCCGGACCGCCGGGCGGTGCCTGCCGGACCGCCGGGCGGTGCCTGCCGGACCACCGGGCGGTGCCTGCCGGACCGCCGGGCGGTGCCGGGCTGCCGGGTGTGGTCGAACCATCGGGCGTCGGACCGTCAGGCGTCGTCGAAGCCGTCAGGCGTGGTCGCCCCTGGGTGTGCCGGACGCCGGGCGTGGCCGGACTGCCGGGCGGTGTGGTCGTACCGCCGGGCGTGGCTGCCCCTGGGGGTGCCCGGCCGCCGGGGGTGGCCGGCCGCCGGGGGTGGCCGGGCCGCCGGGGGTGGCCGGGCCGCCGGCGTGGCCGAGCGCCGGGCATGGTTGAACCGCCGGTATCGGCCGACGTGGTGGGCGCGTCGGCCGATACCGGCGGTTCGGTGGGGGCTTCGGCAGGGGGCGCGGGTCGGGCCGGCGCCCCCGTCAGGCCGCCGCCTCCGCGTGGGTACGGCTGCCGGTCTCCTGCCGTACGACGTGACGGCGGCGGGTCGGCAGGCCCGCGGTGGGATTGGCGACGCCCCAGGCCGCGCCCTTGCAGATGAGTTCCTTGTAGAGGGCGGCCACGCGGCCCGTCAGGGCGCCGTCCTTCGCCCGGTCGTCGGCGGTGACGAACTGGATCAGGCCCTCCTTGCGGCCGAGGGAGACGCACTGCTGGTAGTAGCGGATCGAGACGTGGGGGACCTTGGTGCCGGCGAGGCGGGCGGCGATGGCGTCGGCGGCCTGCCAGGCCATCGGGACGCCCGAGGCGCAGGACATCCGCAGCTGCTTGTCCTCCGGGCCGATCGCCATCGCCGCGTCACCCACGGCGTACACGTCCGGGTGGGAGACCGAGCGCATCGTGCCGTCGACCACGATCTGGCCGCGGTCGGTGACCTCCAGGGAGGTGGCCCGGGCGATCGGGTGGACGGCGAAGCCGGTGGTCCACACCGTGACCTCGGCGGGCAGGGTCCGGCCGTCGGCCGTGGTCACGCTGTCCGCCGCCACGGCGGCGACCGCGGTCTGCTCGTGGACCGTGATGCCGAGCTTGTCCACCACCTTCCGCAGGTGCGCGCGGCCCTTCTGCGAGAGCCAGTCGCCGAGGGCGCCGCGGACGGCCAGGGACACGTCGAGGTCCGGGCGGGCCTCGGCGATCTCGGTCGCGGCCTCCAGGCCGGTCAGGCCGCCCCCGACCACCACCACGGGCCGGCCGGCCTCCAGGGCGGCGAGGCGTTCGCGCAGGCGCAGCGCGCCGGGGCGGCTCGCGATGTCGTGGGCGTGTGCGGCGACGCCGGGGACGCCTCCGTCGTTCCAGCCGCTGCCGAGGGCGTAGACCAGCGTGTCGTACTCCAGTTCTTCCTGCTCGGGGCCGTCGACGGGGGTGCCCGTCACCGTCTTGCGGTCCACGTCCACCGCCGTCACGTTCGCGAGCTTCAGCGCCACGCCCGTGCCGGCGAACATCTCGCGCAACGGCCGGTGCGTGAGCGTCTGGCCGGTCGCGAGCTGGTGCAGCCGGACGCGCTCGACGAAGTCGGGCTCCGGGTTGACGAGGGTGATGGCGACGTCCGCGCGGTGCAGCCGCCGGGCGAGGCGGCCGGCGGCGACGGCTCCGGTGTAGCCGGCTCCGAGGACGACGATGCGGTGCTGCATGGGCCTGCTCCTGTCTGCGGGTACTGCGAGGGTTCCGCCGCTGTCTTGCGCGGTTCGCCCCTTGAACCGGGCGGCCCGGCGATTCCTGACAGGATCAAGGTGTGAAGCACGTCACATCGCGTGCAGGCGGGTCAGAGGGTGTAGAGCGGGGTGCCGCCGAAGTCCCCGGCCGCCCACTGCTCGGTCGCGCGGACCAGCTTGTCCGGGTTGACCTGGCTGCGGACCGCGGCGATGCCCTCCTCGGTGACCTCCAGGCAGGTGATCGCGACGACCCGGCCGTCCACGACCGCCACGATGGCGGGCTCGCCGTTGGCGGTCGTGGCGTAGATGTCGGGTGCGCCGCCGACCAGCGCCCGCTTGGACTCGCCGGGCTTGAACAGGCCGCGCAGGAACTTGGCGACCGCGAGCGCGCCCTCGAACGCCTTCGCGCGGGCCGGGACCTTCCCGCCGCCGTCGCCGACGGAGACGGCGTCCTGGGTGAGCAGGCGTACGAGAGGTTCGGTACGGCCGCTGGTCGCCGCGGCCAGGAACTCCTCGACGACCCGGCGCGCGGCGGCCTCGTCGATCCGGGTGCGCGCCTTGCCGGCCGCGACGTGCTTCTTGGCCCGGTGGAAGATCTGCTGGCTGGCGGCCTCGGTGATGTCCAGGATCTCGGCGATCTCCCGGTGCGAGTAGTCGAAGGCCTCGCGCAGCACGTACACCGCGCGCTCGTTGGGTGACAGGCGCTCCAGCAGGACGAGGACGGCGTACGACACCGACTCGCGCTGCTCGGCCGTGTCGGCCGGGCCGAGCATCGGGTCCCCGGCGAGCAGCGGCTCGGGGAGCCACTGCCCCACGTATGTCTCACGCCGGGCCCGGGCCGAGGTGAGCAGGTTGAGGCAGAGGTTGGTGAGGACCTTGGTCAGCCAGGCCTCGGGCACCTCGATCCGCCGGACGTCGGCCGCCTGCCAGCGCAGGAACGTCTCCTGCACGGCGTCCTCCGCCTCGCTCGCCGAGCCGAGCAGCCGGTAGGCGATGGCCTCCAGCCGGGGCCGCGCGGCCTCGAAGCGGTCCACGTCACTCGTGATCAGGGCCATGCCGCGATCCTAATCGCCCGGGGGCCGTTGGCGCCTTGCTTTGACGTCGGCGTCAAGGCTTACGGTCCTTCTCATGCGAATCGGCGAGCTGGCCGCACGGGCCGGGACCACGACGCGGACGCTGCGGTACTACGAGGCGCGGGGGCTGCTGCCCGCGCGGCGCGACGACAACGGGTACCGGACGTATGACGAGGACGATCTGAAGCTGCTGCGGCAGATCAGGACGCTGCAGGACTTCGGGTTCGACCTGGAGGAGACGCGGCCCTTCGTGGAGTGTCTGCGGGCCGGGCACCCGGAGGGCGACGCCTGTCCCGCCTCGCTCGCGGTCTACCGGCGCAAGCTGGACGAACTCGACGCGCTGATCGGCGAGTTGCAGGCGGTGCGGGCGAAGATCGGCGTGCGGCTGGCGCTGGCCGAGGATCCGATGTGCGAACTGGGAGGGCAGGGGCTGTGATCAGGGCAGCGGGTGTGGCCGAGGTGACGGACGCGGACTTCGCGGCGGAGGTGATCGGGTCGGAGCTGCCGGTGCTGGTGGAGTTCACCGCGGACTGGTGCCCGCCGTGCCGGCAGATGGGGCCGGTGCTCAGCGCGGTGGCCGCGGAGGAGGGGGAGCGGCTGAAGGTGGTGCAGTTGGACGTGGACACCAATCCGGAGACCACGAACGCGTACAAGGTGCTCTCCATGCCGACCTTCATGGTCTTCCGCGACGGGGAGCCGGTGAGGTCGATGGTGGGGGCGCGGCCCAAGCGGCGGCTGCTTGAGGAGATCGCCGAGGCGCTCTGAACCCACGCGCGCGCGAGGAACGTAGCGACGAACGTACGAGAAATCCCCCGGGCAATTGCGTCCGGGGGATTTCTTTGCGTATATTCAATGATTCGCGACTTCAATTGCAATTGGTCGCGGGAAGTTCAGTGACCACAGTATATCCGGCCGGGAGCGGAATTGTCAAACTCCGAATTTCCAGACGATGAAATGCGTCAGGAGCAGGAATTCATCGACGATCTCTACGCGCGTGTCGACCTGCTGCGCGGCGAGGCCGAGTCCTCCGTCACGGACGCTCTCGCCCAGGGCGACAAGCCGATGCAGGCCCGGCTGGAGCGCGACATCCTGGTCGCCGAGCGCTCCGGGCTGCTCGCCGCGCTGAACGCGGTCGACGGCTCCCTCTGCTTCGGCCGGATCGACCTGACCTCCGGCGTCCGCCACCACATCGGCCGCATCGGCCTGCGCGCCGACGACGCCGAGCGCACCCCGGTCCTCATCGACTGGCGGGCCGAGGTCGCCCGCCCCTTCTACCTGGCCACCGGCCACACCCCGATGGGCCTGCGCCGCCGCCGGCACATCACCACCGAGGGCCGCACGGTCACCGCCCTGCACGACGAGTTCCTCGACGTCGGCGACCGGGAGCGGACCGGCCACGAGGACCCCAGCGGCGACGCCGTGCTGCTCGCCGCGCTGAACTCCGCGCGCACCGGCCGGATGAGCGACATCGTCCAGACCATCCAGGCCGAACAGGACGAGATCATCCGCGCCCCGCACCGCGGAGTGCTGGTGGTGGAGGGCGGGCCCGGCACCGGCAAGACGGCCGTCGCCCTGCACCGCGCCGCCTACCTCCTCTACGAGCACCGGGAACTGCTCGCCAAGCGGGCCGTGCTGATCGTCGGCCCCAACCCGGCCTTTCTCGGCTACATCGGCGAGGTGCTGCCCTCCCTCGGCGAGACCGGGGTGCTGCTCGCCACCGTCGGCGAGCTGTACCCCGGCGTGAAGGCCACCGCCACGGACACTCCGGAGGCCGCCGCGGTCAAGGGCCGCGCCGACATGGCCGACGTGCTCGCCGCCGTCGTGCGCGACCGGCAGGCGCTGCCCGATCCGGTCATCGCGATCGAGCACGACCGGGAGGTCCTGATGCTCGACGACGGCCTGGTCAGCGTCGCCCGCGAGCGGACCCGGGCCACCAGGCTGCCGCACAACGCGGCCCGCGAGCACTTCGAGGGCCACATCCTCAACACCCTCACCGAGCTGTACGCCGAGCGCATCGGCACCGACCCCTACGACGGCTCCAGCCTGCTTGACCCCGCCGACATCACCCAGATCCGCGACGACCTCGCCGAGAACCCCGAGGTGTGGTCCGCGATCGACCGGCTGTGGCCGGTGCTCACCCCGCAGCGGCTGGTCGCCGACTTCCTCGCCGACCCCGAGGGGTACGTCGGCGACGAGGACGCCGCCGCCATCCGCCGCCCGGTCACCCGGGCCTGGACGGTCGCGGACGTACCCCTGCTGGACGAGGCCGCCGAACTCCTCGGCGAGGACGACCGGGCGGCCCGGGCCCGCACCGAGCGCGAGCGGGAGACCCAGATCGCCTACGCGCAGGGCGTGCTGGACGTGTCGTACGCCTCCCGGACCTACGAGTTCGAGGACAAGGAGGAGGACGACCCGGAGGCCTCCGAGGTGCTGTCCGCGCACGACATCATCGACGCCGAGCGGTTCGCCGAGCGGCACGAGGAGGCCGACCACCGCAGCGCCGCCGAGCGCGCGGCGGCCGACCGCACCTGGGCGTTCGGGCACATCATCGTCGACGAGGCACAGGAGCTGTCGCCGATGGCGTGGCGGCTGCTGATGCGGCGCAGCCCGACCCGCTCGATGACCCTGGTCGGCGACCCGGCGCAGACCGCGGAGGCGGCCGGCGTGGGCTCCTGGGACAAGATCCTCCAGCCGTACGTCGAGGACCGCTGGGAGCACACCCGGCTTCGCGTCAACTACCGCACCCCCGCCGAGATCATGGACCTCGCGGCGGCCGTCGTCCGGGCCGAGAACCCCGGCTTCGAACCGCCCAGCTCGGTCCGCTCCACGGGCGTACGGCCCTGGGTGCGCGCCACCGACGACCTGCCCGGCGCGGTCGCGAAGGCGGTCGGGGAGCTGACCCCCGCGGAGGGCCGCCTCGCCGTCATCGCCCCGCGCGACCTCCACCGGAGTCTCGCCGCCCGCCTGGACGGGGTGACGGCCGGCGCCGAACCCGACCTGACGCGGACCGTCGTCCTCCTCGACCCGCGCCAGGCCAAGGGCCTGGAGTTCGACTCCGTCCTGGTCGTCGAACCCGCCCGGTACGGCACCAGCGACCTCTACGTCGCCCTCACCCGCGCCACCCAGCGCCTCGGCGTCCTGCACACCGGCGCCCTCCCGGAAGGGCTCAGGCAGGCCGCAGCCACACCGTAGCCAGCGGCGGGAGCGTCAGCCGGATGCTCGCGGGGCGGCCGTGCCAGCCCTGGGCCTCCGGCTTGACGGGGTCGGGGCGGGTGACGTCGCTGCCGCCGTAGCGGGCGGCGTCGGTGTTGAGGACCTCGTGCCAGGCGGGGATGTCGTCGGGGACGCCGAGGCGGTAGTCGTGTCGGACGACCGGGGAGAAGTTGCTGACCGACAGCAGCGGCGTGCCCTCCGCGTCCAGCCGCAGGAAGGCGAGGACGTTGTCGTCGGCGGCGTCCGCGACGATCCACTGGAAGCCGTCCGGGTGGACGTCCCGCTCCCACAGGGCCGGGGTGGCGCGGTAGACGGAGTTGAGGTCCCGGACCAGGTCGCGGACCCCGCGGTGGTCGGCCTCCGCGCCGTACGCCGGGTCGAGCAGCCACCAGTCCGGGCCGTGCGCCTCCGACCACTCCGCGCCCTGGGCGAACTCCTGGCCCATGAAGAGGAGTTGCTTGCCGGGGTGGGCCCACATGAAGCCCAGGTAGGCGCGGTGGTTGGCGCGCTGCTGCCACCAGTCGCCCGGCATCTTCGACACCAGCGAACGCTTGCCGTGCACCACCTCGTCGTGGGAGATCGGCAGGACGTAGTTCTCGCTGTACGCGTACACCATCGAGAACGTCAGCTCGTGGTGGTGGTGCCTGCGGTGCACGGGGTCCTTGCTCATGTACTGGAGCGAGTCGTGCATCCAGCCCATGTTCCACTTCAGCCCGAAGCCGAGGCCGCCGAAGCCGCTCGGGCCCTTGTGGTGGGTCGCGCGGGTCACCCCGTCCCAGGCGGTGGACTCCTCGGCGATGGTCACCACGCCGGGCGCCCTGCGGTACACGGTCGCGTTCATCTCCTGGAGGAACGCCACCGCGTCCAGGTTCTCCCGCCCGCCGTGCTCGTTGGGCACCCACTGGCCCGGCTCGCGTGAGTAGTCGAGGTAGAGCATCGAGGCGACCGCGTCGACGCGCAGCCCGTCGATGTGGAACTCCTCGCACCAGTAGACCGCGTTGGCGACGAGGAAGTTGCGCACCTCGCGCCGCCCGAAGTCGAACTCCAGCGTGCCCCAGTCGGGGTGGGCCGACCGGCGCGGGTCCGGATGCTCGTACAGTGGCCGGCCGTCGAACTCCGCCAGCGCCCAGTCGTCGCGCGGGAAGTGCGCGGGTACCCAGTCCATGAGGACGCCGATGCCCGCCTGGTGCAGCGCGTCCACCAGGTACTTGAAGTCGTCCGGGGAGCCGAGCCGGGCGGTCGGCGCGTAGAAGCCGGTGACCTGGTAGCCCCAGGAGCCGCCGAAGGGGTGCTCGGCGATCGGCATCAGCTCCACGTGGGTGAAGCCCATGTCCTTGACGTACGCCGGGAGCTGCTCGGCCAGTTGACGGTACGTCAGCCCCGGGCGCCACGACGGCAGGTGCACCTCGTAGACGGAGAACGGCGCCTCGTGCGCGGGGCGCTCCGCGCGGCGGGCCAGCCAGTCCGCGTCGCCCCACTCGTACGTCGACGAGTGGATGATCGATGACGTGTTCGGCGGGGTCTCGGTGCGGCGGGCCATCGGGTCCGCGCGCAGCGTCCGCGAACCGTCCGGCCGGGTGATCTCGAACTTGTACAGCTCGCCCTCGCCGATCCCCGGCACGAACAGCTCCCACACCCCCGACGAGCCCAGCGAGCGCATCGGGAACCCGGTGCCGTCCCAGAAGTTGAAGGTCCCGGCCAGCCGTACGCCCCGGGCGTTCGGCGCCCACACCGTGAACCGGGTGCCGGTCACGCCCTGATGCGTCATCGGGTGCGCGCCCAGCGCCGTCCACAGCTGCTCGTGCCGGCCCTCGCCGATCAGATACAGATCCAGCTCGCCGAGGGTGGGCAGGAAGCGGTATGCGTCCTCCGTCTCGACGACCGTCTCCTCGTACGCCACCACCATCCGGTACCCGTCCGGTACGTCCTGGAGGGGGAGCAGCGCGGAGAAGAACCCCTGCCCGTCGTCGTACAGCTCGGCCCGCAGCTCCCCGCAGACGACCGTGACCGACCTGGCGTACGGCCGGAACGCCCGGAAGGCCACCCCGCCCTCCACGGCGTGCGCGCCCAGCACCGCGTGCGGGTCGTGATGCGTCCCCGCCAGCAGCCGCTCCCGGTCCTCCGCCTCCAGCGCGGGGGAGGGCGCGGGGACGACGGGGGGCGCGGTGACGGCCTTCCCGGCTCCGGCGCCGGTGGTCTTCTTGGCGGGCGCGCGCTTGACCGCGGTCCTCTTGGCGGGTGCCTTCTTGGCAACTGTCCTCTTGGCGGGCGCCTTCTTCGCGGTCGCTTTCTCGGCCGCGGCCTTGGCCGGGCTCTTGGCGGTGCTCCTGGCCGGGGCCTTCTTGGCGGAGGCGCGCTTGGCAACGGCCTTCTCGGCGCTCTCCTCGGCACCGGAGACGGGCTCGGCCCCGGCCGCCGCGGCCTGCTCGGCGGCCGACGGCCCGGCGACGGCCTTCCGCGCAGGCGCCTTCCGCGCCGCCTTCTTCGCCACCGCCCGCTCGGCCGGCGCCTTCGGCACCAGCGCCCCGGCCGCGGCCTTCTTCGCCATGGCCTTCTTCGCCACGGCCTTCTCCACCGGCGCCTGCTCCGCCGCCGTCTTCTTCGCCACGGCCTTCTGTGCCGGTGTCTTCCTGGCGGCAGCCTTCTTCGTGGCGGTCTTCTTCGCCGTCGCCTGCCGGGGCACGGTCTGTTTCGCCGCCGTCTCCTGCGCGGAGCGATTCTCGGCCGTCTGCTTCGGGTCCGAACCGCTGGACGGGGTGCGGGGAGTCACGGGCGGAGCCTCCTGGGAGGGGTCAGGGAAGGTCAGGTCGATGGGGTCGAGGCGAGGCGCCGTATCGCCGACAGCGGTACCGGGAGCCAGTCGGGACGGTGCCGGGCCTCGTAGACCACTTCGTACACCGCTTTGTCGGTTTCGTACGCGCGCAACAGCACCGGGTCGTGGCGCGGATCGCCCCCGCCGGCCTCCGCGTACCCGGAGCAGTACGCGGCCCGGCAGGTCTCCGCCCAGCCCGGCACGCCGGGGCGGACGGAGTGCGCGGCGTAGTCGAAGGAGCGCAGCATCCCGGCGACGTCCCGCACGGTCGGCTGCGGCATCCGCCGCTCCGCGAGCGACTTCGCCGGCTCGCCCTCGAAGTCGATCAGCGTCCACTGCCCGGCCGGCGAGCGCAGACACTGCCCGAGGTGCAGATCGCCGTGGATGCGCTGGGCGGTCCAGGTGCGGCCCTCCGCGCCGAGCTGCGCCACCGCCTCGAAGGCGCTGCGCAGGTTCGGCGCGTACGGGCGCAGCGCGGGCACCGCCTGGGCGGCGGCGTCCAGACGCTCGACCATGGAGTCGACCAGCGGCTGGAGCTGGGCCGGGCCGAGGGTGACGGTCGGCAGGGCGCGGGCCAGCGCGGTGTGCACCTCGGCCGTGGCCCGCCCGAGCGCCCGTGCCTCGGCGCCGAAGTCCTCGCCCTTGGCCAGCTCCCGCAGCGCCAGCTCCCAGCCGTCGGCCGCGCCCTGCACATAGGGCTGGAGCACGCCGAGGACGTACGGCTCACCGCCCAGCTCGGCCCGCAGCCACGCGGTCGGCGCGGGCACCCGGGGGCAGCCCTCGCGGGCCAGCGCCAGGGGCAGCTCCAGGTCCGGGTTGACGCCGGGGACGATCCGCCGCAGCAGCTTCAGAATGAACGTATCGCCGTAGACGACGGACGAGTTGGACTGCTCGGCGGTCACCGCGCGCGCGACGAGGCCGGGCCGGATCTCCTGGCCGGGGTCGCGTTCGAAGCGCAGCCCGCCGATGCGGGCCTGGGTGCGCAGGGCCTCCAGGAGCAGGTCGGCGGGCCGGGGGTCGTACAGGGCCTCATAGACGGTGCGTCCGGCGAGCGGGCCCTCGGTGACATGGCCGATCAGCGCGGGCGCCAGCCGTGGCGGCAGCGCCTCGCGCACGCCTATCAGCAACTGGTAGCAGTCGCCGGGGCCGGGGGCCGCGCCCGGCACCGGGGTGAGCGGCTGGTGGACCTGGACCAGCAGGTGGTACAGGCCCAGCCGGCCACCGGGCGGCATCAGTTCGGTGGCCGCAACCAGCGTGAACCCGGTCACCGGGCGTCCCTTGCCCGCGAACCACCGCTGACGCGGCAGCCACTGACTCAGCAGGGGCTCCAGTGACGCGAGGAGGCCGGGGCGGGCCGAGAGGACGGGGCGGGTGACGGCTTCCGACATGGGCTGCGTCCTTTCCCCGGAAGTGGTTTCGGGGGTTGCCCGGAGTGTTCGGGGGGTTACGGCATGCGTGCCCCGGGCGGGACGGGGGAAACCGCCCCGCCGCGGGTTCTAGGCGGCGTCCTTGCGGAGCCGGAACCAGTAGAAGCCGTGACCTGCCAGGGTCAGCAGGTACGGCAGGTCCCCGATGGCGGGGAAGCGGACCCCGCCGATCAGCTCGACCGGGTGGCGGCCGGCGAACTCGCGCAGGTCCAGCTCGGTCGGCTGCGGGAAGCGGGAGAAGTTGTGCACACACAGCACCAGGTCGTCGCCGTGCTCCCGCAGGAACGCCAGGACCGCAGGGTTGGAGGACTGGAGTTCGGTGTAGGAGCCGAGTCCGAAGGCGGGGTTCTGCTTGCGGATCTCGATCATGCGGCGGGTCCAGTGCAGCAGCGACGACGGCGACGCCATGGACGCCTCGACGTTGGTGACCTGGTAGCCGTAGACCGGATCCATGATCGTGGGCAGGAAGAGGCGGCCCGGGTCGCAGGTGGAGAAGCCCGCGTTGCGGTCCGGTGTCCACTGCATGGGGGTGCGGACGGCGTCCCGGTCGCCGAGCCAGATGTTGTCGCCCATGCCGATCTCGTCGCCGTAGTACAGGATCGGCGAGCCCGGCAGGGACAGCAGCAGGGCCGTGAACAGTTCGATCTGGTTGCGGTCGTTGTCGAGGAGCGGGGCCAGTCGGCGGCGGATGCCGATGTTGGCGCGCATCCGCGGGTCCTTGGCGTACTCCGCGTACATGTAGTCGCGTTCTTCGTCCGTCACCATCTCGAGCGTCAGCTCGTCGTGGTTGCGCAGGAAGATGCCCCACTGGCAGCCGGAGGGGATCGCGGGGGTCTTGGCCAGGATCTCCGAGACCGGGTAGCGGGACTCGCGCCGGACCGCCATGAAGATGCGCGGCATGACCGGGAAGTGGAAGGCCATGTGGCATTCGTCGCCGCCGCCGGCGTAGTCGCCGAAGTAGTCGACCACGTCCTCCGGCCACTGGTTGGCCTCCGCGAGGAGAACCGTGTCGGGGTAGTGGGCGTCGATCTCCTTGCGGACCCGCTTCAGGAACTCATGGGTCGCCGGAAGGTTTTCGCAGTTGGTGCCCTCCTCGGCGTACAGGTACGGCACGGCGTCCAGCCGGAACCCGTCGATGCCCAGGTCCAGCCAGAACCGCAGCGCGGAGATCATCTCCTCCTGCACCGCCGGGTTCTCGTAGTTGAGGTCCGGCTGGTGGGAGAAGAACCGGTGGAAGAAGTACTGCTTGCGCACCGGGTCGAAGGTCCAGTTGGAGACCTCCGTGTCGACGAAGATGATCCGCGCGTCCTGGTACTTCTTGTCGTCGTCGGCCCACATGTAGTAGTCGCCGTAGGGGCCGTCCGGGTCCTTGCGGGATTCCTGGAACCACGGGTGCTGGTCGCTCGTGTGGTTCATGACGAAGTCGATGATGACCCGCATGCCGCGCTGGTGGGCGGCGTCCACGAACTCCACGAAGTCCGCCAGGTCGCCGAACTCGGGGAGCACGGCGGTGTAGTCGGAGACGTCGTAACCCCCGTCCCTGAGCGGGGACTTGAAGAACGGCGGCAGCCACAGGCAGTCGACGCCGAGCCACTGCAGGTAGTCCAGCTTGGCGGTCAGACCCTTGAGATCACCGACGCCGTCGCCGTTGCTGTCCTGGAAGGAGCGCACCAGCACTTCGTAGAAGACGGCGCGCTTGAACCACTCCGGGTCACGGTCCTGGGCGGGCGTGTCCTCGAAGGTGTCCGGCACGGGCTCGTTGACTGTCATGGTGTGGGTGACCCTCCGATCTGCGGGTTGGACGGTCGCAGGACGGTGAGGACGTGTGCCGGCCGGAGGCCCGGTTCCAGACGCACGTAATTGGCCCTGCCCCAGTGATAGGTCTCGCCGGTGAGCTCGTCGCGCACCGGCACCGACTCGTGCCAGTCCAGGCCGAGTTGCGGCATGTCCAACGAGACCGTGGCCTCCTGGGTGTGGTGAGGGTCGAGGTTGGCGACCACCAGAACCGTGTTCGAACCGTGCCGCTTGGAGTACGCGATCACGGCGTCCTGGTCCGCGTGGTGGAAGTGGAGATCGCGCAGCTGCCGCAGGGCCGGGCTCCGCCTCCGGATCTCGTTGAGCCGGGTGATGAGCGGGGCGATGCTGTCCGGGTCGTCCCAGTCGCGGGGCCGCAGCTGGTACTTCTCCGAGTCGAGGTACTCCTCGCTGCCCTCCCTGAGCGGGGTGTTCTCGCACAGCTCGTAGCCGGAG